>LFSA01000027.1 GCA_001512635.1 Pelotomaculum sp. DTU098 | reverse complement strand
CTTTTTTTACCTGTTTTTACTGCTCCCTATACTGAAAACCCACATTAATTTTACTCATACGCTGGAATGCCTGGAAGAATACCAGCCTTTTCATGATAAATAATGGGTTGTTCGGTTAATGTACCCGGCTGTTCCGGCAACCAGTCATTTTTTCACCCCCCCTGGAATATATTTGGCAATAATTAGGTAATCCAGGACAAGGGGGTTGATGCTTATGTCCGGGCGCTGGTATGCTCTGACCCCGCAAGAAACCATTGAGCAGCTCAAAAGCGACATAAAAAAGGGCCTGTCTGAGAAGGAGGCAAAGGAAAGGCTGGAACGGTACGGCCCTAACGAACTGGCCGGAGCACCCGGGGTTTCCTTGTGGCAGCTTTTTTTAAACCAGTTTAAAGACTTCATGGTCATGGTACTGCTGGCTGCCACCGCTGTGTCAGGTTTACTTGGTGAATACGCCGATGCTGTGGCGATCCTGATCATCGTCGTGTTGAACGCCATCCTGGGCTTCGTTCAGGAGTACCGGGCAGAACGCTCCATGGAAGCCCTCAGACAGCTTGCGGCCCCGGAGGCCAGAGTCATCCGGAGCGGCCAGGAACGCAGGATTCCCGCCACCGGGATTGTCCCCGGAGACCTGGTCCTCCTTGAAGAAGGCGACAGGGTCCCCGCCGACCTGCGTCTCTTAAATGCCACTAATCTCGAGGTAGAAGAGTCCTCCCTGACAGGTGAGTCAGTCCCTGTCAAAAAGCACGCGGAAACCCTGTCAGGGGAGAATCTGGCCCCGGGTGATACCCGCAACATGGTCTACCTGGGCACCTCGGTTACCCGCGGGCGGGGGCGCGGCCTTGTGGTGCGCACCGGTATGGCTACGGAGATGGGACATATTGCCGGGATGATTCAGGCTGCCGGGCAGGATGAAACACCCCTGCAACGCCGGCTGGCCCAACTGGGTAAAGGCATTGTCGCCTTTTGCTTCGTTATCTGTGCCGCCGTGGTGGTTTTGGGAATCTGGCGCGGAGAGGATGCCTACCAGATGTTTTTTGCTGGTGTCAGCCTCGCTGTAGCTGCCATCCCGGAGGGATTACCTGCTATTGTGACTGTTGCTCTGGCCATCGGTGTTCAACGCATGATCCGCCGCCATGTTATTATCCGGAAGCTCCCTGCGGTTGAAACCCTGGGGTGCGCCACTGTCATCTGCTCGGACAAGACCGGTACCCTCACCCAGAATCAAATGACTGTACGAAGGGTCATTGTGGGGGATCAGGTTTTTGAGGTTACCGGGGAAGGCTATGATCCCAAGGGTACCTTTGAAGGCCCGGGTTCTGTCCAGGGACCGGCCTTTAACCTGATGATGAAGGCTGCAGCCCTCTGTAACAACGCAGTGCTTCAGCGCGGCGGGATCAGCGTGGGGGGGCTTTTCCGGGGGCTGGTCAAAGGACGTCCGGCACCCGGCTGGACGATTATGGGAGACCCCACAGAGGGTGCGCTCCTGGTTATGGCTGCCAAGGCAGGGCACTGGCGGGAGCGGATTGAGACCCAGGAGCCACGGATTGCCGAACTGCCCTTTGATTCTGACCGCAAGCGCATGTCAGTTGTCTGCCGGCAGCCTGGCGGGGCGTTAACTGCTTATATTAAAGGCGCCCCGGACGGTGTACTGGAGTTGTGTACTCACATCTACAGGGACGGCCTGGTAGTACCCATATCGGAGCGGGACCGGGATTATATTTTGAGACAAAACGCCCTGATGGCCGGGGAAGCCCTGCGTGTGCTTGCCTTTGCCTACCGGGAATTACCCCCCGGCACTGAAGAGTTCACGGAAGATGTTATTGAACAGAAACTGGTTTTTCTAGGCCTGGCCGGGATGATCGATCCCCCGCGGCCCACTGCCCTGAAGGCGGTTCAAACCTGCCACAGGGCCGGGATCAAGGTGGTCATGATCACCGGAGACCACCCGCTAACTGCCCGGGCCGTAGCCAGGGAGCTGGGCATTTTGGCTAAAAACGGCGAAATCCTCACCGGCCGTGAATTGGAGCAGCTGTCCGGAAACAAGCTCCAGGAACTGGCGAAACGGGTTAGTGTTTATGCCCGGGTTTCGCCCAGGCATAAACTGCAAATCGTCCGGGCCTTAAAACAGTCCGGGCATGTTGTGGCCATGACCGGCGACGGTGTCAACGACGCCCCTGCTGTGAAAGAGGCCGACATCGGCATTGCCATGGGAAGCACCGGTACCGATGTCACCAAGGAGGCCTCGGCTATGGTTTTAACTGATGATAATTTCAGCAATATCGTTGCTGCTGTGGAAGAGGGCAGGGGCATTTACGACAATATCCGCAAGTTTATCCGTTACCTGCTCTCCTGTAATGTGGGAGAAGTGCTGACTATGTTTCTGGCTGTGCTGGGAGGTTTGCCTCTCCCCCTGCTCCCCATCCAGATTCTGTGGATGAACCTTGTTACCGACGGCCTTCCGGCCATGGCCCTGGGAGTTGATCCCTATGACCACGACATAATGACGCGCCCTCCCCGCCACCCCAGGGAAAGTGTTTTTTCCCACGGCATGGTCTGGCGGATCGGTATCAGCGGCGCTTTGATCGGTATAGGTACCCTGCTTTCTTTCAGGCTGGGCCTGGCCATGGGTGATCTGGATCTGGCCCGCACCATAGCCTTTAATACCCTGGTGTTCTTTCAGTTGTTTTTCGTTTTTGCCTGCCGCTCGGAGTTCCATTCAATCGTGGAGATTGGTCTGCTGACCAACCCCTACCTGGTTGGGGCTGTACTTATTTCCGCTGCCCTGCAGCTTCTGGTTGTCTACGTGCCTTTTCTGCAGCAGGTTTTTCATACTGTACCCTTAAGTATAGAGCACTGGGTGTTGGTTCTGGGTATCGCTGCGACGCCTACGGTTGTTGGGCTCCTGTCCCGCTGCCTGGTGGAACAGATCCGCCAAAAAATAATGTATCTCAGAGTATAAATGTTTAAGAACTGAGGTGATAAAATAAGGGTGGAGAACAGTGTGGGGGGGAATGGAATTGAGGTTTACAAAGGTACAGGGGCTTGGTAATGACTTTATTCTGGTTAACGGTCTGGAAGAGGAACTAAAAGATCTTGATTTTTCCGGGCTGGCTGTGGAAATGTGCAACCGTCACTTTGGGGTGGGTGCTGACGGGCTGGTTTTGCTGCTGCCCTCGGACAGGGCGGATATTTACATGCGCATTTTCAATTCTGACGGCAGCGAGGCGGAAATGTGCGGGAACGCAATCCGTTGCGTTGCTAAATATTTGTATGAAAGGGGCCTGGTCAGAAAGGAAAAAATTGAGGTGGATACCCCGGCTGGAATCCGGGTACCTGAATTGCTTTTGGAGGCCGGACGGGTTCGTGCAGTCAGGGTGGATATGGGTGAACCGCGCCTGGAACGCCATGAGATACCCATGACCGGGCCGGCGGGGCAGGTGGTGGATGAGCCCCTGGAAATCGACGGTGTTGAGTACCGCATAACCGCAGTGTCAATGGGAAACCCCCATTGCATCCTCTTTTTCCCCCACCTTGATGAGGAACTATTGAAAACTCTCGGACCCCGCTTGGAAGTTCATGAAGCCTTTCCCCGCAGGACTAATGTCGAATTTGTTCAGGTTATCTCCCGGGATGAAATAAAAATGAGAGTTTGGGAAAGAGGTGCGGGGCTGACCCTGGCCTGCGGTACCGGAGCCTGCGCCGCGGCAGTTGCCGCTTTTTTAAACGGTTACACCGGACGTAAAGTTACGGTACACTTAACGGCCGGAGACCTCAATATTGAATGGGCTGAAGACAACCATTTGTATATGACCGGCCCCGCCGAGGAAGTTTTTAGCGGTGCTTATCCCCTGAAAAAGTAGCAGTGCTTTTTTAAGTGAATACGGATATCGAGAGGGCAAAGTTTTTCGCTTTGACCCTTTTTGTTTATACCCCCGACTGCACTTTGCATAAACTGTTAAAAAAAGAGTTTAGCAGGAGTCATTTGCTAAATAATTCCATATTTACCCTTGTCAACTGGGTTATTTGAATTATAATGTATACAATTTATAAGATCTTGCAACTTTTAAGCCCGGTGATAAAATATAAAAGTATAGGGAAAAATGGTTCTGCATAAAGGGCATACCATTAATATCATCATTATTACATAGAGAGGGAGGAAATAATCCTATTGAAAATAGTAGAGGCCCAGCGTATCTGTAATTTACCGCCATATCTTTTTGCACGGATTGAAAAACTAATCGCCGCGAAAAAAGAGGCCGGCGTTGACGTAATCAGTCTTGGTATCGGTGACCCGGACCGGCCGACGCCGGTTCATATTATTGAGACCTTGGTAAGGGAGGCGTATAACCCAGCAAATCACCAGTATCCCTCCTCGGTGGGCATGCTGACCTACCGTAAGGCAGTGGCCCAGTGGTACCAAAACCGCTTTGGAGTTGAACTGAATCCGGAAACCGAAGTGGTGTCCCTGCTCGGCTCCAAAGAGGGCATCGCCCACATCTCCTGGTGTTACCTGAATCCCGGTGATACGGTTCTTGTTCCTGATCCCGGTTATCCTGTTTATTCAGGCGGAGCTATATTAGCGGGTGCCGAACCCTATTATCTGCCCTTGAAGCCTGAAAATGGTTATTTAATTGATTTTAAGTCAATTCCCCGGGATGTAGCGAAGCGGGCGAAAATCATCTTTGTTAATTACCCGAACAACCCCACCGGCGCCGTGGCTGGCGAAGCCTTTTATCGTGAGCTAATCGACTTTGCCAGGGAATACGATATACTGGTATGTCACGACGCTGCTTATTCTGACGTGTCCTTTGATGGTTATAAGCCACCCAGTTTTCTCCAGTTTCCAGGGGCAAAGGAAGTGGGGATTGAGTTTCACTCGGTTTCTAAGACCTATAACATGACCGGGTGGCGTGTCGGCTGGGCTGCTGGTAATGCCAGAGTTGTTGAAGCCCTGGGCCGGTTAAAATCAAATATTGATTCTGGTGTTTTTCAGGCGATCCAGTATGCTGCCGCTGCCGGATTGACTGGACCTCAGGACATTGTAGCTGAGCAGAATAAAGTGTACCAGGAGCGGCGGGATATTTTGATTGAAGGGCTGAACAGCCTGGGTTGGAACCTGGAAAAACCAAAGGCTACATTTTATGTCTGGGCGCCTGTGCCCCGGGGGTACACATCCGACTCCTTCGCTGAACTGGTGCTGGATAAAGCCGGTGTTGTTATTACACCAGGCACCGGGTATGGTCAGAATGGTGCAGGATACTTCAGAATGGCGCTGACCATTGATAAGGAGCGTATAAAAGAAGCTCTGGAAAGAATTAAGAATACAATTGGTACAGTAACCTTTTAATTTACTTTTTAGGAAAAGAGTTATGCCCTTTGGGAGCAACAGGATCACCAGTAACGGTGATTGCTGAACCTATTCTGCCAGTGCCTGTCAAGACGCTTTCACATTCTTCTTGAAGCGCCTGGGTTGAACGATAGGATCAATTAATACTTGACTGCAATGATGAAGACCGGCGGCTTCCACATGTGCGACGAAGCACAACGGCCTTTCATCAAAAAGGAGGTTCGTTCTTTAATGAAATTAGCCGACCGGGCGTTAAATATCAGCGCATCCCCCACTCTAACAATCGACGCAAAAGCTAAAGAAATGGCCTCAAAGGGGCATAAGGTAATTAGCTTTGGGGCAGGAGAACCGGACTACGACACCCCGGACCACATCAAGGAGGCGGCAATTGCCGCGATTCGGGCAGGAAAGACCAAATACACCCCAGTGACAGGAATAAAGGCTCTAAAAGAGGCTATTTGCGAAAAATACCGCCATGAGCAAGGACTTGAATACAAACCGGATCAGGTGGTAGTTTCCTCAGGTGCCAAGCACTGCCTTTACAACGCTATGCAGGTGCTGCTACAGCCGGGGGATGAGGTTATCCTGACCGCTCCTTACTGGGTAAGCTATCTGGAGCAGATTAAACTGTCCGGAGCAACACCCCGGATTATAGAAACACGGGAGGAGAACGGTTTTAAGCTTGTCCCTGATGAACTGGAGTCGGCCATAGGACCCCGGACCCGTCTTTTCATCCTTAACAGCCCCAATAACCCTACCGGCTCTGTTTTTACACCGGAAGAACTGGGGGCTTTAGCAGAGGTTATTGAAAAACACGGCATTATGGTTATTTCAGATGAGATTTATGAAAAACTTATTTACAACGGAGTCAAGCATGTCAGCATCGCTTCTTTTTCTCCTGCTTTGAAGGAACAGACCATAGTTGTTAATGGCGTTTCCAAGGCTTATTCCATGACCGGCTGGCGGATTGGCTATACTCTTTCCACCCGCCCCATAGCAAAAGCTATGGGTGATTTGCAGAGTCATTCCACTTCGAATCCAACTTCCATTGCCCAGTATGCCAGTGTTGCCGCCCTGACAGGCGACCAGTCCTTTACGGAAAAAATGAAGGCCGAGTTTCTCCGCAGAAGAAACTATATGTACGAGCGGCTGAAGGCCATAAAGGGTATAACCTGTATGCGCGCGAACGGGGCTTTCTATCTTTATCCAAATGTCAAGGGCTTTTTTGGTAAGAGCTACCAGGGCATCCCCATCAACAACGCAACCGATCTTGCCGCTATTCTGCTAAAAGAAGCACAGGTAGCCGTGGTTCCCGGTATTGCCTTTGGTAATGATAATTATTTCAGGCTTTCTTACGCTTGTTCCATGGAGAACATTAAAGAAGGACTGGACCGGATGGAAGAAATACTGAAAAAAATTAACTGAATTACCTTGTTCAGTTACCTACATGAGTTAATGCCCGGCATTCCTGATGCCGGTTTTTCTTTTTTCAAAAGATTAAAATATCGCATAAATTAACATAAATCGAAGGATTTTCTTCTCCAAAGTAGAAAAATTATTTTTATGCTAAGAGTCAATACTATACTTATATAGATACAGGTGGTGTGAATTATTGATTAAAAGCATGACCGGTTACGGCCGGGGCGAGGGCAGTACCTGTAATAAAAAATTTACCCTGGAATTGAAAGCAGTCAATCATCGCTATAGTGAGGTTGTTTTACGTTTGCCCCGCTCACTTGTTTCTCTAGAGGACCGGATCAGGCGGATCATCTCAACCCGGGTGACCCGGGGTCGGATTGACGGGTATCTGACTATCGAAGAATGCGGCGAAAAAACAGCTTCCGTTAAAGTTGACAAAGCTCTTGCCTCAGCGTATTATAAGGCAATGAAAGAACTTCAGGAAAGTGTTGGTATTGAGGGAAAAATAGAATTACAACAACTGGTGGCGCTACCCGGTGTGTTTACTGTGGAAGAGCCTGTCGAAGATCTTGAACTTTTGTGGCCTGCCATTCAGGAGGCTACGGAAAAGGCTGTGGAAAGCCTGGTTCAGATGAGAGCTTTCGAAGGAGAAGAACTGGCCAAGGATCTTTTGAACAGGGTTGAACATCTTGCCCTTCTCAATAACACCATCAGGGACCGGTCACCTGCTGTTGTGGAAGATTACAGAGAAAGACTGCAAAACCGTTTGAGCGACTTCCTGAAGGATGGTTCCCTTGACACCGAACGGCTGGAGGCTGAAGTCGTCCTTTTTGCTGAGCGTTCCAGTATAACCGAAGAAACAGTGCGGCTGGAAAGTCACCTGAATCAGGTTCGCAATTGTCTTTTTGCGGAGGAAGCAGTGGGAAGGAAACTTGACTTCCTGATTCAGGAGATGAACCGTGAAATAAATACCATTGCCTCTAAAGCCAGTGATCTTGAAATCAGCCGCCTGGTTGTTGAGGTAAAAAGTGAACTTGAAAAATTAAGGGAACAGGTCCAAAATATAGAATAATCTCAGGTTAATTTTTGAAGGGGGAAACATTGTGGAAATAAAATTAATCAATATTGGTTTTGGAAACATTGTCTCGGCCAACCGGATTATTGCTATAGTTAGTCCGGAATCAGCCCCCATAAAAAGAATTATTACGGAAGCCCGGGACAGGGGCATGTTGATTGATGCAACTTACGGACGCCGTACCAGGGCGGTTATCATTACGGACAGCGATCACGTCATCCTCTCTGCCGTCCAACCTGAAACCGTAGCCCACCGCCTGGTGTCGAAGGAGTCGCCGCAGGCCGAAGAGAATTCTGAGCAATAGGGGCTACAGTCGTGCAAAAGCAAGGAATTTTAATTGTTTTTTCCGGCCCCTCAGGTGTGGGCAAGGGCTCAATCTGCAGAGCTCTGATCAAGGAGGATCCCAGCATCCTTTTATCGGTCTCGGCTACGACCCGTTCACCCAGGAACGGTGAAGTGCATGGTGTAGATTATTATTTCCTGGATACCAAGTCCTTTCAGAAAATGATTGAGGAAGACGAACTGCTGGAGTGGGCGGAAGTCTACGGTCACTATTACGGTACTCCATACAGGTTTTTGCAGGAAGCCCTTGACCGGGGCAACGATGTGATTCTGGAAATAGATATTCAGGGCGCCCTGCAGGTAAAAGAACGTTTTCCCATGGCTGTGCTTATTTTTGTGGTTCCCCCGTCCAGACTTGCCCTGGAATCCAGGTTGCGGGCCAGGGGTACCGATAGCAATGAGGAGATTGAGAAGCGCTTGCGCTGCATAGAATGCGAAATCAAGATGGCCTGCCATTATGATTACATAGTGATCAATGATGAATTGCCCCGGGCGCTGGCTACCGTCCGGGCAATCATCACCGCAGAAAAAGCACGGTCCCAGCGTTGCCAGTTTTTGTTGCGGGATTTATTGAGTTAATTTAGTTGGAGAACCAATGGAAAGTGGAGGATAAGAGGACAGGATGAACCAACCAAGTCTCGATGAGCTGATGGAAAAGGTTGACAGTCGGTATACTCTAGTTGTTGTTGCCGCTAAGCGGGCCAGGGTACTCACCGAGAGAGGTAGCTCCAAGGTTAACGGGGTTGCTCTCAAGCCTGTAACAGCTGCCCTTAATGAGATCGTTCAGAATAAAATAAGGTATATAAGAACACGGGTTAGGATCAAGTAGTCTGGCTGTCCTTCATCAGCACACAGGATCCATTTTTCAAGAATTGAGTATCCGGTGAAGGAAAGTGGTTTAGATTTAGACACGCCTTCTTTTTTTAATTTGCAGATTTTTCAGATGATAATTCCATTTTGAGGGGGCTTCCCATGCTGGCGGGAAAAAATATTACCCTGGGTGTAACCGGGGGTATTGCTGTTTATAAGGCTGCCCAACTGGCGAGCAACCTGAAATCAGGTGGGGCAGATGTCCGTGTAATAATGACCCGTTCGGCTACTGCCTTTGTAAGCCCGCTGACCTTTCAAACCCTGAGCGGCAACCGGGTTTACACAGAACTTTTCGAGCCGGTTGTGGAGTGGAATGTACAGCATATTGAACTGGCTGCCATTTCCGACTTGCTTGTTGTTGTACCGGCCACAGCCAATATCCTGGGCAAGGTGGCGGCAGGTATAGCGGATGACCTGCTGTCAACTGTAATTATGGCAACCACCTGTCCGGTATTGTTCTGTCCGGCCATGAATGTAAATATGTATCAAAACCCGGTGGTTCAGCGCAATCTGGCCATGCTTAAAGACCTCGGTTATCATTTTGTCGGTCCGGGGCAAGGCCGCCTGGCCTGCGGGGCGGAAGGGCCGGGGAGGCTGGTTGAGTTGGATGTCATTATGGAAAAGATTCAGGCGCTTCTTTCCCCCAGTGACCTCAAGGGCCTGAAGGTTTTGGTAACAGCCGGTCCCACCCTGGAACCAATCGACCCCGTACGCTACCTGACTAACCGGAGCTCTGGTAAAATGGGCTATGCTCTGGCCAGGGCTGCCGCCAGCAGGGGGGCTTCGGTCATCCTGATCAGTGGCCCTACTAATTTACAGCCGCCCTTGGGGGTTGAACTGAAACAAGTGGAAACAGCAGCAGAGATGTTCAAGGAGGTAATGGAGTATTTCCCCCGTGTGGACATCGTTATTAAAGCTGCCGCAGTGGCTGATTACAGACCCAGGGAGGTATCCGGACAAAAGATTAAAAAAACAGGGTCAAAACTCGTTATTGAGTGCGAAAAAAACCCCGATATTCTGGCTGAGCTTGGCCGGAGAAAAACACATCAGACCCTGGTGGGTTTTGCTGCCGAAACCAGTAACCTGGAAGAAAACGCCCATCAAAAGGTGAAGGATAAAAACCTGGATCTCATGGTGGCAAACGACGTTACTCTCCCCGGGGCAGGATTTGGAGCAGATACAAATATAGTCAAGCTGGTTTATCCAGGTCAATACGTTTTACCGTTGCCTGTTATGGATAAACTCAGCCTGGCCCACCGTATTCTTGACGAGGTGCTAAAACTGAGGGATAACAGGCAGTAGCAGTACCCCCTCAATTATGGATCAGCAATCCTGATATCCTCTGGTTGTCATGTATTGTCCCTCACAGAAAGCGGCTCTAAGCCGTTAAAGCTGGGGGCGGAATCGTAGGGAACCCGTGCCTGGTTGAATTACGGACGGGCCATTTTTATACCGGTGCACAAATTTGTAAAGTATCCTTTGGGAGGGTATAATGAAGAAAAACTGCCCCTATGCCGAAGTCATTGTTGAATTGAGTACCAGAAAAACCGATCGGGTTTTTCACTATTCTGTACCCGCAGAACTTGAGAACCAGGTTGCAGTGGGAAGCAGGGTACTTGTCCCCTTCGGCAACAGGGAGCTGGCAGGGTACGTGGTAGGTTTCGGCATTCCTGAGAGCGATGTAAAAATCAGGAGCATCGTCAGGGTTCTGGACACCCAGATTTTAACATCTGAGATGCTGGAACTGGCCCGCTGGATGGCCGACAGTTACCTGTGCAGTACCGCTGAAGCTTTCGGGCGTATTTTGTCGCCGCGCCTGCGGGTAAAAGGCAGGGGTGCCGTTAAAAGAGTATATCCGGTCCATACCGGGGCCGAGCTGGAAAAGATCCTGGCAACGATGGGCAGAAAGCCCAGGCAGGCTGCTGTTTTGAAAGCCTCGGCCGGCTGCCCGGGGTTAACCATGTTTGAATTGGCGGCTGCTGCCGGGGCTTCCCTGAAAACTGTAGAAACACTGGTGGCCAGGGGTATGCTGGAGGCTGTATCTCAGGAACCCATGCCCGCTGTTCCGCTGCCCGAAGAAACTGATTGCAGCGGCCCGCAGCTCACTCCCCAGCAGGAACAGGTTTTAAAACCCATTACCAGGTTATTGGAGGAGAGGCAATTCGGTGTATTTCTCCTGCACGGTGTAACCGGCAGCGGGAAGACCGAGGTTTACCTCCATGCTCTTTCCACTGTGCTAAAAACGGGGCGCCAGGGAGTAGCCATGGTTCCGGAAATTGCCCTTACCCCCCAGATGATCGATCTGTTCCGGGCCCGGTTCGGCGGAAAAGTAGCGGTTTTACACAGCGCCCTTTCAGACAGGGATAGATATGTCCAGTGGCTGCGGGTCAAAAATGGAGAAGCGCCTGTTGTTTTAGGGACCCGTTCAGCAGTTTTTGCTCCCCTGCCCAGGCCGGGGCTTTTTGTAATTGACGAGGAACATGAAACAACCTATAAACAGGAGGATCACCTGCGCTATCACGCCCGGGAAGTAGCCATCAAAAGGGCCCAGCTTACCGGGGCGGTGGTCCTGTTGGGAAGCGCCACCCCTTCTCTGGAAAGCCGGCTCAAGGCCGGCAAGGGTCTGGTTTACAGGCTGCTGGAGCTGCCCCACAGGATTGATCATAAGCCGCTGCCCAAGGTCAGGGTTGTGGACATGCGTCAGGAAATAAAAAACGGCAATAGAGGTATTTTCAGCCGGGCTTTGATAGAAGCTGTGAACCTGCGCCTGGACAGGGGCGAACAGGTGCTCCTTTTTCTGAACAGGCGGGGCTACGCCACTATTGTCGTCTGCAGGGAATGCGGACTGGTCTTGAAGTGCCCCAGCTGTGATATCTCACTCACCTACCACCTGGACAACCGCCTCAGGTGCCATTATTGCAATCATGCCATCCCGGTCCCCGGGCGCTGCCCCGGTTGTTCCGGCCGCTATATCAGCCATTTCGGAACAGGTACGCAAAAGGTGGAGGAAGAGGCCAAAAGAATATTTGAGCGGGCCCGGATCCTGAGGATGGACAGCGACACCACCACCCGCAAGGGTTCCCATGAAAGGATCCTTAAATCCTTCCGGGAGGGAGAAGCCGATATTCTAATCGGAACACAGATGATTGCCAAAGGGCTGGATCTCCCGAAGGTGACCCTGGTGGGTGTGATTAACGCAGATACAACCTTGCACATGCCTGATTTCAGGGCTGCTGAACGTACATTCCAGTTGTTGACCCAGGTGGCAGGCAGGTCCGGGCGGGGCGATCTTCCCGGGGAGGTATTGATCCAGACTTATTCACCGGATCATTACAGTATAATTGCTGCTGCCGCCCACGACTACGAGGGATTCTACAGGAATGAGATGAAGGTAAGGCGCGCTTTAGGTTACCCTCCCTTCAGCCACCTGGCCCTGCTTCTTTTCACCCATGAAGATGAAAATGAAGCGAAGAAGGGAGCCCTTCTGGCGAAAGAATTTTTTGCTAAAGAGCTGCTCAACACCGGCAGGCAGATAGATATCCTGGGTCCGGCGCCGGCTACCCTGAATAAAATCAAGGAAAAACACCGCTGGCAGCTGATCTTGAAAGGCCCCAAACGTAGTTCATTAAAAGACCTGATCAGGGAATTTCTGGACAAAGTGGAGACCCTTCGACCGGCCTTCAAACCGGTTATTACCGTCGATATTAATCCCCAGGGAATGATCTAAAGGAGGCAGGGTTATGGCAATATATAATATTGTGCAAATAGGAGACGATGTTCTCAGGGAAAAAGCTAAAGCGGTGCCTAAAATAACCCGGAATATTCACAAGCTTTTGGATAACATGGCCAAAACTATGTATAGCGCCAGGGGCGTCGGTCTGGCCGCACCGCAGGTGGGGATCTCCAAGCGGATAATTGTTGTGGATGCAGGAGAGGGGTTAATGGAGCTGATCAACCCTGAAATCATTTTTGCTGCAGGGGAGCAAGTGAACACTGAAGCCTGCCTCAGTATTCCCGGGGTAAGTGGGGAAGTAACCCGGGCTTATGAAGTTCACGTGAAATACCTGGATCGTTACGGTAAGGAAAATATAATCAAGGCTAAAGGCTTCCCGGCAATAGTTTTCCAGCATGAAATAGACCATCTTGACGGAATCCTTTTTATTGACCGGGCCAGGAGTATATCGAAAGTTTGAAGGTTGAAGAATTGAGGGAGATGGTATGCGCATCGTTTTTATGGGTACTCCGGATTTTGCCGTAGCTTCCCTGAAGGCCCTGAAAGAAGCAGGACACGAAATTGCAGCTGTAGTTACCCGCCCGGATCGTCCCAGGGGCAGGGGAAAAATTAATACACCCAGCCCGGTTAAAGAAACTGCCCTTGCTCTGGGCATACCGGTACTTCAGCCGCTAAGGATCAAGGACCCTGAATTCATCGAGACACTGCGGGCTTTTGCCCCCGAGGTTGTGATTGTGGTTGCCTTTGGTCAGATTCTTCCACCGGAAATCCTGTCCTTGCCACCTTATGGCTGCATTAACGTCCATGCCTCTTTATTGCCGAAATACCGCGGCGCAGCCCCCATACACCGGGCTGTCATCAACGGAGAAAAGGAGACAGGGGTTACCACCATGTATATGGATGAAGGTATGGATACCGGTGATATGATTTTGAAGGAATCCATTCCCATCCATGAGGAGGACACCGTGGGTATAGTACATGACCGGCTGGCCCTGGTAGGTTCCCGTTTGCTGGTGGAGACCCTTCGCTTGATTTCCCTGGGGCAGGCTCCCAGGATTCCCCAGAATGGGGAGCCTTCCTATGCTCCCCCGCTGAAGGCGGAGGATGAAATAATCTGCTGGGACAGGCCGGCCCGGGAGATTTATAATCTTGTCCGGGGCATGAATCCCTGGCCGGGAGCGCGCACAACGCTACAGGGGAAGGTGCTCAAGCTCTGGCGGACCAGCTGCGTGGAATCCGGCTGGCCAGGAGCAAAACCCGGTGAGGTTGTTGCTACCGGTCCTGAGGGAATTCTGGTGGGTACCGGTAGGGGTATGCTGAGAATCCTTGAGCTTCAATTACAGGGCGGCAGGCGGATGGAGGCAGCTGCTTTTTTAAGGGGCAAGCCCATTCCAAAGGGTACGGTGCTGGGGAGCGATGCTGCCGGGGGCGAGTCAAGTTGAATGTTGAAATACTCCCGGTTCGGAAAAGACTTTTTCTTGGTCTTCTGGCTTTCAGCCTTGTAGGTGTAGGGCTTCTCCTGTCGGGGATCTGGTATCTTGTTTTTCGTGATAACCGTACTCTCATCGATCAGATCCTCCTCCTGGCCCTTGCCGGGTTACTGGTCGGCGCGCTGGTCATAGCCTGTTTCGGCACCGGGGGTATTATTCTGACCCTGCTCTACGCCAGAGATATTGCTGTGCTGCGCGGACCCATGAGGGTGGCCTTGAATTTATTATTTCCCATTGCCCTGGCTCTTGGCAGGGTTTTTCATATTGATCAGGATCGGATTAAGAGTTCCTTCATCGAAGTAAACAACCAGCTGGTTCGTTCCAAGGAATTCAAGCTGTTGCCGGCCCAGATCCTTGTTCTGGCTCCCCATTGCCTGCAGTGGAGTGGATGCCCGCATAAAATCACAGTTAATATTGACAATTGCCGCCGCTGCGGGAGGTGTCCTGTAAACAAGCTGCTGGCTTTGAGGGACAAGTACGGCATCCATGTGAGCATGGCCACCGGGGGTACCCTGGCACGGAAGTTCGTACGGGAATACCGCCCCCGGGCTATTGTCGCCATTGCTTGCGAGCGGGACCTCACCAGCGGGATCCAGGATTCAAACCCCATCCCTGTGCTTGGAATAACCAACGAACGGCCCTTCGGGCCATGCTTCAATACGGAAATCCGTATTGAGAGAGTTGAAGAAGCTCTTCAGTTTTTTATGCGGAGGTCTTAGTAGGCCAGAACCATTATTATTCCTATACACCAGTTTGTTGTTCTGTTGACTAATTTAGTTAAGCAGTTTTAGATAAAACAGTTCTTTAAAATAACAAGCTTTTCTATAGAGAATAAGATTGTTTGAACCAGGTAAGAATCATGATCAAGACCATGGCAAGGTAAAGGGATTTAAGATAAGAATATTCATAAATTAGGAAAGGAACCGTGATTTTATTGTCCCAAATATCGGCCAGGGAGCTGGCTCTTATGGTCCTCAGGGCAGTGGAGGAGGAAGGCGCTTTTGCCAACATTGCCTTGAACCGGGTTTTGGAAAAGTACCGTCCGGGAAAGCTGGACCGGGCTTTTACCACTGAACTTGCTTACGGCACCCTGCGTTCCCTGAATACCCTGGACTGGATTTTAGGGCATTTTGTTAAGAAACCATTACAGTCCCAGTCACCGGCGATACGAAACATTCTCAGGCTGGGTGTATACCAGCTGCTGTTTATGGAAAAGGTGCCCCCTTCCGCCGCCTGCAACGAAGGGGCAGAACTGGCAAAGAAGTACGGTCACCTGGGCTCTGTAAAATTCGTAAATGGTGTGTTACGCAGTGTTTCCCGCCGCCACGGGGAAATTAACTACCCTTCCCTGTCCCATAACCCCCTGGAGCACATCTCTTTGCGTTATTCCCATCCGGCCTGGATGGTAGAGCGCTGGCTGGCGGAATTTGGTCCGGAGGAAACCATTGAACTATGCCGTGCCAATAACAAGCCGGCCCCCAACACAATTCGCACCAACACCTTGAAGATAACGCGGGCCCGCCTGGTTGAAAGGTTGCGCGGGGAAGGTTTGACGGTTTCAGAAACGGTCTATGCCCCCGAAGGCCTGGTAATCGAAGGTTTTTATTCCCTGGGCTCGCTGCCGTCATTTCAAGAGGGCTTGTTTCAAGTGCAGGACGAAAGCTCTATGCTGGCCAGCAGGGCCTTAATGCCCTCACCTGGTTCCTTTGTAATAGACGCCTGCAGCGCTCCCGGCGGTAAAACCACACACCTGGCCCAGCTGATGGAAAACCGCGGTTTTATTCTTGCTTTGGAGATCCATACCCATAAACTGTCTTTGATCCGGGAGAACTGCCAGCGTCTTGGCATTGATATTGTGGAATGCAGGGAGGGGGATGCCAGGAATCTGCCCGAAGAGTTAAATGGCCTGGCCGATTTTGTTCTGGTCGATGCTCCCTGTTCGGGACTGGGCGTCCTGAGACGCCGTCCTGACGCCCGCTGGCGAATAAAGCCGGAGGACCTTCCAGCCATCGTAAAGCTCCAGGCTGAGATCCTGGAAAGCGCCTCCCGCTGTGTCAAGGATGGCGGTGTCCTGGTTTACAGCACCTGTACCCTGCTCAGGGAAGAAAACATGGGGCAGGTGGAGAACTTTCTTGCCGGCCACCCGGAATTTGTCCTGGAGGACCTCAGTCCATTCCTGCCCGGAGCCCTTGATCAGGAAGGGACCCTGACTGAGGGCTACCTGCAGATTTATCCTCACCGGCATGGGATGGACGGCTTTTTTATAGCCCGGTTGAGAAAAAAAGGATTGGCTTAAAGGACGGAGAATAATTTCTTCAGAAAGAAGGTTTTGCCCGTAGTGTCAGGCAAGGTTAATTTAAAGGACCTGAACCTGTCCCAACTGGAGCTTTTTTTAGGACGCCTGGGAGCTGAAAAATACAGGGCCGGCCAGGTGGCGGAATGGCTCTTTCAAAAGGGGGCGGAGTCCTTCCTGGAAATGACCAATCTTCCCAGGGCTCTCAGGGAACGCCTGGCTGCTGAAGCCTGGATCAGCAGGCCGGAAATACTGGCCAGGAGGGTTTCCAAGCGGGGTGACACGATTAAATACCTGTTCGGCCTGCATGACGGACAGGCGGTTGAAAGTGTCTTGATGAAGCACAATTACGGAAATTCTGCCTGTATTTCTACGCAGGTTGGCTGCCGGATGGGATGCAGGCTCTGCGCCTCCGGTCTGGAAGGGCTTGTAAGAAACTTAAGCTCCGGAGAGATGTACGACCAGGTTCTTGGGATGCAGAAGGATAGCGGACAGAGGATCAGTCACCTGGTCTTGATGGGTTCCGGGGAGCCTCTGGACAATTATGACGCCACCCTTGCTTTTATCAGGCAGGTTTCTGCTCCCTGGGGTTTAAATATCGGGCTTCGTCATATAACTATCTCAACCTGCGGCCTTGTTCCGCAAATCAGGGCGCTGGCAGCCGAAAGGCTTCCGCTGACACTGGCAGTATCATTGCACGCGCCCAATGATGTCCTCAGGGATAGCCTGGTGCCGGTAAATAAAAAATATCCCATAGCAGAGCTGATTGCCTCCTGCAGGGATTACGCCAGGGAGACGGGAAGGCGGGTTACCTTTGAGTACGCCCTGATCAAGGGTGTCAACGATCACGACGAGCATGCAGTGGAACTGGGCCGGCTGCTGTCGGGAATGCTTGCCCACCTCAACCTGATTCCTGCCAACCCTGTACCCGAAAGGGGTATTACACCGCCTTCCCGGGAACGGGTAAAAGAATTTAGGCGGCTTGTAGAAAAGCATGGTGTAGCAACTACTGTCAGGCGGAAACTTGGTGCGGAGATTGATGCGGCTTGCGGGCAATTGAGGCGAAGGTTTTACCCCGGTGTTGCTGTTGCTCCGGGCAGATCCCCTGCTGAACCCGTATGAGGCTTTAGCCGTCCAAAGTAATAGCGCGGGTATGCGAAAAACCAGCCGGGAGATGAGCTTTATGGGTTTGTTCTCAGGACTGGAAGGAAGTCTGGAAAAGTACATAGAAGGCTTTTTCAAGGATACCTTTGGCGGCGGGTGTGTGCAGCCCGTAGAAATCGCCAAGCGGCTGGCCAGGGAAATGAGAGACTGCAGGCGCGTCAGCATCAATCGTATTTATGTTCCAAATCATTATGTAGTTTACCTTAACCCTTCTGACTGGGAGAAGATTGCTAATTTTGGTAATCTACTCTCCAGCGAGCTGCAGGATTATATCAGCCAGAAGGCAAAGGAAAAAAAATACACACTTACAGGACAGCCGTCGGTTAGTTTCAACACGGATGAAAACCTTTCTGCCGGCATGATCAGGTTGGAGTCCGCTTTTAAAACAACTGCTGCTCCGGAAGAACCTGCTGGACAGGAAGGGGATATCGAACGTACCCAGCGTTTCATTCCGGTAAAGGACAGCGTGCGGGCAGATCACCAACCGCGGGTCTACGGAGTTCTTGAAGTGGATGAAGGACCTGAGCAGGGAAGGATTTTCCCTTTAAAGGGAGTTAACATTTTGATCGGACGCCGCGAGGATTGCCAGATCGTATTTAACGATACAAGCGTATCCCGGCGCCACGCCCGCCTGGAGCTGCACCGGGGCCGCTATACCATTCAGGATCTTGGAAGCACTAACGGCACCCTGGTCAACGGTGTTAGAATTACTTCAAAGGTGCTGGAGCCGGGAGATGTATTGACCTTCGGTACAACTATCTGTACCTTTAAGGTGGATTAAGATGGCTGGGATCGTGTTAGCGGTTTTGCGCTATTCATTCCTGTTTCTGTTGCTCCTTTTCCTATTCAGCCTGGTTAAATGGATGATTGGCGATCTCAAAAAGCTTCCCGCAGACCGCCAGGAGATCGAACCGCCTGCAAAGTCTCCGGAGGATAAGGATCCTGATTCCAGGGGGGCTGGTGTTTCGCTCACCGTACTGGAGAGCTCCATAGCGGAGCTGCAGCCCGGAGACACCTTTGCTGTTAACAAAGAAATCTTCATTGGCCGAAGTGAGGAAAATGATATTCCAACGGTGGATTCCTTCGCTTCTACCCGGCATGCCCGTATCTATTTAAAGGAGGGGCAATACTGGCTGGAAGATCTTAATAGCACCAATGGAACCTTTTTAAACGGGGTGCAGATTTCAAAACCAACCGTTTTGGCCAATGCCGACATGATTAGAGTAGGCGGTATTACTTTTCAGTTTGTGAGGTGGGGGTATGAGATGGGCTCAGATATCTGATACTGGACTGGTCCGGACTACAAATGAAGACAGTTTATGTATCTCACCAGAAACAGGGCTGTTTGCAGTAGCCGACGGTATGGGAGGTCACCAGGCCGGGGAGGTTGCCAGCAGCATGGCCTTGCGGATCCTGGAACGTGAACTGGGAAGGGAACTTGCCAGCGGGACCCCGCCTGAAAAGGCCCTGGTAAAGAGTGTCAAGGAAGCAAACCGCTCTATTTATGAAGTGGCCAGCCGTAACCCGGAATGGGCGGGAATGGGTACCACTGTAACCGCCTGCCTGAAGCGGGGAAATGAACTCTATGTAGCCCAGGTAGGGGACAGCCGTGCCTATTTAATCAGGGACGGCATAATAACCCGCCTGACGGAAGATCATTCCCTGGTGCAGGAAATGGTTAAAAACGGCGGTCTTACCGAGGAACAAGCTTTCAATCACCCCCAGCGTAATGTACTGACCAGAGCGCTTGGGATAGGACTGTCCCTTGAAGTGGATCTTTACCGGTTCCAGGTTCTTCCGGGAAATTTGATCCTGATCTGCACAGACGGTTTGACCATTTACCTGCGACCCGAGGAGATCCTGCTTACCATCAGTAATTCACCAGATCTTGAATCATCCTTGCAGAATCTCTTAGACAGGGCGCTGGCTTGCGGCGGGTCGGATAATATTACAATGATCCTCCTGGAGTGTTGAAAATTGTTGATTTAAACGGGCAAAGAAAAAAGAATCACCTTGTCCATCAAGAATCTAACAGCCTAAACCTGGAAATAAGGTTAAACAGGTAAACAATAAATAAATATAAGAAGAACGTCGAATTTTGAAACGGATTTTCTTTTTTACCTCGTAATAATCATAATTTTTATCGTATATAAAACTAATGGAGGTCCTTTATGAATCCCGGGATACAGCTACTGGGAGACAGACTGGAAAACTTTAATAATACCGGGAGCAGAGAACGCAATATGAACCGTTATTTGGAGAGAAACCTGCTCCTGCTTGCCGGGGTTTACCTATTGGCCGGGACACTGGTCCTTTACCTGGGGTTGGAAAGCGCCACCAGTCAGGTCCTTATAGCTGGAGTGGTAGTTACGTTAGCATTTTTTCTGGTTCATTTTTACTGGCGGTGGAGCGGATACAGGGGGGACACATTTTTACTGCCGGTTGTTGCCGTCCTCTCGGCAACCGGGCTGGTTTTTTTGTTCAGGCTGGACCCTGCCTACGGACTGCGGCAGTTTATCTGGCTCCTAATCAGTCTCCTGGCGCTGGTTCTGACTACCCGGTTCTTGCAGGACTTCCGTTTTTTGAGCGATTATAAATACATTTATGCTCTGGCCGGGATAATTGCCCTGATCCTGCCCATTTTTTTCGGAACTGAACAAGGTGGTGCCAGGAGCTGGCTTGATTTTGGTGTTTTTTACCTGCAACCTTCCGAATTTGTGAAGATCCTGGTGGTTCTTTTTCTGGCCAGTTATCTTGCCGAGAACAGGGTCCTGCTCACTGCCGGCACGCGCAGCCTGGGCGGGATTGCACTCCCGGGGCCCCAGGAATGGATTCCCCTGGTCGCCATGTGGGGAATTTCCCTGCTGCTCCTTATCTTTCAAAAGGATCTGGGCACCGCCCTGATTTATTTTTGCACCTTTCTGGCCATGGTCTATGTTGCCACTTCCCGGTTCCTGTATACTGTTTTTGGGCTGGGGCTTTTTGTAGCCGGAGCTACTGCCAGTTATTATCTATTTGATCATGTGCGCAACCGGGTTGAGATCTGGCTGGATCCATGGTCCTTCATTGACACGGCAGGATACCAGGTGACCCAGTCCCTTTTTGCCATCGGGTCGGGTGGCGTTTTGGGTACGGGTTTAGGCCAGGGCTACCCTAACTATATTCCGGCAGTTCACACGGATATTATTTTTTCCGCTTGTTGTGAAGAATTGGGCCTGGCAGGCGGTGCAGCCATAACTGTCTTATTCATGGTTTTAATTTACAGGGGGTTGAGAATAGCCCTCCAGGCCAAGGATGATTTTGCCGCGCTGGCAGGTTCCGGTCTAACCGCCCTGCTTGGGCTGCAGGCTTTCATTATCCTGGCGGGTGTGACCGGGCTCCTGCCCTTGACCGGTGTAACACTGCCCTTTATCAGCTATGGAGGAAGTTCGCTGGTGGCTAACTTTATTCTCCTGGGATTGTTGCTGAATATTTCCAATGAGGCGCAGGACAGCCCATGAAAAATAATATCCTCAAACTAAGTTATTTGCTTCTTGGTCTGTTTATAGTTTTTATCCTATACCTTTCCTACCTGCAGTTAATCAAGGGGCCCGAGCTGGCGGCCAATCCCTACAACCGCCGGCTTTACGAACTGGAGGCCCAGGTCAGGCGGGGCACGATCTTTGATGCTAAAGGAGTTGCTCTGGCTAAAACGGAGTACCGGGAAGGCCGGGGCCGGCGTGTTTATCCGGAAGGGGCCGCTGCTGCCCACTTGGTTGGCTATATTTCAGAGCGCTATGGCAGGGCCGGGCTTGAATCTGCTTATGACAGTTACCTGCTGGGGATGGAGGGTAATGACCGCACCCGGAATTTAATAAACAGGCTCCTCGGCAGGGAGCAGGCAGGCGGCGACGTTTTCCTTACCATTGATGCCCGACTCCAGAAACTGGCCCTGGACCTGCTGGGTGGCCGGCGGGGCGCCGTGGTTATGCTGGACCCCAGGACCGGCGCCATAAGGGCGATGGTTTCAAGTCCCAGCTACGATCCCAATAAGCTGGACGAGATCTGGTCCGGGCTGGTCCAGGATCCTTCATCACCCTTGCTGAACCGGGCTGCCCAGGGGGCCTACCCGCCTGGTTCCATATTTAAGGTGGTTACTGCTGCAGGAGCGCTGGCTGCCGATCCGGGTCTGGCTACCAGGACCTTCAACTGCCAGGGTTTCCTGGAAGTTGAGGGGTACAAGCTCACCGACCTGGCGGCCCACGGGGGAGTTGACTTGAGAAAAGCGCTGGCAGTTTCCTGTAATACCACCTTTGCACGGCTGGGTCTAAGCCAGGAGGCCGCTGGTTTCCAGCAGGCATTTAAGGCCTTCGGCCTGGCCCGGGATCCCGGCCTGGGAGTTCCTGTCCGCCCTTGCACCATGGCTTCCAAAAACGAGATGACCAATCCTGAATTGGCCAGCAGCGCCATCGGCCAGGGCCAGTTGCTGGTAAGTCCTTTTCATATGGCCCTGGTGGCAGCGGCAATTGCCAATGAAGGTACGCTCATGCAGCCGTATCTGGTTGATTCCGTCAGGGATTCAATGGGAGTTACCATTCACAAAGCTGCTCAGGTTTCCTGGCAAAGGGCAACTACTCCGGCTATTGCCGCTATTATCAAAGAAGGGATGATAGCTGCTGTGGAGGATGGAACGGCGCGGGCCGCCAGGCTTCCGGGGATGCAGGTGGCCGGCAAGACCGGTTCCGCCCAGAATCCCCACGGACCGACCCACGCCTGGTTCATCGGCTTCGCCCCGGCTGAACAGCCGGCAATTGCAGTTGCGGTTGTCCTGGAAAACGCCGGAGCGGGCGGCGCCGTGGCTGCACCCATTGCCGGGCAGCTTATGGCTGCGGCTCTTTCAAGGGGCTACTGATTTTTGGCAGTTGCCGGAATGAGGGTTGCCGTTGCATAATTGGTAAATCAGAGAGTATTCTCTTCAACATAGATTTGAGGTGAAATCATTGATCGGGAAGCTTTTAGGGAACCGTTACGAGATCCTCGAGCAGCTTGGCGGCGGGGGCATGGCTATAGTCTACAAGGGCCGGGACACCTTTTTAAACCGGCTGGTCACCATAAAGGTCCTGCGGCCTGAATTTACCTGCGACGAGGATTTTGTGAAACGGTTTCGCAGGGAAGCCCAGGCCGTTGCAAGCCTTTCCCACCCGAACATTGTCAGTATCTATGATGTGGGCAGGGAAAACGATGTCCATTATCTGGTAATGGAGTATGTGGAGGGGGACAACCTGAAAAACCTGATCAGGGCCCAGGGTGCTTTACCCCAGGAACGGATTATTCAAATTGCCAGGCAGGTGGCTGAAGCCCTGCAGCATGCCCATGAAAACAACATCGTCCACCGGGATGTCAAGCCTCAAAATATTTTAATCACAGCGGTGGGACGGGCTAAGCTTACGGATTTCGGCATAGCCAGGGAAGCCACCACGGCTACCCTGACCCAGAGCGACACAGTCCTGGGTTCGGTTCACTATATTTCTCCGGAACAGGCGCGGGGGGAGACGTCCGATGAGCGTTCCGATCTTTATTCACTGGGCGTTGTCATGTACGAGATGGCTACCGGTGTTCTGCCCTTCCAGGGAGATACACCCATAGGAGTTGCCCTGAAGCACATAAAGGAAGTGCCGGCACTTCCATCCAGCCTGAATCCTGCGGTGTCCCCGGCTTTGGAGAGAATTATTACCCGCGCTATGGCTAAGAATATAGTGGATCGTTATGGCTCAGCCAGGGCCCTTTTAGCAGACCTGGAGGGACTGGCCGGTCAAGTTTTCCAGGATTCAGGTGCTGCAGCGCAGCTTGATGAGTTTGCGACTCGAGTTATTCCCGCAGTGAAAAACAAGGAGGAGCCGATTCAACAGGCAGGGGAGGCTGTTGCCAGGCCGAAAAAGCGCAGGCTTGCCTGGTTATGGGGAACGCTGGTGGCCTTGATTCTGGTGGCAGCATTATATGCAACCTTTGAAATATATGTCAACGTTCCGGAGATCCAAATGCCCAATGTTGAGGGAAGTACCCTGGAAGAGGCGCGGGCCATTCTCCAGCGCCAGGGTTTTAAAAACATTCAGGAAAACTGGCATTATCACCCCACAATTCCCCCTGAAAATGTTATCTCCCAGGATCCCCCGCCGGATACCATGGTCAAAGTAACCAGGAACGTTACCCTGACAATCAGCCGGGGGCCGGAATACCGCACGGTACCGAATGTCATAGGCTACACGCTCAGCGACGCCAGGGTCAAGATTAGCCAGCACGAGCTGATTGTGTACGAGCCTTACCAGGAGAGGTACAGCAACGATTACCCGGCTGGGGTGGTGATGGACCAGGACCCCAAGCCCGAGACCAGCCTGACCAAGGGGTCCGGAGTGACTTTGTATGTGAGCAAGGGTCCGCAACCAGTCCTCCGGAAGATACCTAACCTGATTGGTATGACGGAGGAACAGGCCAGGTGGGAATTGGAAAAAGTAAAACTAAAAATGGCTGATAATGTAATCAGGGCAGCAAGCGCAGAATATATGCAAGGTCAGATCATCAGTCAAAATCCTGGCAGTGGTTCGGAAGTCGAGGAAGGTTCGGAGGTGCAAGTTACTGTCAGTAACGGCCCCGGGCCGGAAAGACGCGAGGTTGAAGTTGAAGCGTTGATTCCTGATGACGGAAAAAGGCACGAATTAAAGATTGTTGTTAACGATGTCAGGGGAAGCACCGAGGTCTACAAAAAAGAACACCCCCCGGGCAGAAAGGTTGTAAGAGAAGTGCCCTATTACGGTAAAGCTGTAATCCAGGTTTACATTGATGGAAAACTGGCTGGTGAGCAGACTATTGACAAACAGTGAGAACCTTTTGGAAGGTATTGTGCTCAGGGGCTACAGTGGTCACTACTATGTGCATGACGGCAGGGAAGAATGGGAGTGCTCGCTCCGGGGGCGCTTCCGCCGTGAAAAGCAGCAGGCCTACGTGGGGGACCGTGTCCTGTTGAGACCGGAGCACGGGTACAATGGGGTCATTGAAAGGGTGCTGCCCCGCACTACGCTGCTGGTACGTCCACCGGTGGCCAATGTAGACCAGGCAGTTATTGTTTTTGCAGTACGGGAGCCTGACCCGAATCCCTGGCTCCTGGACCGCATTCTGGTTCTGGTTTCCGCCAGCGGAGTGAAACCGTTGATCTGTTTCAACAAGGTGGATTTGGCGCAAGGCGGGCAGGTTGAGCTTGTATCCCGCTACAGGGAGATCTATCCTCTGGTAGCGATTAGCGCCAAGACAGGGGAGGGGCTTGATCTTCTGCGCCAGGCCCTGGAGGGCAAGGTATCTGTTTTCGCCGGACCTTCTGGAGTGGGGAAGTCCACCATTTTGAACGCTCTGCAACCCGGTCTTGCTTTGAAAACTGGTGAATTGAGCGCAAAACTCAAAAGAGGCCGGCACACCACCCGGCATGTGGAATTAATTGCCTTGGCCCAGGGCGGCTTCGTTGCTGATACCCCCGGTTTTTCCAGCCTGGATTTACCAGACATAAAGCCGGAGGAATTGTCCGGCCATTACCCTGAAATGGATGTTTACCTTGGGAAATGCCGTTTTAACCAGTGCCTGCATGACCGGGAGCCGGATTGTGCTGTAAAAGGCGCTGTGGAGTCAGGCCTGATCAATAAGGAGCGTTATTTTCACTATCTGGAGTTTTTAAAAGAATTAAAGGAGCGCAGGAGGTATTAAAGCATTGATTAAACTGGCCCCTTCCATATTATCAGCCGATTTCACTGCTCTTCTGAAGGACGTATTGATGGTGGAAGAGGCCGGAGCGGAGTACCTTCACATCGATGTGATGGACGGCCGCTTTGTCCCGAACATTACCATCGGCCCCCTGGTGGTGGAGGCGCTGCGCCCCAGGTGTGCCATGCTCTTTGACGTGCACCTGATGATTGAAAGACCGGAACTGCACGTGGAGTCCTTTATCAAAGCCGGCGCTGACCTGGTTACGGTGCACGTTGAGTCTGGCGGGCACCTGCACCGCACCTTGAGTTTAATCAAGGAAAAAGGTGCCAGGGCAGGGGTTGCCTTGAATCCCGCCACCCACCCGTCCGCGGTGGAATATGTTCTCCACATGGTGGACCTGGTCCTGCTGATGACTGTAAACCCGGGTTTCGGTGGGCAGGAGATGATTCCGGAGGTCCTGCCCAAAATCACGGCGATCAAAACTATGCTTAAAGAGCGGGGCCTGAAGGCGGAAGTCCAGGTTGACGGAGGAATTAACAACAGCACAGCCGCGGCTGTTGTAAAAGCCGGAGCCGATGTGCTGGTAGCCGGTTCGGCAGTTTTCGGCAGTAAAGATCCGGCTGCAGCCGTGCGGGAATTGAGAAAGGCCGCTTTAAGGGGGTGAATTTAATGGCACTCTGGAAATGTGCAGTGTGCGGAGCAGAAGTGGAAGCCCGTTGCAAGCCCGGGAAATGCAAGAACTGCGGCGCCGCAAGGGACCAGCTGGTGAAAGAAGCCCCGGCCGATACCAAGAAAAAGGGATCCTGAACCCTGTGCCGCAGAAATATAATTACCACATAACTCACTGGAAAATAAGGATTAAAACATTTTCCGGGGAGTGCGCCGCTGCCGTCAGGTAAGCGGCGCAGTAATTTTAGATTAATTATAGAGGATTTCACCATGCCCGCAGGCGACATCATATTTGATGAAAAACGCGTATTTTCAGAGAGTATTCTGGCTAAGAAGACTTAACTCCAAATGAATTCAGGGAATATAAGAACGGTAACCTGGATAACAATAAATCATGATCTGGTTGCCTTTATAAGATAAAATAAGTCTTACACAAACCTCCCTGGGGGGTGGCTGTCTGTGCTTTCTTTACCCCGAACCACACTCCTGGTCCTTTGCGGTGTGCCGGGCTGCGGCAAGTCATCCTTTGCCCGGCGTTATTTTAAAGATACCATGGTTGTTTCTTCAGACCACTGCCGGACACTGGTGAGCGACTATGAAACAAATATGGCTTCTTCCCGGGAAGCCTTTAAATTGTTTCGTTATACCATTGAACGCCGCCTGACCCTGGGGCGTTTTACAGTTGCCGATTCCACTGCCCTCACCCGGCGGGCCCGCAAGGACCTTTTGAGGATTGGCAAAAAATATGGTTTTCACGTGGCGCTTTTAATTTTCAATATCCCTGTGGATGTCTGTCTGGAGCGCAATGCCGGGCGGGAACGCCAGGTGAACAGGGCGGTTATTGAGAAGATGGCAAAGAAGCTGGTCAAGACTCTGAAGGTTGTGCACGATGAGGGTTTTGACAGTATCTATGTGATCACCGAAGATGAAATGCAGGATCCCGCCTTTGATGTCTCAATCCGTAACCATGAGGTAACTATTCCTGGTCCCTTCGATATTATCGGGGATATCCACGGCTGTTATGAAGAACTGCTCATGCTCCTGCAGAAACTGGGGTACCGCAAACAATTTGACTACTACCACCATCCCGCCGGTAGAAAGGCCGTCTTCCTCGGGGATCTGACGGACCGGGGCCCCTACAGCCTGAAAAGCTTCTGGCTGGTTAAAAATATGGTGGACTCCGGCAACGCCCTTTATGTCCCAGGCAACCACTGCCGGAAGCTCAACCGCTACCTGGAGGGAAGAAGAATTAAAATATCCCACGGCCTGGAAAGGACGGTGGAGGAAATCGAGGCGCTGCCGGAGGATGAGCGGGTGGAGTTCAAAGAGAGTTTCCAACAGCTCTATCAGGAGGCACCGCCCTATCTCATCCTTGATCAGGGGAGGCTGGTTGTAGCCCACGGCGGGATTAAAGAGGATATGATCGGAAAAGTCAATGAGCGTGTCAAGAGCTTCTGTTTCTTCGGAGACACCACCGGGGAGATTACCGAGGACGGGCTTCCGGTCCGGCGGGACTGGGCCCGGGAATACAAGGGTTCTGCCCTGGTTGTGTACGGCCACACGCCGGTCCCCGAGGCCGTATATGTGAACAACACGGTGGACATCGACCAGGGCTGCGTCCTGGGGGGGAAGTTGACTGCTTTACGTTATCCCGAAAGGGAAATTGTTCAGGTGCCTGCCCTGGCTGTCTACTACATGAGGGCGGGGTTCAGTGCCAGGAGCCAGGCAGGGGCAGAATATGGCAGCCGGGCTGAAAATGCTCACAGGTCTTCCGGCGCCTTCGCTCCGGCCGGGCCCGGCGAAGGGGAATTCAGCCAGGCAGGGTTTTGATTTGTTCGCAACTAAAGGGACTCCTGCCCTCCCGGTTGTTCATTCGCCAGCAGAAAAGCGCCGGTTTCACTGGATAATACCGGGTCCTGGGATAAAATACTGAGAGAGCCTTGTTTTTACAAGGCTCTCTGGTCACCAGTGGAGATAAATCTGTCCAACGCTTCCCTGCCGGAAAAGACCGGTTTTATCGGTTTTTATTTAACGAAGGACGAGGCTGCCTACCTCCTGAAGGTTTTCCATACGGTTGGCCTTAAGCATCTTTTTGGAGAGGGTGTAGAGGTTTTCGTTAATATATAAGATTCTTTCAATGTTCTTTTCGCTGTCGTACCAGTAGCTTCCGGCTTTGAGGTAATCTTCCTCTGTAAGGTGCGTAATCCGGCCCTTCAGTACGAAGCCTTTGTTCAGGTCCAGGCTGTAAACGTAGGCCCCCTGGAAGGTAAACTGCCCGTATTCTGGGAAAGGAGAGCCGGGTCTTCCCCCGCTCTGGCCGGTCTCCATAACCGTGACCGGGAAGGCCAGGAGGTTCTTTTCTTTAGAAAACAGGAGGGCCTTATGGTTTCTCAGTAGTTCGGAGTCTGTACCCCTGTCGCCGATGTTTTCCCGGAACATTTCCACGGGATTCTTAACATCGCTGACATCGAAAAGAGCCATTTTCATGCCCAGGTAGAAGGCCATGCTGCCGTCCCCCATGCCCCCCTTGGCGCCCACTTCAACCGTATCCTTACCGAAGCCGATGACGTGGTTCTCATCGTAAGGATGCAGGTAATCGCTGTAGCCGGGGATCTTCAGGGCACCCAGGATTTCAGGCTGGTGCGGGTCGCTCAAATCCAGGACAAAGAAGGGGTCTACATTTTTAAAGGTCACCATATAGGCCCGGTTTCCAGTGAACCTGACGGAATAAATCCTTTCCCCGGGGGCGATGTCCTCTATTTTACCGGCGATTTTCAAGTCGCTGTCCAGAATATACAGGTTGTTCCTGGAGGTGTATTCGTCTGTGCGCCAGCTCTCGCCCTGGGTGGTGGCGATCCGGAAGTAGTTATTGTATTCGTCCATGGAAAACTGGTTGAGGATGCTTCCGGGCACCTCTCCCTTTCCGGTATAGGTCAGGCTGCCGTCCTCCAGTTTAAACCTATAAATACTGGTACTGGTCGTGCTAGCCGGAGAAAGGGACAGGGTTTTGGCTTCAACCGGCATGATCCGGTAGCGGTAACTGGTCAGGGCGACGTAAAGGTTCTCCGGGGAGGCGTAAACATTCTGGCCGGAGCCGAGGTAGCAGGAAACGCTGGCCTTCTGTTCCGGGCGGCCCAGGTTCAACCCGGCCACAATCAGGTAATTGGGTTCCACAAAGTCCGGAAAACAGCGGATCTCCGGGTAGTCAATGGCAACAAAACCATCCTGGACTGCTGAATCCCGGTATAATGGTCTTGGCTCGTCAATTTCCTGGCCCGGATAATAGTAGATGTTTTTGTTGGCAACAAGATAGAAGGACTGGCCAATTTTCCGCGAAGAAAGATAGTGCCCGCTCAGTTCCAGCTCGCGCACTTGCCGGACGTTTGATTTATCCCTGATATCGTAAATAATAGCCTTGACAGTTTCCCTGTTCCAGTAGTAGGGAGGATAGATCCTGGAAATGCTGTCCATGGGTCTTGCAACGGTAGCACTGGTCTGGCCGATGACAATAAGGTGTTTTTCGTCTACATAGATTTCCTGGGGAGAAAAGCCCTTGTTTCCGTAGTCCAGGGTGCTGACGACTTTCATGTCTTCCGCCGGGTAAGCCCTGGCAATGATCAGGCGCTCCCGGTTAACCTGGTAAATATAAGTGCCGTCGGTTTTGACGATGTCCGCCTCGTCTACGCCCTCCACCTGGAGGTTGGTTGTGGAGAAGTCCGCCTTGCTTTTCATTGTTTCTGCAGCGCCGCCCGCGGCCGGTGCCGGAGCTGGGGCTTCGGTGCTCAATGACTCCCTGGCGACATCCTGGGTTACCATAATCCCGTCATCTCCTCCTGCCCTGTCCCTCCCGTACAACCCGGGGCTGTGCTGCAGGTTGCCGGCTAGGAGGCTTTTCAGGTTTTCGTAGGAACCTACGTTGGGCAGAGAGCCGGCCCCGTCCTGTGTCCTGCTCCCCGGCGGCGCGATCCGTACGGTTTGGGACCCTTCTTCCCAGGTTACGGCATAACCAAGGGCTTCGGCCACCCAGCGGGCTGGGAGCATGACTCTTCCTTCTTTGAGCTGGGGGACAACGTCCATAAGGAATGTCCGGTTGCCCAACAGCAGTATATTGCTTCCAATGGTCAGTTTGAGCAACTTGTCCCCTCCGGCGATGGTTACCGACCTGGTTGCTTCATCCCAGGTAATGCCGTCATCTGGTATGCCCAGGGCGGAGGCCAAAAAGCGCACCGGGATATAAGCCCGGCCGTTTTCAAGATAAGGGGCGACGTCAATGGCTTTGAGCTGGTTGTCTGCAATATACGTTTTTGCGCCGATCCTGAAGCTGGCCTCATGGCCGGGCGCGGCTGATACCCGCGGGCCAGGCTGCAGGGTTAAGAACACAGCAAACAACAGGATAGCAACACCAGGGTAGATCAACCTTTTCATCGCAAACAGAACCCTCCATATTAATTTTTTTAATTAGACGTTTTATTAAATAAAAAAGGTTCAAAATGATGGAAATTTTATTCTTAAAGATTGGAGTTTATCTGTTTTTTTGTGTATAATATCTTGAAGTGATGGGGGTTGTTTTTTTTAAAAAAATATTAAAAAAGGTGCATCATCAAAATGGACAATCATGTTTCTAAGTACAATCATGATTCTAATAACCTGCACATAGCCCGTTATATCACCATTGCCATGGATATTGCGGAGAGGATTAAACAGGGAGAGTATAAAGAAGGACAGAAAATCTCAGGCCGTTCCACCCTTGCCGGTCTTTATAATGTATCACCGGAAACCATCCGGAGGGCTTTGTCTCTGTTGCAGGAGGCGGGTGTGGTCAAGGTGGTTCCCGGGGCCGGCGTGCTGGTGGACTCTGTTGCTGCAGCCCAGGAATACCTGGTTGAATCCGGCCAGTACAAGGTGATTAAGGCCATGCAAGAGCGCCTGTCCCAACTGGTGGAGGAAAGAAACAGGCTCAATTCGGCTATTGAACACTTAACTTCTGAATTAACGGAATTTGTGCTGGCTATCCTGTCTACAAAACACAGGATTTAAGCCTTGCCGTCACGTGCCTTTCAGACAGGCCAGAGGTGGCCGTCAAAGAGGGGGGCGCTGCAGCTTCATGTGAAATGGAGCTATTACCTGTCAAATGACAAAACAGTTGACATCCTTAAAAGCCGGTAATATAATTTTTATGTGGTATAACAAGCTTATAGGTATTACCTTCAGGGACTGGTGCAATTCCGTACCGGCGGTATGGCCTGGTGCCGAGCCCGCGAGCCCTTTGGGGTTGATCCGGTGAAAAGCCGGGGCCGACAGTTAAAGTCTGGATGGGAGAAGGTAGTTTTAGTTCGCTTTGGAAGTAGTTTCCAGGGCGCTATTAACGTATTGTTTTTCTTTCTGCTGCTTATCCCGAGGGTAAATACCAAGGGATTTTTTATTTCCTATCCGGAAAGCGGGTAGGGAGAATGGCCAAAGAGGCCTGTTATCTCAGGGCAGATCAGTTTGAAAGGTAAAGTATTCGTGAGTATACAAACAGACAGGCACTATATGAAAATGGCTTTGGAACTGGCAGCCAGGGCCCGGGGCCGGACCAGCCCGAACCCAATGGTGGGGGCTTGTGTGGTTAAAGACGGGCAGGTAGTTGGGTGCGGTTTTCACCGGCGTGCGGGAACACCCCACGCCGAGGTCCATGCCTTGAGGGATGCAGGGGAACAGGCAAAGGGTGCAACGCTCTATGTCAACCTGGAGCCCTGCTGTCACTACGGTCGTACCGGACCCTGTACGGAGGCGATTATTAAAGCGGGTATAGCCAGGGTTGTTGTAGCCATGACCGACCCCAATCCCCTTGTAGCCGGCAAGGGGATCAGGGCCCTGCATGAGGCCGGGATCGACGTAACCCTGGGTGTCCTTGAAAAAGAAGCCAGGGAACTGAACGAGGTGTTTATCAAGTATATCACCACGGGGCTGCCTTTTGTGGTGGCCAAGGCAGCGGTCAGCCTGGACGGAAAAATCGCTACCCGTACCGGAAGGTCAAAGTGGATTACAGGTGAAGCAGCCCGGGCTTACGGGCACCGCCTGAGGGACTGGTACGACGCCATAATGGTGGGTATTGGAACTGTCCTTGCCGATGATCCTTCCCTCACCACCCGGCTCCCCGGCGGGGGTGGCCGGGATCCGGTGCGTGTGATCGTGGACAGTAAGGCCCGTACCCCTTTAAATGCCAGGGTTTTAACCCAGTCCTCCGGAGCTCCTACCCTGATTGCCACGACGGCCGGAGCTTCACCTGCCAGAATAGAATTACTGCGGCAGACGGGAGCAAAGGTGCTGGTATCCGGGGAAGAACCCCGGGTCGATCTGGCCGGTCTGCTAAAAATACTGGCTCAAGAGGGGATCACATCTGTTTTAATTGAAGGAGGAGCCACTATTCACGGCTCAGCCCTGGAAGAACGTATTGTAGACAAGGTCGTCTGGTTTATTGCTCCTAAGATCATCGGTGGCCGGGAGGCGCCCGGCGCAGTAGGAGGGGAAGGGGTGAACGACCCATCCGAGGCTGCCGGGCTGGAGCAGCTCAAGATCAGCCGTCTGGGCTCCGACCTCTGTGTCGAGGGGTACTTAAAATATCGAGGTGGGTAAGCGTTGTTTACCGGCATTGTAGAAGAACTTGGCCTGGTCCGGGCTGTCCGGAGCGGGGCTGAATCAGCCCGGCTAATAATCGAAGCTAAAAAGGTCCTGGAAGATATCAAGCTTGGTGACAGCATTGCTGTTAACGGTGTCTGCCTTACAGCAGTCAGCATTGGCGCCGGTGTCTGGGCTGCCGATGTTATGGTGGAAACACTGAAAAAATCTAATCTCGGTGCTTTAAAAGCCGGAGACAGGGTTAATCTGGAAAGGGCCCTGCGCCTGTCGGACAGGCTGGGGGGGCACCTGGTCAGCGGCCATATTGACGGAGTGGGTATGATCACCAAGCTGGAGAAACGTGACATCGCCACCCTGATGACGATTAGGGCGCCGGCGGAGGTCATGCGCTACATCATCCGCAAAGGTTCTGTTGCCATTGACGGGGTCAGTCTTACGGTTGTTGATTTCAACCCGGAAACCTTCCAGGTATCCCTCATCCCCCATACCGCCCACCTTACCACGCTGGGTTTTAAAGGGGAGGGTGATACTGTCAACCTGGAAGGGGATCTAATCGGAAAGTATGTGGAAAAGCTGCTGTCCCTGCGGGGGGAAGGCAGGCGGGAATCAAAAATAGATATGGGCTTTTTGGCCGAGCACGGTTTTCTGTAGGCGGTTTTGGCTGGTTTCTATTGCTGGGTCAGGGTCGGCTTTCTGCTTTATGGCTCCGGAGACAGAATATAATTTGCTTTTCGTAAAGGATAAGGAGGCATGGTTACATGGTTACTATAAAATTTAACACGATCGAAGAAGCTATCGAGGATATCCGGCAGGGCAAGATGATTGTTGCGGTGGACGATGCTGACCGCGAAAACGAGGGAGACCTGATCATGGCCGCTGAGAAGGTTACGCCAGAGGCGATAAACTTTATGGCCACGAACGGCCGGGGGTTAATTTGCCTGCCCATTATTGGGAAGCGGCTGGATGAGCTGGAACTGCCGGCGATGGTAGCACATAACACCGACCCCCATGCTACCGCCTTTACAGTTTCCATAGACGCAAAGGTATGTACAACGGGAATTTCCGCCTACGAGCGGGCTCTCACTATCAAGACTGTTTTAGACCCCAAAACAAAACCTTCTGATTTGCGCCGCCCGGGTCATATTTTCCCGCTGCGGTACAAAGAAGGGGGAGTCCTGAGGCGGACCGGCCACACGGAGGCAGCGGTAGACCTGGCCAGGCTGGCGGGCCTCTACCCGGCCGGTGTCATCTGTGAGATCATGAAGGAAGATGGGACCATGGCCAGGGTACCCGAGCTAATGGAATTTGTCCGGACTCATAACCTTAAAATAATTACAATTGCCGACTTGATTCAGTACCGGCGCCGTACGGAACGCCTGATCCGGCGGGTGGATTCGGCTAAACTGCCAACCCGGTACGGTGAATTCACAGCGGTTGCCTATGAGAGCCTGCTGGACGGCAAAGGCCATATTGCTCTGGTTATGGGCGATCTGGCCAGTGTGGAAGCTCCCCTGGTCAGGGTGCACTCGGAGTGCCTTACCGGGGATGTTTTCAATTCGGTGCGCTGCGATTGTGGAGAGCAGCTGGACCGGGCGATGCAGATGATTGCCGCTGAGGGTGTGGGTGTCCTCCTCTACATGCGTCAGGAAGGGCGCGGTATAGGACTGCTCAATAAGATCCGGGCTTACCATCTCCAGGACCAGGGCAAGGATACCGTGGAGGCCAACCTGGCCCTGGGTTTCCCGGCTGATTTGAGGGATTACGGTCTGGGAGCGCAGATCCTTTCTGATCTGGGGCTGAAGAAGCTCCGCTTGATGACCAATAATCCCCGCAAGATTGCCGGACTGGAGGGGTACGGCCTGCATGTGGTCGAACGTGTGCCCATTGAGATTAGTCCCAACAGGTCCAATCACTTTTATTTATCCACCAAAAAGAAAAAACTGGGACACATGCTCCAGCTGTGTAAGAAGTAATACTAAAACATTATTAATTCATTATATAACTTAAACAGTTTGCTTAAAACATTTAACTTGAAAAGGAGATAGAAGATGCCGAAAATGTATGAAGGAACCCTCCTGGGGCAGGGTCTTAAATTTGGAATAGTTGTTGGCCGTTTTAACGAGTTTATTACCAACAGGCTTTTGGGAGGAGCCCTGGATGCTCTGAACCGGCATGGAGTTGCAGACGGGGACATCGAAGTAGCCTGGGTTCCCGGAGCCTTTGAAATACCCCTGGTAGCCCGGAAAATGGCTGAGATGGCGAAGTATGATGCGGTTATTTGCCTGGGAGCAGTCATTCGCGGCGCGACCCCCCACTTCGACTACGTTGCCAGTGAGGTAGCCAAGGGTGTGGCTAAGGTCGGGCTTGACAGCGGTATTCCTGTCATTTTCGGCGTAATCACGGCCGATACCATTGAACAGGCAATTGAACGGGCCGGCACTAAAGCTGGAAACAAGGGCTGGGACGCTGCTGTAAGCGCACTGGAGATGGCCAACCTGGTGAAGAAGCTAAATGAAGAGAATTAGCATAGGACCTGATATGCTGCTGGCCTTTCACGGGCAGGTATTAGGATGACAACTCTAACCGCTATACCTTGCAGCTATGGCTTTAAAAGGCCCGGGATAATCCCGGGCTTTTAATTATATATGGAATAATTATGTATAGGAAAACGATAATAACGCATAAAATACGGGCTGTTCATCGCCAGGACGCTTTTTCCGGGTTTAACACATGCTTTTCAGCACCTGTTGCCGGGAATAAAAAAACGGCTCCTTTGAGGGCCGCTTTTTTCTTTTATTTTAGCCACCTGCTTTATGCCTGAACAGCACGCTGGACCTTGCCGCTCCGGAGACACCGGGTGCACACCTTAACCTTTTTGGGACTTCCGTTGATAATGGCCCTGACGGGCTGCAGGTTGGGCATCCAGGTCTTTTTGGTACGGATATGAGAGTGACTTATCTTCATCCCCACTGAAACACCTTTGCCGCAGATGGCGCACTTTCTCGCCACAATATCCACCTCCTTTTTGCCACCCCTTTATTTTAACAGAAAAGGATCCTGGCTGCAAGGACGCCTTTAAGACCGGTTCCAGTTTTTTTACGAAAACCTGGACCCTGAGGGGATAGACAACAGCCTGAAAAACTTTCAAAGTGACCTTAAAATTTGGTTCACTTAATTTACTTGGTTCACTTAATTTACTTGGATAGAAGTTTCTTTTTTGAAAAAAATATTTTTAATCAAATCATTATTAATAATAACCTGTAAGTATTTAGGGGATAAATGACAAAGTCGAAAGGATAATGGCACGAAACCGGTTTTCCTTGCAAAAGTGGGATTAAGGGCAATTTTCACTGAAGTTGGCGGGAAGTCCCCTGGGTGGTTACAATACAACCGGTTTTAAAGGAAAAACTTCTTTACCGGCGAGCAAAATCTAAGGTAAGCAAAGCTTAATTAAAACAGGCCATGGCAGGATAACCAGAGGCTAGCCTTGTTTCCATAGTTTTTGATAGTTAATGAGGGAATATGTTCTAGCATAAACGAAGGCGCCAGGGTTCATAATAGCATTAGAAAAAAAAGAGGAGGTGAAACTAATTGGCACAAGGACAAAAAAGGAATCAAATCCTTGTCCGGAACGCTTCCCGGGCCATGGAAGAGTTTAAATGGGAAACCGCCCGTGAGCTTGGCATTCAGATTCCCGAAAGCGGCTACCTGGGAGACCTGCCATCCAGAATGAACGGCGCCATCGGCGGTAACATGGTTAAAAAGATGATTGCTGCTTATGAAAATAGCCTTGCAGCGGGCACTGTACCTCCGACTCCTCAGGTTACCAATGTCCAACTTAATCAGTAAAGGGGCTAGATGACGGAGTCCGGTTACAGTAAAGTGTTAGCCTTATACAGGCCCGGGTGGTTGCCCGCAGCATACTACCCGGGTCTTTAATACTTATCCTTCAGTACTTATTATCAATACTTGTCAATCCACTTTCCAAATTTTAATGTAGCAGGCGGAATTATTCCCTTGCTGCATTTTTTTTAAATTAATTCAGATACATATTGTATTCTTCGAGATCTATAGCAGGATGCAGGGCCATGGAAATACCTCCCGCTACAACTTTAGACAGGTTGTTGATCAAGGCGTCAATTTCTTTCGGGGTTACTGTTAAATTACCTGCAAAGGGCTGCAGGACGTCGTTGATAACCTGATGGATAAAGTCCGGCCGGAGGTTTTTGTAAATCTGGTTCAGGATCGGGGTATTCTGGATTTTTTCCAGGAAATGCTCCACGGTAACCTGGGCAATTACGGCGGCATTTACCACTGTAGGGATACCTACGGCTATAACCGGTACGCCCATTGTTTCCTGATTGATGCCGGAACGTTTGTTGCCGATGCCGGAACCGGGGCTGATCCCGGTGTCTGCAATCTGAATGGTGGTAGCAATCCGCTCAACGCTGCCGGCGGCCAGGGAGTCAACCACAATGATAAGCTCAGGTTTAATTTTTTCCACAACGCCCTTAATGATCTCAGCTGTTTCAATTCCGGTAATACCCAGCACACCGGGCGCCAGGGCACTGACGGAGCGCAACCCCCCCTGCAACTCTTCAGGCGCATATTTGTACAGGTGACGCGTGACCATGCTCTGGTTGATTACTTTGGGACCCAGGGCGTCCGGTGTGGCGTTCCAGTTGCCCAATCCCACCAGGAGAATGTTGGCATTTTCAGGCAGGTTAAAGAGGGATTTTAGTTTTTCAGCCAGGATTTCGGCTACTTCCCTTTGAGCCAACCGGTTGTTGTCCCTGAGTGCCGGAGCCTCAATGGTGATATAATTGCCCCTGGGTTTGCCCATCAATTGTTCAGCTTTCTCTTCTACAATTTTAACGATAGTAACGGTGGTGTTTTCGTATTTCTCCCGGTCTACAATCACACCCGGGATTTCCCGTCCCGCTTCACCCCTGACTATTTCATGGGCTTCTACAGCAAGGTCCACATTGATGTTGAAAGCCTTATAAAAATCCAGATTCATTGGGCCCGCCTCCTCAAACATTATGTTATCCTGTTCAGGTAAGAATATACATAGAGGCAATCATAATGTAAAATTGCGAAATAAATCGATTTTGAACCATAGATATGCTATAATAATAATCTAAAGGAAGGGGTTGTTTCTATTACGTGTAATTACCGGTACGGCAAAGAATCGCAAATTAAAGGTCCCCGGAGGATTAAAATTAAGACCAACCAGTGACCGTGTTAAGGAAGCACTTTTCAACATTTTGGGAGGTCTGGTACCTGGCTGCTTGTTTTTAGATATGTTTGCGGGTACTGGCAACGTTGGTATTGAAGCCTTGAGCCGCGGAGCTGCCAGTGCGGTCTTTGTTGAGAAAAACCGGAAAAATGCCCAGGTAATTGAAGAGAACCTGGTTCTTACCGGACTCCGCTCCAGGGCACGGGTGATTAACCAGGATGTGTTTAAAGCCCTTCCTGTACTGGGAAGGGAGGGACTGCTTTTTGACCTGATTTTTCTAGACCCACCCTATTTAAAGAAATTAGAAGTAGAAGCATTATCAGGTATTGCCGCCAACAATCTCTTGAAGCCTCAGGGGATGGTCATTGTCGAAAGCAGTAGTAGAGATTTGTTGCCACCGGCTATTGATCTTATGAAACTAAATCGCCAGGAAAAATACGGCGATACGCTGCTATCATTTTACAGCTATAAGTAAAGATGTGGGGGGATACATATTGCGTACCGCTATTTGTCCGGGAAGTTTTGATCCCGTGACCTATGGTCATCTGGATATTTTCGGACGGGTTTCCCAGTTGTTTGATCATGTTATTGTGGCAGTTTCCCGGAATCCGATTAAGAACCCCCTGTTTACAATCGAAGAACGGGTTGAGATGTTAAAAAGCGTGCTGGCTAATTATCCCAATATTGAAGTCAGTTCCTTTGATGGTCTGACGGTTAATTATGCTATTGAACGAAAGGCCATAGCCATTGTCCGGGGCCTCAGGGTCATTTCGGATTTTGAAAACGAATTTCGTATGGCCCTTACCAATAAGAAGCTTGCCTGTCACGTGGAAACCGTTTTTTTAATGACGAAGGCTGAGTATTCTTTTATCAACTCAAGTACGGTAAAGGAAATAGCTTCTTTTGGGGGCTCCCTGCGCAACCTGGTTCCACCTGTGGTTGAAGAAAAGCTGCGAGAAAAGATGAAGAATCTGGGTTTGGTTAAGGAGGGATAAAAAATAAAGTGGACCTGCTGAGTGCCCTTAACGAATTGGAAGAATTAATTGAAAACAGCGGAAGGGTTCCTCTGACCAGAAAGGTTATGGTTAACGAAGACAGTATCCTGGACCTTTTGGACAGGATTCGGACAACCATTCCCGAAGAAATCCGCCAGGCCAAATGGATCATTCAGGAACGGGAGAAAGTTATGAGTGAGTCCCAAAAAGAGGCCAGGCGGATTGTGGAGAACGCCCAAAAACAAGTTGAAAAGCAGGCTGAAGACAGTGAGGTAGTCCGCAAGGCTAAAGCTGTCGCCGAAGAAATAATAGCCCGGGCCGAAAGGACTGCCCAGGAAATGCGCGAAGGCGCCCGGGAATACGCCGATGAAATCCTGAGTGCTTTACAAGACAAATTGAACAAGATAAACCAGCAAATTGAACAGGGACGGTCTGAGTTAAGGGCTATGAAATAAGGTGGTGACCCGCCTCACTGCAGTGATTTAAGCACGTTGCGCCAGTCAACGTGTTTCTCTATGTTTTCCACCGCCGCCTTGATGGCCTGTTCATCCGTGGCTCTGATTTTTCTGCCCACCTGGGATATTTTCTCAATGGTGGTATAGGTGTCGTAGTGAACCAGGATCAGGGGGACGCCTTTTTCCTCTGCCCGGGCTACAACCTTGACATCCGGGTACAATCCCCCCGTCAGAATCAGGGCGGAGGTGCTGGTTTCCAGGGCGGCCAAAGCTACTTCCGAGCGGTCTCCACCGGTGATAACGGCCTTATTGGCAGCCCGGCGGAGGTAGCCAAGGGCGCTTTCCATAGTCATGGCTCCGATGACCACATCTTCCACAAGGCGGTCCAGCTTATCAGCGCCGGATAGGATTTCCCCTCCCAAAACTTCGTAATACTCTTTTACAGTTGGCGAAGTAACTACCGGGTCGCGGGGGATTATCCCCAGGGTCCGGTAGCCCCGTTCTTCCAGCAGCGGGCGGTATACTCCTTCGGTTTTTGCCAGCAGGGGACGCGGTACATTGTGAAAGATGTTGCCCAGGATCGGAACTCCCTTGCTCTCCATAAAGCTGTTCATAAAGATGGCCAGATCCAGGCTATAATCGTTTTCGATCCTTATCATCAAGAGCGGCGCTGCCTTTAACTCCAGGGCGAGACTTACCGAGTCCAGCCCAATACAGCCCATGATATGGGGAAAGTTGGCGCCTCCGATAATTACCAGTTCCTGACCGGCGGCTACGGCTTCGTATGCATTCCGGATGGTTCTCAGGGATTCGCAGGAATTCCTGTGCCCTGACAAGTAGGAAGGTCCCGCTATGTAGGGAACGATGATTTCCAAAGGGTGTTCCATATGGAGGACCTGTTTCATCAGTAGGGCGTCTTCGTCCTCCCGGGAGGCTGGACCGCTGGCGTGGCCCACCGGCTTGAAATAAGCCACCCGGTATCCCTCCTGGCGGAACTTCAGGGCCAGGCCCAGGGCGATGCTCGTTTTGCCGCTGCCGGCAGGTCCCATAATAAAAAGATTTTTCACCTTCACGCACCTCACGATACAGTTATTTTCACATCAAGGGCGGCAGCCCCCTCCTGGTAGACAAAAACCGGATTAATGTCCATTTCAGTGATTTCCGGAAAGTCGTGGACCAGAATGGCTACCCGTCCGATCATTTCCACAATTGTTTTAATATCTGCAGGCTTTTCCCCCCGGTAACCCCGCAGCAGGGTGTAGGCCTTTGTTTCTGCCAGCATGTTTTCTATTTCCCGGGTTGTCAGGCCTTTAGTGAGCCTGAAGGATACGTCCTTTAAAAGGTTAACATAAATGCCGCCCAGACCGAAGGCAATCAGCGGTCCGAACTGAACATCCCGGGTTACGCCGATAATCAGCTCGATGCCTTTGGGCATCATTTTTTGTACTTCCACACCATAGGCCGCAACCCGGGGCAGGTAGCGGTAGACGTTATCCATTATTTCCAGAAAACCGGCCTGCACCTTCTCAGGTGTATCCAGGCCAATTTTAACGCCACCCACGTCAGTTTTATGCATAATCTCCGGGGAGGCGATCTTCAGCACAACAGGGTAGCCCAGTTCCTCTGCCTGCCGGGTAGCCTCTTCAGGGCTGCGGGCCAGCAAGGTGGGGGCGGCAGGTATCCCGTAGGCTCTCACTACTTCCGCAGCCTCACTTCCCAAAAGAACCAAACGGTTGTCCCTTTTGACATCATAAAAGACCGCTTTGACTGTTTTTGCGTCCAATCCCGGGTAATGGCTTATTTCCTCTTCTTCAGGGAGATTCCTGGTCCTGGCATAGTTTACCAGACCGCTGATCGCTGAGATTGCCGGCTCGGGAAAAGTAAAACAGGGAATACCATTTTCACCCAGCAGCTTGACACCTTCCTCCAGTTTTTCACCCCCCATGAAGGCTGCAAAGAGAGGTTTTTCTGGATAAAGCTTACGCATATCGATCAGGGCTCTGGCTGTTTCGGCAGGTTCGGTCACGCCTGCCGGGCAGACCAGGACCACCGCGCTGTCCACGCCCGGGTCGGCCAGGACCTTTTCCAGAGAGAAGCGGAAGCGGTCGGCCTTGGCGTCACCCAGTACATCCACCGGATTATAGATATTTGACTCCGCCGGGAGGTAGTTACGCAGCTCTTCCACCGTTTCCTTGGTAAAACGGGCCATTTTAAGACCTTTTAACTCAATGGCGTCCGTGGCTATAATGCCGGGACCCCCGGAATTGGTTATTACAGCAACCCGGTCACCCGCGGGTACGGGCTGGGTGGCGAAGGAAACAGCCAGGTCGAAAAGCTCCGCCATGCTGCGGGCCCGGATTACGCCGCACTGGCGAAAGGCTGTTTCGTAGGCCAGGTCGCTTCCGGCCAGGGCTCCGGTATGGGAGGAGGCTGCCTGGGCGCCCGCCTGGCTGGTGCCCGACTTGAGGATGATTACAGGTTTTTTGCGGTTTGCCCTGCGGGCCACCTCCAGGAAATGAGAACCGTTTTCCACATCTTCTATATAACAGAGGATCACTTTGGTGTTGGGGTCTTCTGCAGCATCCTCGATAAAATGTGCTTCCGTCAGGTCGGCTTTGTTTCCAAGGCTTACAAATTTGCTGAAGCCCAGGCCGGCCTGGTAGCTCCAGTCCAGAATAGAGAGGACCATAGCTCCGCTCTGAGATATAAAGGCAATTTCACCCTTCAGGGGGAAACCGGCTGCAAAGGAAGCATTAATGGGAACGTGGGTATCCATAATTCCGACGCAATTGGGACCAAGCATCCTCATTCCGTACCGGCGGCAGATCTCCACCAGCTTTCGTTCCAGCTCCATACCCTCTTTGCCCGTCTCCTTAAAACCTGCCGTGATCACCACAAGATTTTTAACACCGCTTTTCCCGCATGTTTCAGCTATTTCCAGGCACTTTACTGCAGGGATTGAGAGAATTGCCAGTTCTGCAGGCTCGGGCGTCTGGTCTATCGAGGGATAACAGGTCAAACCCTCAATATTTGATTCCTTAGGGTTAATGGGAAATATTTTCCCCGGGAAACCGCATTGAATCATGTTTTTAACAATAACATTCCCTATTTTCCCAGGTGATTTGGAGGCGCCAATAATGGCAACGGAGCCGGGGTTGAAAAAATCGTCCAGGCGGCCCAAATTTACTCACCTTCTTCACCATTCTGCGCTGTTAATTGGTATTATCTTGTCCCTTCAGGCTACGGGGAATGCATTAAAAAAAGCCAGCCTGGGAAAATAGGCCGAATAGGCCGGGCGGCCTGACTGGCCAGGAGCCTGAGCCCTGTCAAAACAGTGCAAATAATGTAAGATTAAAGAAGGACAAAAAACTATTTTAAAGGATTTCGTCCTTGCGGCAGGGAATAACTATGAGTTGGCAATCTGGCTGGTTTAGACAATAATAGGAGGAATGCTTCATGCTCATGGAAAAAACTGATTCGCTCCCTGCCGTGAGGCAAAAAAAGATCCATTACGGTTATGTCATTCTGCTGCTCGGGTTCCTTACAACAACCGCGGTTATGGGTTTTGCCCGCTATGGTTATACGACCATTCTGCCTTCAATGATGAAAGGGCTTGGCCTGGATAATACAGCTGCGGGCCTGCTGGCAAGCGGCAACCTGGCGGGATATATGATTTTTTCCCTGGTAGCCGGTTATGTGGCTTCTAAATACAGCCCCCGGGTGATAATTCTTATCTGCATGCTTGTGTCGGGAGGTACCATGGTGCTGACCGGCCTGGCCGGAAATCTCTGGACAGCCCTTACAATGCGGGCGCTGACCGGCATCGGCAGTTCCGGGAGCTACATACCGATGATGGGGATGATTTCCGCCTGGTTTGCGCCGCACCGGCGGGGTATGGCTTCCGGCGTTCTGGTAGCAGGCTCCGGAGTGGCTCTACTTGTGACGGGTTTTTTGGTACCGCGGATTATCTCTGCATCGCCTCTTTACGGCTGGCGGATCAGCTGGTATGTCCTGGGAATGATTGTTGTTTTGCTCGGCCTGTTCATCTACCTGTTGCTGCGCAATAAGCCGTCTGATCTGGGCCTTAAGCCTGTTGGTGCGGAATGCGAAGCAGCCGGCACGGCTTGTGCGGGAGCGGATAGCAGTACTGCTGGAACAGAGGTTGAGAAGGACGGCGCCGGTGCAGGCTGGAAAAATATTTATGGTTCCAGGACGCTGTGGCTCCTTGGTTTGGTTTATTTTGCCTTTGGTTTTTCTTACATTATTTATGCCACTTTCTTTTCCACCTCGCTGGTGGCTGATAAGGGCATCAGCCAGGGGCAAGCCGGTTCCATGTGGGCGCTGGTTGGTTTAATCAGCATCTTCAGCGGCGTCCTGTGGGGAGCTATTTCTGATTATATAGGTAGAAAATACACCCTGTGTATAATCTTTGCCCTGATGGCGGTTTCTTACCTGCTCTTCGGCTTGGGCGGCTCGATCCTCCCACTTTACTTTTCTGCTATTATCTTTGCTATTACCTCCTGGAGCATTCCGGGTGTGGTTGCGGCAGCCTGTGGTGATTATGTGGGGGCAAGGCTGGCTCCTGCGGCACTGGGCATGGTAACGCTTTTCTTCGGCGTAGGACAGGCCATCGCCCCTGGTATAGCAGGCTATATGGCGGATCTCACAGGTTCCTTTAACCTAGTTTTTATTCTGGCGTCTGTTGTAGCAGGTCTGGGCTCAGTGGGTTCATTAACCCTGCGGTCTTCCAAAGCCTAAGTTAAAAAGCAGTCTTTTAGTTTTAAGCAGTATAGATGAGCATAGATCCTAGATCCTGATTTTAAGAAATGAGCTAAAGATGCTCCGGGCCAGGTTTAGGAGCAGCGCAAAGAGGATAAATGCAGCCAGGGATATAAAAAAGATCAAGAGCATTTTAAAACTGCCTGCATAAACCGGGTACTGCCATTCTCCGGCAGCCAGGGCAGGCGCCGCCAGTTCTCCCGCAGGTAGCCTCCAGCGGCAAAACAGGTAGGTGAAAATTCCGGCCAGGCAGGCATGGGCCAAACGGGAAATCACAAAGGGGAGCATCCGGATGTCTGTTTCAGCGATCATGCTGGCTGCCTGGGCATGTACGGAAAGGCCGCTCCAGGCCAGGATCATGCCTATGGCTACCAGCTGCTGGAGCAGGGGGGCTGCAGCCTCACTGGCCAGCCTGGAACCGATGGTCATCTCAAAAAAACCACTGCCCAGGGCGGGCAGGATTTCAGGGGAAAACCCCAGGGGCAGCAGGAAAATGCCTAAAACTCCAGCCAGGGTATTAATGAAACCCACGTGGAACAACAGCTGGATAATAACAGCAAAAAGAATTATAAATCCCCCGATGTTCAGCAGATTTGTGACGGCATTGCGGACGGCGTCACCCATGATCTTGCCGAGGGGGCGGTTTTCCTGCCTCTGAACCTGCAGCATCCTATGCAGGGCGGATCTCAACAGTCCCTTTCGCAGGCACCTGTTGGGAAACCTCTCCCTTTCGCTCCTGGCGTAAAAACGGAGAATGAATCCCAGGACGAGGTTGGACAGGTAGTGAGCGCCGGCAATGATCACGCCGGTGGCGGGGTTGTTGAACATGCCCACAGCAACTGCACCGAGCATAAAGAGGGGACTGGAATTGTTGGTAAAGGACATCAGCCGCTCGGCCTCCACCCGGGAGCACAAACCCTCCGCCCGCAGCCTGGCTGTGACCATGGAGCCTATGGGGTAGCCGCTGGTATAACCGATGGCCATAACGAAGGAACCGGCGCCCGGGACATTAAAGAGGGGCCGCATCACCGGTTCCAGCAATACCCCCATGAAGTGGACCACGCCAAAGCTCATCAGCAGTTCCGAGGCGATAAAGAAGGGCAGGAGCGCGGGGAAAACAATATTCCACCAGGTCTTTAAACCTGTCAGGGCCCCCTGGAAGACAACCTGCGGGCAGCTGATCATGCTGAATACAAAAACAAGGACACAGGCCGTCCAAAAGAGGCGGACGAGGTCCCTGCGCCTGGAACTGGTTTGAGAACGGGTTAACTTATCCAGTCGCACCATTTATTCACCGGGCTCTCGCTGGCGATTTCTATTATAATTATATTGACGCTTGAAATAGATTTAGACCGGCGCACAGGCCGGGAATTGACAAGCCTGTAAAATGCGGGAGGTGTTAAATGTTGAGTAAGGCCCAGAAGGTATTGCTTGTACTTGTCCTGATTGTTGCGGTTACAGGAGTACTCCTTGCCCAGCAAAATGATCAGCCGGCAGGTAAGGACGTCAATGGTGGACAGGGGAGCGAAAGCCCGAACCCAGGTGTGACCACAGTGGAGCTGACCCTCTATTTTTCTGATGACCAGGCCATGTACCTGGTACCCGAACAGCGGAAAGTTGCAATCGGTGAAGGAGAGTCCATTGCAGAGGCCGTTGTGAAGGAACTGATCAAGGGGCCATCCAGCGCCGGCTTAAAACGGACCATTCCCCCGGAAACCAGCCTGCTATCCCTTTCTATTGAAAAGGGGGTGGCCGAGGTCGATTTTTCCAGGGGCATCCAGGACAGCCGCTACGGTGGCTCTGCCGGTGAGAGTATGCTTATCTATTCCATTGTGAACTCATTGACTGAATTACCAGAGATCAACCAGGTGCAAATCCTGGTAGAAGGCAAGAAGATAGAATCTTTGTACGGCCATATCGGCATTGCTGAGCCGCTGGATCCAAACCCGGGCCTGGTTCAGGGAAATGATCAAAAGTTATAGCGGGCTAAAGATCCCGCTATAACCGTGGTCCGGGAAATTTCTTGACAAAGGTTGGTTTTTTTGAATATAATTTTGGGTGTTGAATGTAAGGGTGGGTAATCTATGTTACAGGTGGATGTCGCCAGCTTAAAAAGGAACATCGGGGAAACTTCTTGCTATGAATTGCAGGCCGCTTTACCACCTCTGGAAATACGGGGAGAAAAGGTGAGCTTTTGGGAACCGGTGAAGGTCAGCCTGGTTGTCTGCAATACCGGCGAAGGTCTCCTGGCCCGGGGTCAGATTACCGGGGAGCTACAACTGGCCTGTGACCGCTGCCTGGAGTTATTCCACTATGCTTTCAGTTTGCCCTTCGAGGAAACCTACAGGCCTGTTCCCGGTGGTGGAGAAGTGCCTTCCGGAAGCGGCGAAAAGGATGCTGAAAGCGTAACCTTTTCCGGCGATATCCTGGATATTACCCCCGAAGTCTTAAACAGTATCATCCTGTCCTTGCCCATGAAAGCACTTTGCAAGGAGGACTGCCCGGGTCTCTGCCCACGCTGCGGCAGCAATCTCAAGGACGGGCAGTGCGGCTGTGAGAGTGAGAATATTGACCCCCGCTTAAATGTTCTGAAGGACTTTTTCAGCAGGTCAAAGAAATGAGCAGCTCACCAGCCGGCTCTTTAATAAATGGGATCATTACTTTAGGAAGATAAGCCTCCAGTCATCTTACTTCCGGTCCGAAGGAGGTGTAATTATGGGAGTACCAAAAAGGAAAGCATCCAAACAACGTGGAAGGCAGCGGAGGGCGGCCAACTTGAAGCTTGACCCGCCGGTCCTGGTTCATTGCCCGCAATGCCGCGCCCTGGTCAGGCCTCATCACCTGTGGCCGGAGTGCGGGTATTATAAAAACAGGGAAGTAGTAGCCGCAAAATAAGTCAAATATTTGAGAATATTGAAATAAGCTTCCGGATTCTATTCCGGAGGTTTATTTTTTTTCTATTTACTTGCAAATGGATTACATGTACATTATACTATTCTTGGTACCTGGTACTAATTAATTACCAGATTTTGTGTTTTTTGAGGGTGAGAGCTTGGCCAGGGAGAGCTTAAGTAAAATTGAAAGGCAGCGTCAGCTGGTCCAGTACCTGGAAAAGGACCCCTTTTTGACTGATGTTGATCTTTCAAAGATTTTTAAGGTAAGCATTCAGACCATCCGGCTTGACAGGCTGGAACTGAAAATCCCTGAACTGAGAGAGAGGCTCAAAAACGTAGCCAGGAGTAAAGTGTCACAGCTGAAGTCAATGACAGGGAGAGAGCTGGTGGGAGAGCTTGTGGACCTGAAGGTGGGCGCCTCGGGGGTTTCCATCCTGCCAGTGACTCAGGAAATGACACTTCGCAAAACGAAAATTGTCAGGGGGCACCATCTCTTTGCCCAGGCTAACTCACTGGCCGTTGCCATCATTGATGCCGAGGCTGTGGTTACCGGACTCGCCAGGGTAAGCTTTAAGCGGCCGGTCTATTGTGGCGAAAAAATTTTGGCGAAGGCGGTTATAAAAACAAAAAAGGGTAATAAATACATGGTAAAAGTTACCTCTCAGGTAAATGATGAAATTGTATTCATAGGCAGGTTTCTGGTTTTCGCTTTATCAGAGGAGGTAGTACCACACTGAAAATCGCTGTGGATGTTATGGGGGGCGATTTTGCTCCGGGGGAAATAGTTAAAGGTGCCCTTTTAGCAGCAAAGGAGTATAATCAAGCCTTAATCCTGGTTGGAGACGAAGAAAAAATCCGCGCGGAAATGGGCTCAAATTCTTTAGACAATTTGATTAGCATAGTTCACGCCCCCGAAGTGATTCAAATGAACGAACAGCCTGCTGTCAGCGTCAGGCGCAAAAAAAACTCCTCGATTGTCGTGGCCACCCGGCTGGTCAAAGAGGGTGAGGCCGGTGCCCTGGTTTCCGCAGGGAGCACCGGTGCAGCCATGGCTGCTGCGTTGCTGGGGTTTGGGAGGATTCAAGGAATCGACCGTCCAGCCATTGCCGGGGTCCTGCCCAATGTTAAAGGATTTACAGTACTCCTGGATATTGGGGCAAACACTGACTGTAAGCCTCACAACCTGCTGCAGTTTGGCATCATGGGTTATCTTTACGCCAAGAATATCCTGGATATTAAAGAGCCCAGAGTGGGTTTATTGAGCAACGGAGAGGAAAAAACAAAGGGTAACGAGACAACCCTGGCCGCGATCCCGCTTTTGGAGGATGCAGGTATTAATTTTATCGGCAATGTGGAGGGCAGGGACATTTTTTGCGGGGACGTTGATGTGGTGGTTTGCGATGGATTTGTGGGTAATATTGTTCTGAAAGCTGGAGAAGGTCTGGCGATGGCGCTTTATAAAATGATGAAAGAAGAAATTACCAAAAGCTGGCTGGCCAAAATGGGGATGCTCATGGCCGAACCGGCGTTAAAGAGTTTTAAGATGCGTATTGATTACGCGGAGTACGGCGGTGCGCCTTTACTGGGGGTTGATGGTATTTCGATTATCTGTCACGGCAGTTCAAAGTCAAAGGCCTTGAAAAACGGTATCAGGGTTGCCATACAGTCCCTGGAAAAGGGATTGGTAAAATCAATCAGGGAAAGTATTGCCGGAAGTGTTCAGAGGAAGGGAGCTGGTGTTAACCTTGCCCGGAGAGTTGATTAAAGCTGGTATTGCCGGTATCGGAGTCTATGTTCCGGAGCGGGTTCTCACCAATGCTCAACTGGAAGAAATGGTTGATACAAGTCATGAGTGGATCTCAACCCGGTGCGGGATCCACCAGAGGCATATTGCTGCACCTGAGCAGGCTACTTCGGATCTTGCCGTTCTGGCCGCTGAGCGGGCTCTGAAAAATGCCGGCCTGGCGCCGGAAGAACTGGATCTGGTTATTGTTGCCACCAATACTCAGGATATGATTTTCCCCTCCACTGCCTGCCTGGTTCAGGACAGGATTGGAGCAGCTAAAGCCGGGGCTTTTGACCTGGCTGCCGGCTGTGCCGGATTTATATACGCCCTGGCAGTGGGGAGCCAGTTCATTAGTACTGGGTCAAGCCGTTATGTACTGGTGGTAGGTGCTGAAAACCTGTCCAAATTTGTTAACTGGGAGGATCGAAAAACCTGTGTTCTCTTTGGGGATGCGGCCGGAGCGGTTGTTCTGGGCCCCGCCCGGGAAGGGAGCGGGTTTACAAGCTTCAAGCTCCGGGCCGATGGGTCCGGAAGCCAGTTGCTGAGGCTACCTGCAGGGGGTTCCCGGCTTCCTGCCAGCCTGGAAACCGTTGAAAACAAACTTCATTACATTCATATGAAGGGCCGGGAAGTATTTAAATTTGCGGTCAGGGTGTTGGTGGAAATTACTGAGGAAGTACTTTCCGCCGGGGGACTCGGCAAAAGGGACCTGGACTTTTTTATCCCCCACCAGGCCAATACCCGGATCATTGATGCAGCCGCCAAAAGGCTTGAATTGCCTCCGGAAAAAATCCTGGTCAACGTCGACCGCTACGGCAACACCTCCACTGCCTCCATTCCTCTGGCCCTGGAGGAAGCGTTGCGTGGCGGTAGAATTAGAGAGGGAGACAATATTGTGCTGGCGGGATTCGGAGCCGGGTTGACCTGGGCAGCGGCTTTGTTAAAATGGTGATACCCATCTTAAGGGGGTGAAAAGGTATTGATTCATACCGTGTTATGTGATTTACTGGGCATTAAATATCCCATTATTCAAGGGGGCATGGCCTGGGTATCCACCGCTGAGCTGGCTGCAGCTGTTTCCGAAGCGGGCGGTCTCGGCGTTATCGGATCCGGCGCCGCTCATCCCGAGTGGTTGAGGGAGCAGCTTTCCAGGGCCAGGCAGTTGACCAGCAAGCCCTTTGGGGTTAACGTGATGCTGCGTTCCCCCTATGTGGAAGAAATCATGGCCCTGCTCCAGGATGAACCTGTGGCTGTGGTTACAACCGGAGCCGGAAATCCCGGTAAATATGTGCCAGCCCTGCGCGAGGTGGGTTCGAAGGTTATTCCTGTTGTTTCCTCCGTGGCGCTGGCCAAAAGGTTAGCCCGGGCTGGCGTGGACGCGCTGATCGCAGAAGGGATGGAATCAGGCGGACATATCGGGGAGTTGACCACCATGGCCCTGGTGCCCCAGGTGGTGGACGCAGTTGATATACCGGTGATTGCAGCCGGCGGCATCTTTGACGGCCGGGGCCTGGTGGCTGCCCTTGCCCTGGGCGCAGTTGGCGTTCAGATGGGCACACGTTTCATGTGTGCCGCTGAATGTACCATTCATCCCAGGGTCAAGGAAACTGTCATTAAAGCCAAAGACCGGGATACAACCATTACGGGCGCCTCTGCCGGTCACCCGGTTCGTGCTTTGCGCAATAAACTTACCAGAAAATACGAAGAAATGGAGAAAAATGGGGCATCTATTGAAGAAATCGAACAATTAGGGGTTGGAAGCCTCAGATTGGCCATGGTTGAGGGTGATGTAGAAAACGGCACTATTATGGCCGGACAGGTTTGCGCCATGGTTAAAGAGATTCAGCCTGTAAGGGATATCATTAATGAGATTATCAGCGGTGCAGGTGAGGTAATCCGCCTATTGGGGGGGCAATTCAGCTAATTATGAGCATAGCATATGTTTTTCCCGGACAGGGTTCCCAATATAAAGGAATGGGCCAGGATTTTTTCCTGTCTTACGCTGAAGCTGCGCAAGTTTTTAATAGAGCCGATGAGGCCCTTGGTTTCAGTCTTACAGAACTTTGTTTTGAAGGCCCGGAAGAAGAATTAAATAAAACAGTCAATACTCAGCCGGCGGTTTTAACTGCCAGTATTGCCTGCCTGGAGGTGTTCAGGCAGGCCGGGGCGCCGGTTCCCTCTGCCCTGGCAGGTCACAGCCTCGGTGAATACACCGCCCTGGTGGCAGCAGGCTCCCTCTCCTTTGAGGATGCTGTTCGCCTGGTCCGGAAGAGGGGACAGTATATGCAGGAGGCGGTACCCCTGGGAACAGGTGGCATGGCAGCTGTGATGGGCCTTTCCGGAGCCGAGGTGGTGGAAGTATGCCGGCGGGCTTCGGCTGAAGGAGTGGTGGAGGCAGTTAATTTAAACTGTCCCGGTCAGGTGGTTGTAGCAGGTGATTTAGCAGGTCTTAAGGCTGCTCAAGTCCTGGCTAAAGAAGCAGGGGCGAAGCGGTTTATCCCGCTGCCTGTGAGCGCACCCTTTCATTCCAGCCTGATGGTGCCGGCCGGGGAAAGACTGGCCGGGGACCTGGCGAAGATCGTGATCAATGATCCTGAGGTTAAAGTGGTGGCCAATGTTTCGGCAGATTATGTCCGGACTGCCTCTGAAGTCAGGGAATCTCTAATTAAGCAGGTATATAGTCCGGTTCGCTGGGAAGAAAGTATCCGCCGCTTGATTTCGGATGGTATCAACACGTTCATTGAGATCGGTCCTGGCAGGGTTTTAAGCGGTTTAATTAAAAAAATAAGCCGGGAAGTTAAGGTATACAATATTGAGGACCGGGCGTCCCTGGAAAAAGTCCTTGCACTTCAGGGGGAGGTTAGCTAAAATGTTTCTTAGCGGCAGAGTTGCCATAATTACTGGAGGCTCCCGGGGGATTGGGCGGGCTATCGCCCTGACTCTCTCCCAGAAAGGCGCTGCCGTGGTTGTTAATTACGCCACCAACGCCGGTGCTGCTGCAGAAGTGGTTGACAACATCCGGAGCCGGGGTGGCAAGGCCATTGCCTGCAAGGCTGATGTTTCAGATGCCGGTGAGGCTGCCGGGCTGGTTAAGGAAGCCCAGAACCAGTTCGGGCGTGTGGATATCCTGGTCAACAACGCCGGTGTGACCCGGGATAATTTAATCCTGAGAATGAAGGATGAGGACTGGGAAACCGTGCTGGGGATCAATCTGAAAGGTGCTTTTAATTGTGCCAGGGCAGCGGCGCGGGGCATGCTCAAAAACCAGTACGGCAGAATTATAAACATCAGCTCTGTGGTTGGAATTATCGGAAATGCCGGCCAGGCTAACTACTGTGCATCCAAGGCAGGCCTGCTGGGCCTGACTAAAGCCCTGGCAAAGGAACTTGGTTCCAGAAACATCACTGTGAACGCAGTGGCGCCCGGCTTTATTACCACAGAGATGACGGCAGGCTTACCGGAAGAGCTGAAGGAAAAAATGCTGGCGCAGGTACCTTTAAGAAGATTTGGCGGCCCCGAAGAGGTTGCGGAACTGGTAGCGTTTTTAGCTTCGGACGCTGCAGCATATATTACGGGACAAACCATTGCGGTAGATGGCGGGATGACTTGCGTGTGAAAAGGATTTGCAGTAGACCGGAAGGGGGTGATTTTAGGTCATGTCAATTATTGATAAAGTGAAGTCCATTATTGTTGAGCAATTGGGGGTAGATGAAGAGGATATCAAGATGGAGTCCTCCTTTGTAGATGATCTGGGGGCCGATTCATTAGATATTGTGGAACTTGTGATGGCTTTAGAAGAAGAGTTCGACCTGGAAATACCGGATGAAGATGCGGAAAAAATCCGCACCGTAGGTGAAGCCGTCAAGTATATCCAGGAGCATCAATAGCACTTATATATAGGGTTTAAGTCCCGGGGGAAACCACGGGACTTTTTTGAAGAGGGAGGAATACGATTGCGTAAGCGGGTTGTCATTACCGGCCTAGGTGTTATTTCTCCGGTTGGAACGGGACTGGAAAAATTCTGGTCTTCCCTGACCGCCGGAATCTCGGGGATACGACCTGTAACAAGGTTTGACACTACTGATTTTAAGACGAAGATTGCAGGGGAAGTTATTGATTTTGAGCCGTCCAGTTATATTGACAAAAAAGAGAGTCGCCGCATGGATCGCTTCACCCAGTTCGCGCTGGCTGCTGCCGGGATGGCCATAGAGGACGCGGCGCTGGATCTGGAATCCGCAGACAGGGACAGGATTGGTGTTATTCTCGGTTCGGGCATCGGCGGTATCGAAACCCTCGAAGATCAGGCCGCAGTCCTGGCCAGCAAGGGTCCTGGCCGGGTCAGCCCTTTTTTCGTACCCATGATGATAGCCAATATGGGGGCGGGGCAGATAGCCATCAATTACCGCCTGCGGGGGCCGAATATTACCAGTGTATCGGCCTGTGCCTCCAGCAGCAACGCCATTGGTGACGCCTTTAAGATGCTCCAGTGGGGACATGCCGATGTTATGATTACCGGTGGTACGGAAGCACCGATCACTCCTCTGGCTGTGGCCGGGTTCTGTTCCATGAAGGCCATGTCCACCCGTAACGAAGAACCAGAAAGGGCCAGCAGGCCTTTTGACATCAGCCGGGACGGTTTTGTAGTGGCTGAAGGGGCTGCGATCATGGTGCTGGAGACTCTTGAGCATGCCCAGGCCAGGGGAGCCAGAATCTACGCCGAGTTAGCAGGTTACGGCAGTACCTGTGACGCCTATCATATTACTGCACCCGACCCGGAAGGCGGCGGTGCGGCAAATTCCATGCGGGCAGCTCTTGCAGACGCAGGTATCGAACCCGAAGCTGTGGACTATATCAACGCCCACGCCACATCCACACCCCTGGGAGATGCTGTGGAGGTCAAGGCTATTAAGTCTGTTTTTGGAAAACATGCCTACAAGCTTGCCGTTAGTTCAACCAAATCCATGACCGGTCACTTGTTGGGAGCGGCCGGGGGGTTGGAGGCTACAGCCACTGTCCTGGCCATTTATAATGGAATTATTCCTCCCACAATAAATCTGGAAAACCCCGATCCTGAATGCGATTTGGATTTTGTGCCCAACACTGCCCGAAAGGCTGAAATAAAGGTAGCCATTTCCAATTCATTTGGCTTTGGCGGGCATAACGTCACCCTTGTCATTAAAAGTTTCTAAAGGGTTAAAATAGCATTTGGGTAACGTTTGTTCAGCGAAGGGCTGCTTAGCGGAATTATATGATCAGGTGATATCTATTGGCAAAGAGAAAGGAATATCTGGACCTCTTAAAAAAAAAGCTAAAATTTGACTGGTCTGACGAGGGACTTCTGGAACAGGCCTTGACCCATAGTTCATTCACATACGAAAGCCGCCAGAACGGCTTGGAAAACAATCAACGCCTTGAATTCCTGGGCGATGCAGTTTTGGAACTGGTGATCAGTGATTACCTGTACCGAAATCATCCCGGCTTTGATGAAGGAAGTCTAACCAAACTTAGAGCCTCCGTGGTATGTGAGGCCTCTCTGGCCAGGGCAGCCAGGGCACTGGGGCTTGGTCCATGCCTGCTGATGGGTAAGGGTGAGGAACGTTCCGGGGGTAGGGAACGTCCCTCCATTCTCGCCGATGCCTTTGAAGCCCTGCTGGGAGCGGTTTACCTGGACCAGGGGCTGGACAAGGCCGCTGAGCTGGCTATTCAATTCCTATCTCCCGTGCTCAAGGATGTCCTGGAAGGGCGCCTGGAGCGTGACTATAAAACAGAGTTGCAGGAATATGTCCAACAGCGTCATGGTGAGCAGGTCCAGTATGTTATCCTGAAAGAAGAAGGACCTGACCACCATAAGATTTTTACGGCGGGTGTACTTTACAAAGGCAAGCTGGCGGGCAGCGGTACAGGGCGCTCCAAGAAGGACGCTGAACAGCAGGCCGCCAAATCTGCCTTGTTAAAGCAGAGTATACAGAAGGGAAACCTTTAGAACCGTACCCGGGATCATCATTAAACATGTGCTGGAGGTTGCATTAAACCCATGGGTTTTTTTAATCGTTTAAAGGAAAGCCTGGCAAAAACCCGGCAGGGTTTTGTTGAGAAGATTGATTCCCTGATTCACCGGCGCAAAGAAATTGACGAGGAAGTCTATGAAGAACTTGAGGAAATTTTAGTCCAGGCCGATGTAGGAGTTGCCACGGCTATGGAACTGGTGGAAAAAGTCCGGAGCATTGTCAAGGAGAGACGGATAGAGGATGCCGCCGAAATAAAACCCGTGCTCAAAGAACAGATCAGGGAGTTGCTGGGCACGGGTACCACGCTCATTAATACTTACTGGCAGTCCCCGACGGTTATTTTAGTGGTGGGCGTAAATGGAGTTGGCAAAACAACCACCATCGGTAAAATGGCCTATCTGTACAAAATGGAGGGGAAAAAGGTAGTATTAGGGGCTGCGGATACATTCCGGGCGGCAGCAATAGACCAGCTGGAAGTCTGGGCGGAACGGGTGAATGTGGACTTGATCAAGCACCGGGAAGGTTCCGACCCTGCCGCAGTTGCTTATGATTCCCTTCAGGCGGCAAAGGCGAGGGGGGCGGACGTCCTGATTATCGATACCGCAGGCCGGCTGCATACAAAAAGCAACCTTATGGAAGAGCTGAAAAAAATCAGCCGGGTTCTGGACCGGGCCATGCCCGGAGCACCCCACGAGGTTCTTCTGGTTCTGGACGCAACAACCGGCCAGAATGCGGTCAATCAGGCCAAACTCTTTGGTGAAGCTGTGGGTGTAACCGGTATAGTTCTGACAAAACTCGACGGCAGCGCCAAAGGAGGGGTTGTGCTGGGGGTTAAACATGCCCTGAATATACCGGTCAAGCTAATCGGTATCGGAGAGGGTATAGACGACCTGAGGCCCTTTAACGCTGAGGAATTTGTGGAAGCTCTGTTTTCATAATAGATAAAAATATTATTTGGAGTAAAACTCATGTGGCCGAAGGGCCTTTTTATTTTGCATAAGAATTGGGCTATTGTAAATAATAGTAATCCTGTAGGTATTTTTACTGCGGGAGAAATCTCTGATGACTAAAAAAACAGCTATGTTTCCCCTTTTTCAGTTGGAGCCGGCCTGCATTACCATGTTTCAGGGGGCCATCCTGTATTTTACTTTCATTATTTCCACAGTGGATATTTTTGTTCCTTCCATTACTGCGGCTGTAGCCGGGCGGGACAGCTGGATTTCGGCAATTGTTTCTGTCATCCTGGCCGTCCCGGTGGCTTTCACCATTATTGCCCTTGCCCTGCGTTTTCCCAGGCGGAGTTTCATTGAGTACTCTCAAATGGTGCTCGGTGCCTGGGGTGGCCGGCTGGTGGGCCTACTCTACCTCTTCTTAATCCTGGTTATCGGGGCCACCACTGCCCGTGAGTTTGAGGAAATCATGGGTATTGCCTTTTTTACGCACACACCGCCAGTTGTCTTTGGAATTGTCGTTGTCGGCCTGTCCGCTTATCTTGTCAGGAGCGGCCTGGAAGTAATCTGCCGGGTGAACGGGATCCTGCTGCCGGTGGGGCTGTTTTTATTATTATTCGTCGCAGGGGCTGTGCTTCCCGAGGTAGATATGAAACACTATTTACCATTTTTAGAACATGGTTACGGCTCGCCTGCCAGGGGCGCCATAATCCTCATGGCTTATTTGCTGGAAGGGTTCATTCTGATCTATATCTTGCCCCTGATCCGGCAGCCGCACAAGGTCTTCAAGGCCTTTACATTCACTCTGCCCCTTCTGGGGCTAGCGTTGCTTACGGGTACTGTTTCCATTCCGGTATTCGGTTTGGAGGCCACTTCCAGGCTTTTGATGCCGGCTATCGAACTGGCCAGGGAGATCCAAATACCCGGCCTGCCCAGATCTGATATTCTAATTATGCTGGGGTGGTATGCCGGGATACTGGTCAGGATTGCCGTTGCTCACTACCTGCTGACCCTGCTTACCGCCCAGTGGGCCGGTTTAAGGAGTTATAAACCTCTGATTTTACCCTTTGGCGTTATTATCGTGGCCTTATCGCGACTCATGTTTAGCAACATCGGCGAGGTAACCAAGTTTATCGGTAATTCCTTCGTCTATACTTTATTATGCTTTGAATTTGTCATACCCTTATTTTTACTGGTTATTTCCTGGTTGAGGGGGATTGAAGAGAAGGGCACCGCTTGAAACGTTTCTCTAAAAGAGGGCAGAGCATCCCGACGATATTAAGATTGGTGTTGTAGATGACCTGTTTAATACCTGGCAGCGTTATGGTGCCCACCAGGCGGTCGATATCCACATTGTCAAGTGTATTGAAAGCCTTTCTAAAAACCATCATGCGGCGGGCCCTATTGCTCAGGGACATGGTCATTCTTTCGTAATTCAATCCTTCTGCTATGGCCCGTCCGGCCAGGGCGCCGCTGGCCAGCGCGACAAAAAGGCCCAGTCCGAGAAAGCTGTCGGTCAAACCCCCGCTGGTGCCGGTCAGCAGGATATTATCCACCTGCCGGCGGGAGGTCAGGCCGGTGGATTGATAGATCTCAAAGGTTTCAAAAAGTTCAAATTTAAAATTTTCCATTGCCATAAATCTATTCCACAATTCATTTACCCGGCTGCGTTCAACTTCTGGTACAATCAGCATCAGTGCTGCCCTGTTCCGGTTGAAGGGCGACAGGCAGGCAAAACCATGCCCTGCATAGTCAGTGTTGAAATAAATTGACGAGCTGTCAGGGGCGAACCGGCCAAGCACAATGGCTCCTTTGACCCAGGCGTCATAGGATGATTCCAGGACATGCAGGTCTTTGGCGACCTGGTGGTTCCCCTCTGCAACGACAACAAAATCGTACTCCCCGGCCAGGGCCCGGTAATCGGCTTCTATGTCAAACTTGATCCTGGAGCGCAATTTGCGGGACAGCTGCACCTCAATGGATTCTTCACTTTGACCCCGTTCCACCAGGAAGCCGAGGTTTCCCCTGACCGCGGCGGCGCGGCGGGATGTATACATGACTACCCTGCGGAGGGGTGAAAGCGGCTTGAATTCAAGGTTGTGGTTTTCCATAAGGTAACGGAGCTGATTCCTAAGAGGACGTTCAAAGAGCTGGAGCAGCACTTCTACCCTGGGGATAGGATGTCCCACCCGGCTACTTCGTTCAAAGATGTCGGGATAAATCCCCCTCCGCTCCAGTTCCAGCGCACAGGCCAGACCGCTGGGACCAGCGCCCACAATAGCCACCCGCAAAGCCAACCCCTCCTTTTATACTCAATCATTTTTTATATTTTTCACCGCCAGGGGAAACATTAATTCGTGATGGATGGTCCATTTCTCAACTGGTGCTTGGAGACCGGTTTTACTAGAAAGGTTTGGGAGGAAATATTTTAATGTATAAATACGCCTGGTTGATCAGTGCAATCGTCGGCTGGATCGTCTTTTTCCTGCTGGTGGACAGGTTCAGACTCAAACATACAGTCTGGTGCGGTTTTATTATTTGTGCTGTTCAATTGCTGGTGGACGCCGGCGCCATGCAATTAAACCTGTACCGCGTCCACAGTTTTTTTCATATTTTTGGTTCATCAGTTTTCTTTACCTTCGGGCTGGTTTTTACTATGGGCATCCTATTTGCCCAGTATTTACCAAAAAGCCCTTTATTGCAGGGCATCAATATCATGGTTATTACGGCTCTGTTCTCTATAGAGGAGCTTTTGTTTATGAAAACAGGAGCCCTGGAATACATCAACTGGAATCCCCAGTTTAGTATTTTTATAGACATCTTGGTTTTGACCAGCTACACCTGGCTGGTGAGTTCCCTGGGTCTGAACCGAAAGCTGGAACATTGAAACGGAGGTCAAGATGCCTTGAGCCTGTTAACCTTTACACTGTTCACAATCCTGACAGGGGTGCTCGTTTATATCTGGTTCAAAATTCTGTCCAGATTTGGCTAGGTCATTCCCGCCATTTGGATTTACTACCGGAAAACTGCGGCAGGTTCATCCTGCCTGACTAATCAAGGCAGCTCTCTGGAGATTCTCCTGTGCTTCTTAATTGTCGGGGCCTGTTTTGAGGATTTCACATAGGGTTTGAAAGGAGTAAAGACCTTGCGAGTCGCCATTATCGGAGCGGGGATTTCCGGCCTGGCTTGCGCTCATGAATTGGAACGGCATGGTATTATGCCGGATATTTTTGAACAGCAGCGCCGGGTAGGGGATCCCTTTAATCATGTGGCCGTAGTCCTGCAGATCCTGCACAGGCCTGTCAAAGACCAGCTTAAGGATCTTAGGGAAAACTACCATATTTCATTAAGGCCGGCCAGTGTTTTAAAAAAAATAACCATGCACACGCCTAAAGTTACAGGCAGCGTTTATGGAAATCTGGGCTACCTTTTGCTTAGAGGCCAGTCTGAGAATGCTGTTACAAGCCAGTTGCTGAAACAGGTAAAATCCCCCGTATACTATAATACCCGGGGTGATTATGAAAAGCTGGCCCGGGAGTATGATTATGTGGTTGTCGCCACCGGGGGCAGTGAGATCACATCAATACTGGGCTGCTGGGAAGATGTCAGCTTAAACTGGGTCATGGGCTCGACGGTGCTTGGTTCCTTTGATCCCAATGCGATGATGATGTGGCTTAATACGGAATACGCCGGGAACAGCTATGCCTATCTGACACCCTTCAACAGGAAAAGCGCCTCTCTGGTTTTGGTCGCTTCCAACGCCAACAGAGAAGAAATCGGGTATTACTGGAAAAAATTCTGGGAAGTCGAAGGGTTTGATTACAAGGTCGTTTCCCTCTGGGATTTGGAGCATAATTCCGGTTTTGTTTACCCGCACCAGGTGGGGAATATTCTTTTTGTGGGCAATTCAGGCGGATTTCTGGAATCCTTTTTGGGATTCGCCCTTTACAGCGGAATCGTCAGTGGTGTTTTGGCCGCCCGCTCCATCGCCAGGGGGTGGGACTATGAGAGCTGTCTTGGGCAACTGGTTGCCAACAGCAAGTATTCTATTACATTAAGAAGGCTCCTTAACCGTATGACCAATAAAGACTTTGATCACCTGGTGGCTTTATTAACTACCCCCGGGATCAAGCAGCTTGTTTATAACACCAATCTGGATTTTATAAAAACTTCGGCAGTTGTTCTGGATTTCGTTGAGCGGGTCAAAACCCTGTGGCCCGGGAAAACTGTAACAGGCCGGGAGAAGTGGAAAAGGGAGATCTGAAGAAGGGAAGCTGCGGATCATACTTTCAATTTGGAGGAAATGACGTTGATTGGAAAGGGTTTGGCTTCTATAGCGGTGATTTCCCTTTGAAGTGCTATGATATGGTCCATTTCCTCATCTCTCAGGCGGGTAAAAAATTCCCTGGCCACCGGGTTGGTTATTCTAACCGAAAGGCGGTTATAAAAGCTCTGGCTGGCAATTTTGTCCTCGAGGGCAAGGTAAAGATAATTCAGGGCGTCCATAAACTGACCTCCATTTGTTTTCCCGGGTTTCCTATGTTTCTCTGGTTCATTTGATGTTGAATTGTTTCATCAGGTTATTCAGCTGTTTCAAACGCTCAGCTGAGGTAGCGGCAAATTCTCCGAAAAGTTGCTTGAGCCGCCTGTCCCGGAGGTTATTGGCAAGGTGGAGGTAGCGCGCCAGGCGCTGATCCTCCCGCAGCAGGGCCTCCTTAAGAGCGTAGCTGAGCAGGTCTCCCTGGGACAGTTTGAGTTTGTAGGACACAAAACCACTCTCCTGGTTATTTGTCATTATTTTTCCCAACCTCCCAGAGAAAATTAATAGGTACAGAAAAACCCCCGCCCTCTAAGGGCATTTTTTCTTCAACTGGTTTACAGGGGATAAGAAGTAACAGGTTGAGCCTGGCCGCTCAGAGAAGGGGGGCCGGTTCGGTGTAGCCAGGGCCATCTGAAAATACCACGGTTTGCGGACCAGGAGTTTTTTTCTCTTCCCTGCTGACCCTGCGAGGTGGGGGAGGAGCCCGCAGCCTGCGCAGGATAGGTGGTGGCGGGAGATGATGAGATGCCCGGATCCGCTTTTTTCACTGGCCAGAGATTAAAGTTATGACTATACGTTGCTTAAGGGTTAAGTAACCTTCTACGGGAAAAACTATAAAAAACCTTTAAGGTTTAAATTTTAACAGGCAACAATAAGCGAGGGGAGGTGCGGGCTTTGCCTGTCTGTCCGCTTTGCAACGGGCTGGCCTCAGTTCAAAGAATTTGTCCCCGATGCGGCAGGACGATGGTTGACACGGGTTTGCTCCAGGATTATTACGATAATTATAGTGCCTACCTGGAACAGAATATCTATGAGGACGGTTACCGGTGTTATGACCACGCTACTTGCGTTCACCTTTTTGCCTGCCCCTGCTGTCATTACGATATCAATGTTTCCTTTAAGAAGCTGAATGGCGAGTTTCTCCTGAATAATTCTCCAGAATAATAGGTAATTCTAGGTTTTTTCTAAGAGGAATGAATGTTGGGAGAAGCGAATACATGGAAGGATCCAAAATAAGCAAAAAAAAGAAACAAGGGGATGAACCAATGGCTTTGGATGTTAGAATTGCCGTAATCGCTGGAACCGGGGTCTATGAACCTGATATCATGACAAATGTCCGTGATGAAACAGTAAGCACACCCTATGGTGATGTTCAACTCTGTGTCGGCAACTACCGGGGAAAAGCCCTGGCCTTTATGAACCGTCACCGGGAAGATCATTCCGTTCCGCCGCACCTGGTCAACTACCGTGCCAATATTGCGGCATTAAAGAAGCTTGGGGTTAAGAATGTAATTGCCACGGCAGCCGTAGGTTCTTTAAACCCGGACATGCAGCCAGGTCAGTTTATTTTTGTTGATCAATTTCTGGATTTCACCAAAGCCCGCCCGCAGACATTCTTTGAGGGCGGTGCCAGCGGTGTACTCCACCTGGACATGACTGAGCCTTACTGCCCGGGGCTGCGGAAGATTCTCCTGCAGGCCGCAAAAAGCCTGGGCTTCACTGCACATCCCGCTGGAACATATGTCTGCACTGAGGGGCCGCGTTTTGAAACGCCTGCTGAAATTAAAATGTACCGCATGCTGGGCGGCGATCTTGTGGGCATGACCAGTGTGCCGGAGGTCACGCTGGCCCGGGAAGCCGAGATGTGCTACGCCACCATTGCCATGGTTACAAACTACGCAGCGGGTATTTCGCCCACCAGGCTTACCCACCAGGAAGTGGTGGACATGATGCTGCAAAATGGTGAGAACATCCGCAAGCTGATTATGCAGGCGGTGGCCTTGATCGATGCGGATCGCACCTGCCGGTGTCAACGGGCTCTGGACCAGACATCTCCGGAATAACTTTTATAAGAGCTTTAAAAAAACTGTTGTTCCGGGGAGGTGTTTTTTATGGAGACCATGCGCTGGACCGATGAGGGCATCCTTGAACTCCTGGACCAGACCAGGCTTCCCTCCCAGGTTGTTTACATAAAGTGTGCCAACCACAGGGAAGTAGCTGCTGCGATCAAGCGTCTGGCTGTGCGGGGTGCCCCCGCCATAGGGGCGGCGGCGGCCTTTGGACTGGTTTTGGCGGGACGGAGTCTGAAGTCCCTGTCCGGAGACGAGTTTATCGCCGGGATCCGGGCGGCGGCCGCTGAACTTGCCGCTACCAGGCCCACTGCGGTGAATCTATACTGGGCCCTGGAGCGCGTGACCCGGCGACTGGAAACGGCTGCATCCCGGACACCGGATGAGCTCTACGCCCTCCTGCTGGATGAAGCCCTGGCCCTGTACGCTGAGGACGTAGCCAGCAACCGGAAGATGGGATTGTACGGGCAGGAATTGGTTCCGGCTGGTGCACGAATTTTGACCCACTGCAATGCCGGAGCCCTGGCCACGGCCGGCTACGGAACCGCCCTGGGCGTAATCCGGGCGGCCCGGGAGGCAGGCAAGGAGATCAGTGTTTATGCCAGCGAGACCCGGCCTCTTTTACAGGGAGCCAGGCTCACGGCCTGGGAAATGCTCCAGGAAAACATCCCTGTCACCCTGATTACAGATAACATGGCGGGCTACTTGATGGCCAGGGGCAAAGTGGACCTGGTTCTCGTGGGCGCCGACCGCATCGCCGCCAACGGCGACGTGGCCAACAAGATCGGGACATACGGCCTGGCCGTACTGGCACGGGAGCACAAACTCCCCTTTTACGTGGCGGCGCCGGTTTCCACAATAGACTTGAACCTGGCTTCGGGAGAGGAGATTCCCGTGGAAGAGCGCGAGCCAGAGGAGGTAACCCACCTGGCCGGCCTGCCCCTGGCACCTGCCGGGGTCAGTGTCTGGAACCCTGCCTTTGACATTACACCCCACCGCCTGGTGACCGCCATCATTACAGATAGGGGAATTGTGCACCCGCCCTACGTGGAAACGCTGCAGGAATTATTTCGAAACAAAGAAAACATAAATGACCGGGAGGCCTGAATTTCTTGAAAGACTACATTGTAAGGGATCTCAGCCTGGCCCCCGCGGGCAGGCTGAAAATTGACTGGGTCAAAGAACACATGCCGGTGCTCAATGCCATCCGGGAAGAATTTGAACGGGACCAGCCCTTTGCTGGCGTCCGGGTGGCCCTGTCCATCCACCTGGAGGCCAAAACGGCCTATCTGGCCGAGGTTATCCGGGCGGGCGGGGCTCAGGTTGCCGTCACCGGCTCCAACCCCCTCTCCACCCAGGACGACGTGGCGGCGGCCCTGGCTGCCTCCGGCATCAACGTCTACGCCTGGTACAACCCCACGGAACAGGAGTACCGGGACCACCTTCTCCATGTCTTGGATACCGGGCCCCGGGTGGTTATCGACGACGGCGGGGACCTGGTGGAACTCCTGCATACGGTCAGGAGGGAGCAGGCGGCAAACGTGGCCGGCGGTTGTGAAGAGACCACCACCGGAGTGCGGCGGCTGAAGGCCCTGGAGCGGGAGAAAAAGCTGCTTTTTCCTATGCTGGCGGTGAACGATGCCTTTTGCAAATACCTCTTTGACAACCGGTACGGTACCGGGGAATCGGTCTGGTCCGGGATCATGCGCACCACCAACCTGGTGGTGGCCGGCAAAACCGTGGTTGTTCTGGGTTACGGCTGGTGCGGCAAGGGCGTGGCCATGCGGGCCAAGGGCCTTGGGGCCAGGGTCATCGTTTGCGAAATCGATCCCGTCAAAGCCATCGAGGCCTGTATGGACGGCTACCAGGTGATGAACAGCGAACAGGCTGCTGCCCTCGGCGACATTTTTATTACCGTCACAGGCTGCCGGGACGTTTTGCGCCGGTGCCATTTTGAGAGAATGAAGAATGGCGCTATCCTGGCCAATGCCGGCCACTTTGACGTGGAGATCAACCTGCACGACCTCGGGGAACTGGCCCTGGAGTGCCGGACAGCGCGCCAAAATATCGAACAGTTTACCCTGGCCGGCGGCCGGAATATTTACCTCCTGGGCGGCGGACGCCTGGTCAACCTGGCTGCCGGGGACGGCCACCCCACGGAAATTATGGATATGTCCTTTGCCATCCAGGCCCTTTCGGCCAGGTATGTCCTGGAGAATGCGGGGAAACTGGACAAGCGGCTGTACCGGGTTCCGGAAGAAATCGACCGCCGGGTTGCCTGGCTGAAGCTAAAATCCCTCGGTATAACCATTGACAGCCTGACCGAGGAGCAGGAGGCTTATTTGAACACGTGGCAGGAGTAAAATCTTTGAGAGGAGATAAGCGGGTGTAAAATTTTTGAGAGGAGATAAGATAGATGGCTAATTTATTGATCCGGGGAGCTACCGTGCTCACCATGGAGGACCAGGACGGGATTTACCCGGAGGGTGAAATTGCCCTTGCCGGGGATACCATCGTTGCGGCGGGCCAGCAGGGTTGTGTACCGGAAAACTTTCAGGCGGACCGCGTTATAGATGCCTGGGGGATGGTGGCCCTGCCCGGTTTCGTTAACTGCCACACCCACGCGGCCATGACCCTTTTGCGCGGCTATGCCGACGATATGCCTCTGATGAAGTGGCTTACAGAAAAAATCTGGCCCCTGGAGGAAAAACTGCAAAGGGAAGATTTTTACTGGGGCACCAGCCTGTGTTGTCTGGAAATGATCAAATCAGGCACAACCACTTTTGCCGATATGTATTTTGAAATGGGCCAGGTTGCCCTGGCTGTGGAGCAAAGCGGTATGAGGGCCTGCCTCTCCCGGGGCATGATCGGCCTTGGGCCCAACGCCCGGATAGCCATTGAAGAGAGTGTTAATTTTGTCCGGGAATGGAACGGGCGAGCCTGTGGCAGGATTAAAACCATGCTCGGTCCCCACGCACCCTACACCTGCCCTCCGGAATACCTGGAAGAGGTCATCGGCCTGGCCAGACAGTACGGGGTCGGGCTCCATATCCATGTAGCCGAAACCAGGGATGAGATCCGGCAGATCAAAGAAAGCTACGGCACAACCCCTGTCCGGCACCTCGACAACATCGGTCTTTTTGAGCTGCCGGTGCTTGCCGCCCACTGCGTGCACCTGGACCAGGAAGAAATTGAAATCATGGCAGCTAAGAAGGTCGGGGTTGCACACTGTCCGGAAAGCAACATGAAACTGGCCAGCGGGATTGCTCCAGTGACCCGCATGCTTGCTGCCGGGGTGAAGGTGGGCCTGGGCACCGACGGAGCAGCCAGCAACAATAATCTTGATATGCTGGAGGAGATGCGCAGCGCTTCCCTGCTCCAGAAGGTGGCAAACGAAGACCCGGTGGCCCTGCCTGCCTTTAAGGCGCTGAGAATGGCCACCCGGTCCGGGGCAGAGGTTTTGGGCCTGCCCGATGTGGGGCTTTTAAAGCCCGGGATGAAGGCCGACCTGATCCTTGTTGACTTTCGCCGCCCGCATCTCTGTCCCCGGCACGACATTTTTGCGCATATGGTTTATGCAGCCCATTCCGCTGATGTAGACACGGTAATCATTAACGGGAAAGTGGTTATGGAAGGCAGAAGGGTACTGACTATGGATGAGGAAGAGGTCATGCGCAAAGCCCAGGAACATGCCTTCCGCCTGGTAGGTAAAATTTAACGGCAGAACAGGTTCAAGAATGAGCATAAAGCCGGCAGGCGGTCCGGAACACGGAGCGACCTGCCGGCCTGTTTTTGACAGGTAAACTGGGGGGCTCATACCCTCACCAGCCCGGAGCAATCCGGGGGTACGATATCTTTATGGTGCCTGATATCTTTATTGTGCCTGACACCAACTTATCAACTTATTACGGTTGGCGAAGGGGGTTCGTGTACGCTGGTGCTGCGAGCACCCAGGATTTATCATGGTGTCTGACACCAACTTATCAACTTATTGCGGCTGGCGTAGCTTATGGTGCCTGACACCAACTTATCAACTTATGGTATGGTAGCCTGATATCCTAGCCCACGGTTCTCTGAGGCGGCACCAGCAGAAGGATGACTTGCAGCAAGAATTCCCCGGGTACCTGACACCAACTTATCATATCATGGTGCCTGGCACCAACTTGTCAACTTATTACTGCTGGCGAGGGGGGGTCATCTTGCGCTTATGCTGCGAGCCCCAAGGGTAGACAGACCCCAGCGGCCAGGTATATTACAGATTACATTTCCCGGCAGGTAAGCACGCAGGGTAGACTGGAGTGTCTTCCTTACCAGTCAGGGAGCAATCCGTGGGTATAACTGGTGCTGCCGGCGCTGTCCGGGGGTTTGCTGTAACCGGAAAATTATTGTTTTTTAAGCAGTGACTTAATTACTGTTTTGGCCCCGGAAGCGGCCATGCCCATGAAGCCTTTATGGCTGGAAAGGATACTGTCCAGGGCTTCCAGGAGGGTGTCCACCGCTTCCCGGGTGACATTCAGAGGGGGTTCCAGCCGGATTACATTGGGGTTGTTCAGGGTGTAGGCGGTAATAATCCGGTGCTTGTTCAGCAGTTCGCCGGCCACCAGGCTTCCCAGGTATTCTTCGGAGAGCCTGGTAGCAAGGCCGAAGGTAGCTTTGGCGGCCAGACCGCCGGGTTGGTTAAACTCGATCCCCACCATCAGACCCCGCCCCCGCACGTCTTTTAACAGGGGGTGTTTTTCTTTTAGCTTATTGAGCCCCGCCAGCAGGTAGTCACCCTTTGCCCGCGCCTGCTCCGGCAGGTTCTCTTCGTAAATTACATCCAGTGCCGCAATGGCTGCTGCCGCCGCCCAGGTATTGCCGCCGAATGTGGTGGTGTGCAGGAGTGCTTTATCCATGCTCCCGTAAGCCCTTTTCCAGATCTCGTCAGTGGTGATATAAGCCCCAATGGGCATAATCCCGCCGCCCAGGGACTTGGCCAGGCACAGGATGTCCGGTGTAATACCGTCATGCTGGCAGGCAAACATTTTCCCGGTCCGTCCAAAACCGGTTTGAATCTCATCAAAGATCAGCAGCGTGCCGTGCCGGGAGCAAATCTGCCTGGCGCCGGAAAGGTAGCCTTCGGGCGGCAGAATAATTCCACCCTCGCCCTGAACTGGTTCCACGATGAAGGCGGCACAGGTTTTCTCCCTGAGTACTGCTTCCAGGGCCTCCAGGCTGCCGTAGGGAACCGCACGGCAGTCCGGGATCAGGGGTGCAAAGGTCTTCTGGTATTTTTCCCGCCCGGTAACGGATAGGGCTCCCAGAGTTTTACCGTGGAAGGAATTCTGGCAGTAAACAAAACCTGTGCGCCCGGTGGCGGCCCGGGCCAGTTTCAGCGCTCCTTCCACAGCTTCGGCTCCACTGTTGCAGAAAAAGGAACGTCGCAGTTCACCGGGGGTAACGAGAGCCAGGTTTTTGGCCAGCGCTCCGGCAATTGTGTTCAGGGAGGCCTGGAGCAGGTTCGGCAGTTCCCTGACCCGGTCCAGGGCCGCCAGGACTTTCGGGTGGTTGTGCCCCAGGTTCAAGGCCCCGTAGGCGCCCAGGAAGTCGAGATAGCGGTTGCCCTGGCTGTCCCAGACATGAATGCCCTCTGCTTTAACAAACTGCTTGTCAAAATTCAAGAGACCCAGCATCATGGCCAGGCTTGCATTCAGGTAGGACTTATGGTTTTCCACAACCTTTTCCCGGTTCTGCTTCAGGGCATCTTCCAGGGACATCCAGCCGGCCGGTTTGCGGGCTTGCTGAAGGGGGTTATTTATCGCACTCAACTATGTTCATCTCCTGTGTGCTCAAATATGTGTACAGTTTTATTTTACTATTTTCTCCGGATGGCTGAAATAACCTCCGTAAAACTTGAAAAAAAAAGGTTAGTGTAAAGTTATTGTAGGAGTTTTACAGACAAAAAGAGAAGATATCACCGTCCTG
>LFSA01000065.1 GCA_001512635.1 Pelotomaculum sp. DTU098 | reverse complement strand
TAATATTTTCAAGGCCTGTTGATTGCAAAAAACATGGGTGTCTCCACTCCCTGAAATTAGGCTTTGAATTGGTGTTCCTGCGGCTAGAATAATTTTTAGCGTGTTCCATGAAGTGAGCCCCATTTTAAGAAGTATCCCCTCCCTGCTGCCTGTCAGCTTGTTACAGACATACTGAGATCTGGGTTATATAATTACGTTTCCTAGTATTTCTCAATGGGAAAAAATTAAACAGGATTACCATTCGGCTGTAATGTGATGAGGTTAAAAACCGCAAGCTATTCTGCATAGGTGCTGGCCTGCGTTATAACCTGCGCTATAAAAAAAATATATAATTATTTGTGCGATAATGGGAATATAAGGTAATATCGCTAAATAATTGACCAAAATGCCTGTTCTGTACGGCATAACCAGATGTATGAAAATTCAATTTTCAGGCTGGTAAACGAAAGGAACCGCTGGACTTTCGTCCACCGGCTCCTTCTCGTTTTACAGCAAGTTTGCTTAACTTTAGCTTAGGCCTTTTCTGCCAGGCCCTTGTAGAATTCGTACCTTTCTCTGGCGTCTTGTTCGGTCTTGGCAAACAATTCGCTTGCTTCGGCTGGGAACAATTGTGCCAGTGAAGCGTAACGAACTTCGCCCATCAGGAAGTCTCTGAAGGAATTGAAATCGGGCTCTTTGGAATCGAGGATAAATGGATTCTTGCCTTCTTTCTTGAGATCCGGGTTATACCTGTACAGGTGCCAGTATCCGGCTTTAACAGCCTTCTTAATCTCATTCTGGCTGTTTTGCATGCCGCCCTTCAAGCCGTGGTTAATGCATGGAGCGTAGCCAATAATCAGGGAAGGACCATTGTAGGCCTCAGCTTCGGCAATGGCTTTGAGGGTTTGAGCCATGTCTGCGCCCATACCCACTTGGGCTACGTAAACATAGCCGTAGGTCATAGCCATTGCGCCGAGGTCTTTCTTCTTGGTCCGCTTACCGGCTGCGGTAAACTTGGCAACGGATGCTGTTGGCGTGGACTTGGAAGCCTGGCCGCCGGTGTTGGAGTATACCTCGGTATCAAATACCAGTATGTTTACATCTTCATTCTGGGCAAGCACGTGGTCCAGGCCGCCGTAACCGATGTCGTAAGCCCAGCCGTCTCCACCCAGGATCCAGATGGATTTCTTAACCAACTGGTCCCTCTTCTCATAGATTTCTTTCAAGATTGGGTTATCTGCGCCTTCAAGCAACGGGATGATTTTGTTCGCAGCTGCCTTGGAGGCCTCAGCATCGTCTTTGCCGTCCAGCCACTCCTGGAAGGCTTCTTTCAAAGCCGGGTCGATATCAAGGGCCATGGCTTCCCTCATCAGGTCAGCAACTTTATCCCGCATTTGTTTAACACCTAAGTACACACCAAAGCCATATTCAGCGTTATCCTCGAATAATCCGCTGGCCCAGGCCGGACCTTTTCCTTCCGCGTTGGTGCAGTACGGCATTGAAGGTGCGCTGCCGCCCCAGATTGAGGAGCAACCAGTAGCGTTGGTGATAATCATTCTGTCACCAAATAACTGGGTAACCAGCTTGGCGTAGGCGGTTTCCACGCATCCACCACAGGCGCCGGAGAACTCCAGCATCGGCTGGGCAAACTGGCTGCCTTTAACAGTGAACTTGTTCCAGAGGTTGTCCTTAATGCTTACTGTCATGGCATAATCCCAGTTATCCGCTTCAGCTAATTGTGTGCCGAACGGCTTCATGACCAGGGCTTTTTCCTTGGCTGGGCAGATATTGGCGCATACTCCGCAGCCCATGCAGTCCAATACGCTCACCTGCATGCGGTAGGTCAAACCTTCCAGCTGTTTGCCCACAGCTTTAATGGTTTCAAAGGTAGCCGGGGCGTTTTTCTGCTCCTCTTCATTTAACAGGAACGGGCGTATGGCAGCGTGGGAACAAACATATGCGCACTGGTTGCACTGGATGCAGTTTTCCTTAATCCATTCAGGGACAAAGTCGGCTACGCCGCGCTTTTCATACCTGGAAGTACCGACGGGGAAGGTACCATCTTCCACACCCTTAAAGGTGCTGACGGGCAACTTGTCGCCTTCCAGCCTGTTCATGGGTTGGAGAACATTTGCAATAAACTCCGGTACTTCTTTGGCCTCTTCTGCTTCATCTACTGCATCAGCCCAGGCAGCAGGCACATCAATCTTAACAAGGGCATCTATTCCTTTATCAACAGCAGCATAGTTCATGTTGACGATGGCATCGCCTTTTCTGCCGTAGGTCTTCTTGATCGTACGCTTCAGTTCATCAACGGCTTCTTCCACAGGAATTACGTTGGCCAGTTTGAAGAAGGCAGATTGCATAATCATGTTGTAGCGGTTGCCAAGGCCTAGTTCTCTGGCTATATCTACAGCGTTGATGGTGTAGAAATTGATCTTGTTCCTGGCAATGTATCTCTTCATGGAAGCCGGGAGTTTCTCATCCAGTTCTTCAGGCTTCCAGACACAGTTCAAGAGGAAGGTGCCGCCTTCTTTCAGCCCCGACAACATGTCCAGCGTATAGACATAGGACTGGTTGCTGCAAGAGACAAAGTCAGCGTTGGTAATCAAGTAAGGTGACTTAATGGGCTTTTTCCCAAAGCGCAGGTGGGATACGGTATAGCCTCCGGACTTTTTGGAGTCATAAGAGAAGTAAGCCTGGGCATACATACCAGGGGTGTTGCCGATAATTTCCACTGCCTGCTTGTTGGCGCCCACTGTACCGTCGGAACCGAGGCCGTAGAACTTGCACTGAATAGTCCCTTCCGGCGTAACGTCGATTGCTTCTTCCCGCGGGAGGGAAAGGTTTGTTACATCGTCAATAATTCCAAGAACGAAGCGTTTTTTAGGTTGCTCGGCCTTCAGGTTCTTGAAGCAAGCTATGATGTCGGCGGGTACAAGTTCCTTGGAGCCAAGTCCGTAACGTCCACCGATGATTAATGGTTTGGTTTCGCAATCGTAGAACAATGATTTAACGTCTTCCAGCAAGGGTTCACCGAGTGCGCCCGGTTCTTTGGTCCTGTCAAGTACGGCAATCCTCTTTACGGTTTTGGGGAAAACATCAAAGAAGTACTTGCTGGAGAAAGGCCTGTAAAGGTGCACTTTAATTAGGCCGACTTTTTCTCCCTTTGCCAACAGGTAATCCACTGTCGTTTCCACTGTTTCGCAGGAAGAGCCCATGGTTATGATAATATCCTCTGCGTCTTCCGCGCCATAGTAAACGAAGGGCTTGTATGTTCTGCCGGTTAACTCGCTGATTTTCTGCATGTATTCATTTACGATATCAGGAACTGCCTCGTAGTAGGGGTTGCAGGATTCTCTGGCCTGGAAGTAAATATCCGGGTTCTGGGCTGTTCCCCTGACCACCGGGTGTTCCGGGTTCAAGCCTCTTTGCCTGAATGCTTTAATTGCATCCCAGTCCACCAGCCGGGCAAAGTCTTCATAATCGATGACTTCGATTTTTTGCTGTTCGTGAGAGGTCCTGAATCCATCATAGAAATGCAGGAAGGGTACCCTGGACTTAATGGCCGCCATGTGGGCCAGACCGCCGAGGTCCATTACTTCCTGAACACTGCTGGAAGCCAGCAAGGCGAAGCCGGTCATCCGGCAGGTCATTACGTCGGAGTGGTCTCCGAAAATACTCAAGGCGTGAGTGGAAAGTGCCCGGGCAGTAACATGGATAACACCCGGCAACAGCTCTCCGGCGATTTTGTACATGTTCGGAATCATAAGCATGAGGCCTTGAGATGCTGTGTATGTGGTGCCCAGTGTACCTGCTGCAAGCGCTCCGTGCAGGGCTGCTGCAGCTCCTCCTTCAGATTGCATTTCCACAACTTTTACTGTTTGGCCGAAAATATTCTTTTTGCCCTGGGCAGCCCATTCATCTACATACTCGGCCATGGGAGAGGACGGAGTAATGGGGAAAATACATGCACACTCCGTAAAAGCATAGGACGTATAAGCTGCTGCTTTCGTACCGTCCATGGTTTGCATTACTTTAGCCATTTAAATAAACAAGCCCCCTTTTTATATTAATCCTTTCCTATAAGTAATTAGGTTTTTTATTTCTTGGATAATAAAAGGTTTTTAGTCCCCGGGACGGACTTAGCGTGCCGTCCCGGGAAGTGTAGATATTTATCCTAGACAGGATAGAACTGAGTGCTTTGTTTGGCAAGCTCTATGTCGACTTTGAGCTTTTTGGCCATTCTCTCTTCAAGGAACTTGGGCGCTACCTGCGGATAAATTGCGGCGGAAATAATGTCTTCTTCTTTTTCCATAACATGAGCAATCAGTTCCTTGGCCTTTGGCAGTTCCGGTTCGAGCATGTCAGCCGGACGGCAGGTAATGGGCTTTTCGTCACCGATGATCATCTTGCGGGCCTCTTCATTAATGGGAGCAGGAGGCCTGCCATAATAGCCGCGCATGTACTGCTTCACTTCGTTGGTGCACATCTTATAGCGGCCCATCAGGACGTTTAAAACAGCCTGGGAACCGACGATCTGGCTGGATGGCGTGACCAGCGGGGGCCAGCCGAAATCTTCCTGCACTCTCGGCATTTCTTCAAGCACCTCGGGCAGGCGGTGCAGAGCGTTGGCCTGCTTTAACTGCGAGAGGAAGTTGGACATCATGCCGCCAGGAACTTGGGAAACCAGGATACCGGCATCCGGGTATTTCTGGGCCAGGTCGAACTCTTTGTAAAGCGGGCGAATTTCCTTCCAGTAATCAGCGAGTTCAATCATCTTTCTCAGGTCTAGGCCTGTATCATATTCAGTTCCCGCGAATGTGGAGCACATAACTTCGATGGCAGGCTGCGAAGTCTGTACGGACATTGGCGATATGGCGCAGTCAATGATGTTGGCTCCCGCTTCTACTCCCTTCAAATAAGCCATAGCGCCCATACCGCTGGTATAGTGGCAGTGGAGCTGAATTGGGAGCGTAATCCCGGCGTCCCTCATGCCCTTGACAATGTTGTAGGTGACGTAGGGAGCGATGATCCCCGCCATATCCTTGATGCAAATGCTGTGGACGCCCATGCTTGCCAGCTCTTTTGCCTTTTCCACATAGTGCTCAACCGTGTGGACGGGGCTGATGGCATAGCAAATTGTACCCTGGGCGTGTGCCCCTTCGTCGATGACAGTCCTGATTGCTACTTCCAGGTTGCGGAAATCGTTGAGAGCGTCAAAGCAGCGGAAAATATCCATGCCGTTATAAACGGCTTTTTTGATGAACTCAATCAGCACATCATCGGCGTAGTTCCTGTAACCTACAATGTTCTGTCCTCTCAGCAGCATCTGGGTTTTGGTTTTTTTAAGGTGACGCCTGATAACCCTCAGACGCTCCCAGGGGTCGTCACCGCAGAAGCGCATGCAGGTGTCAAAGGTTGCACCGCCCCACATTTCCATTGAATGGAACCCGACTTCATCGTGTTTCTCTGCAATCGGGATAAGGTGCTCGGTTCTCATCCGGGTTGCCAGAAGGGACTGGTGTGCATCCCGGAAAGTAGTGTCGGTTATCAATACAGCCTTTGGGCCTTTTTTAGGCTCTTTTTTTGTAGGTTCATTTGCCATCTTATAATCCTCCCCTTTTCTCGCTAACCGGACTTGTTTAAGAACCCAGTCCGACTACCTTCATAAGGTTACGAACGGCTTGGATGGAATTATCCAGAGCGGCTTTTTCATCCGGTGTCAGATCTATTTCAATGATCTTTTCTACGCCGTTGCCACCAATAATACATGGTACACCGGTGTAAATGTCCTTGGCGCCGTATTCGCCGTTCAGATATGCTGCCACGGCCATGATCCGCTTTTTGTCTTTCAGCACTGCTTCAGCCATGGTTACTGCGGAGGCTGAAGGGGCGTAGTAAGCGCTGCCGGTCTTCAGGAGGCTCACGATTTCGCCCCCACCGTTGGCGGTTCTCTTAACGATTTCAGCCAGGCGCTCGGGAGGTATTAACTTGGTTACAGGTATACACCCGACATTGGCATGGCTGAGTACCGACACCATAGTATCACCATGACCGCCAAGGACTAGGGCATGGACATCCTCAAACGATACACCCAGTTCCATGGCAACGAAGGTCCGGAAACGGGCGGAGTCAAGTACGCCAGCCTGACCGAAGACGCGGTTGGGCGGGAAGCCGGTGGCCTTAAAGGCGGTATAGGTCATAACGTCAAGCGGGTTGGATACGACGATGATGATGCAGTTCGGTGAATACCGGGCAATGTTTTCAGCCACTGAGTATACGATTTTGTAGTTGGTATTCAGAAGGTCATCCCGGCTCATTCCAGGTTTACGGGCGACACCGGCAGTAATAATGACAACGTCCGAATCAGCGGTATCTTCATAGTTATTAGTTCCAATTATATTGCAGTCATATTTCATTACAGGGGCTGCTTGCATTAAGTCGAGAGCTTTACCCTGGGGAACTCCTTCAATTACGTCTAACAGAACAATATCGCCCAGTTCCCTTGCTGCTGCCCAGTGTGCTGCTGTGGCCCCAACGTTACCAGCGCCGACAATAGTAATCTTTTTTCTTTTAATCATAACTCCCATCCTCCCAACTGGTTAGTTAAATAATTTCTGGAGGTGGAGACGCTTAAACTACGCCTCCACCTGGGTTTATTTTTTAGCCGATAATGATGAGTGGATCTCCACCGTTGACAGCCTGGCCCTTGGTTACTTTAATTTCCTTAACAGTGCCGGCTTTATCTGAAGTCAACTCGTTTTCCATCTTCATGGCTTCAAGGATCAGGAGGACCTGACCTATCGATACAGTATCGCCAACATTGACCTTGATTTCCAGTATTGTACCAGGCATCGGAGCACATATTGCTCCATCACCGCCAGCTGGTTTTGGAGTTGGAGGAGCGGCTGCTTTCGGAGCGGCTGCGGGTGCTGCTGCTGGGGCAGGAGCTGCAGCCGGTGCCGGGGGCGGAGCCGCCGGAGCTGGTGCTGGAGCTGGCGGCGGAGGTGCTGGAGCTGCCACCGTAGCTCCACCAATTTGTTCAACTTCTACTTCGTATACTTCACCGTTAACCTTAATTCTAAACTTTTGCATACAGTTTCCCCTCCTAATTGTAGGCCTCTACTTGTTGCGTTGAGTTTAGTCGACTCTATACTAAATCCCTATTTATTTCACGGCCAAGCATAAGTTCGATAATGCCGGCCTTTTTCCAAAGGTTTTGGCATTTAGTAATCTTGGTAGCCTGGTAACCCTTATCGCTTGAGTAACCGTATAAAGCCAGGGCTACCGAGATAGCAGCAACCACTTCCGGTTTAATTTTTGAACTTGTTTCCGACATCTGCTTTCCTCCTCCGTGCCCGTACTTGCACTAGCAGGGGATATTACCGTGTTTCTTCCTGGGCCTGGTCTCGCGCTTATTGGCTAGATTCTGAAGGGCGTTGATGATTCTATCCCGGGTGTCCCGCGGATCAATTACATCCTGGATAAATCCCCTTGCGCTGGCAATGTAGGGGTTGGCAAAGCGCTCACGGTATTGTTGTACCAGTTTCTTGCGCTCTTCAACGGGGTTTTCTGCCTCTGCAATTTCCTTGCGGTAAATCACGTTAACTGCGCCTTCCGGTCCCATAACGGCAATTTCAGCGGTGGGCCAGGCGTAAACTTCATCAGCCCTCAAGGCGCTGGCGCACATAGCCAGGTATGCTCCGCCGTAAGCCTTGCGGGTAATGATGGTGATCTTGGGCACTGTGGCCTCGGAATAAGCATAGAGCATTTTGGCACCATGGCGGATAATTCCACCATACTCCTGCTGAACTCCAGGAAGGAACCCGGGCACATCCATAAAGGTCACGATGGGAATGTTGAAGCAGTCGCAGAAACGGATGTGGCGGGCAATCTTGTCCGATACGTTAATATCCAGACAACCTGCCAGGATCCTGGGCTGGTTGGCAATGATGCCTACAACCTGACCGTTAATCCGGGCAAAGCCTACTACGCCGTTTGTAGCGTAATACTGGTGTACTTCAAAGAAGGATCCAGCGTCCACAATAGCGTTAATGACGTCACGGACTTCATATCCTTTATTGGGATCGGTAGGTACCACCGATACCAGGGTCTCCTTGTCAAGCGCGGGCTCGGCAGGGGCATAGGTGGGCGGATCTTCCAGGTTGTTCGAAGGCAGGTAGCTGAGCAACGTTTTAATCTGGGCAATACATTCATCCTCGTTATTGGCGAGGAAATGGGCAACGCCGCTGATCTGGTTATGTGTTGCCGCTCCGCCAAGGGCCTCCATGCTGACTTCTTCACCGGTGGTTGCTTTGATTACCAGCGGTCCGGTAATGAACATCTGGCTGGTGTTAGCTACCATCAGGATGAAGTCGGTCAGGGCCGGGGAATAAACCGCTCCGCCGGCGCAGGGACCCATAATTACGGAAATCTGCGGGATCACTCCGGAAGCAATGGTATTCCGGAAAAAGATCTGGCCGTATCCGTCAAGGGCATCCACGCCTTCCTGAATGCGGGCTCCGCCCGAGTCACAAATGCCGATAACAGGGGCTCCGACCTTCATGGCCATATCGAGAACCTTACAGATTTTTGCGGCATGAACCCGTCCCAGGGAGCCGCCGATAACGGTAAAGTCCTGGGAGAAGATATATACCCTGCGCCCTGCGATGGTGCCGTAGCCACACGTCACACCTTCGCCGTTTACCTTATTGTAGTCGTCTGTTGTTGCAGCAAAGACGTCAATTTCTCTGAAGGAGCCCGGATCAAAAAGCGCGTCAATCCGCTCCCTGCTTGTCTTTTTCCCGCTTGCATGTTGTTTGTCTATTCTTTTCTGGCCGCCGCCAGCTTCGACCTGCTGCCTTAACTTAGTGAGTAGATCCAGCTTCTCCTGCATTTCCTGCATACTATTACCTCCAATCTAGTCGCGCTCACTCAGTTCGATGAGTACACCAAAGGTGGATTTCGGGTGTAAGAAGGCTATTTTAGCCCCACCTGCTCCGTACCGCGGCTTCTCATCAATCAAACGGATGCCTTTTTCTTTAAGTTCCGCCAACTTCTGCTCCAGGTTGTCAACCCTGAAAGCAATGTGCTGGATTCCCTCGCCATTTTTGGCAATGAACTTAGCAATGGGGCCGTCCGGCGATGTTGACTCCAGCAGCTCAACCTCACTATCGCCTGTGGGTAAAAAGGCTACTTTAACCTTTTGCTCTTCCACAACTTCTGTCCCAACAGATTTCAGCCCCAGCACCTCTTCGTAAAGCTTCAAGGCTGCTTCGAGGTCCTTCACAGCTATGCCGATGTGGTCAATCTTCTTAATCACGAGGCATCCCCCTTCCATATTAAATATTGAATAAGCAGCCACCTATCACTTCCTATCGGAGCGGGACGGGAACACGGCGGTTAGCCGGCCTAGCCGCCCATGTTTTTCGGATTATTTGTGTTAGTTTTTCACATTCTCCCGAATGTAATTAACAACATTTTCCAAAGGAGTTCCGGGGCCGAAGATTTCAGCAATACCGGCTTCCTTTAATGCCGGAACATCATCTTCGGGAATAATCCCGCCTCCTATTACAAGGATGTCTCCTGCGCCCTTCTCTTTAAGAAGTTTAATTACTTCGGGGAACAGGGTTCCATGGGCGCCTGAAAGAATACTCATGCCAATCACATCAACATCTTCCTGCACAGCTGCCGATACAATTTGTTCCGGGGTTTGCCGCAACCCTGTATATATAACTTCCATACCTGCGTCCCTTAATGCCTGGGCAATCACCTTGGCGCCCCTGTCGTGACCGTCAAGACCTGGTTTTGCGACCAGAACGCGGATGCGTTTCTCGCTCATCAACTTTCCTCCTCTCCTAGAATACGATTTGCTGCTTGTATTCGCCAAAAACGTCTCTCAGGACGCCGCAGATCTCGCCGAGAGTGACGTATTCCTTGACCGCGTCAATAAAGACCGGCATCAGGTTGGCGTCGCTCAGAGCAGCTTCCCTTACATTTTTCAGCAGGGACTCGACCTTTGCGTTGTCTCTTCCCGCTTTGACCTTAGCAAGTTTAGCCTTCTGGCGTTCTCCAACCGAAAGGTCGACTTTCAGGAGGTCTTTGGGTTTTTCTTCATCTTCCATGATGAAGCTGTTCACACCGATGACAGTTTTCTGCTTGTTGTCGACGGCCAGCTGGTATTGGTATGCAGAATTGTGGATTTCTTTCTGCATATACTCAATAGCTTTAACTGCGCCGCCTAGAGCGTCGACCTTATTGATATAATCCCAGGCCTTTTCCTCAAGGGCATTGGTCAGGGATTCGACGAAGTACGAGCCGCCAAGCGGGTCAACTACGTCACAGACACCGATTTCGTACCCGATAACCTGCTGGGTGCGCAGTGCGATCCTGACTGACTCGTCGCTGGGGAGTGCCAGAGCTTCATCATAGGAGTTGGTGTGCAAGGACTGGGTGCCGCCCAGTACAGCGGCGAGAGCTTCAAAGGCAGTCCGCATGATGTTCACCATGGGCTGCTGTGCGGTCAGGCTGACGCCGGCAGTCTGGGTATGGAAGCGGAGAGTCCAGGAACGTGGGTTCTTGGCTCCAAAACGCTCCTTCATAATTTTTGCCCAGAGGCGGCGGGCTGCTCTGAACTTGGCTATTTCTTCGAAGAAGTTCAAGTGAGCGTTGAAGAAGAAGGAAAGGCGAGGTGCGAAAGTATCTACATCCAGGCCGGCTTTAATTGCAGCATCGACATAGGCGATACCGTTGGCCAGGGTGAAGGCTATTTCCTGGGCTGCTGTGGCTCCAGCTTCACGGATGTGATATCCGCTGATGCTGATGGTGTTCCACTGGGGAATCTCCTTGGAGCAGTACTCAAAAATGTTGGAGATCAACCGCATTGAGGGCTCCGGAGGAAGAATATAAGTACCGCGGCAGATGTATTCCTTGATAACGTCGTTTTGAATGGTACCGTTAATTTGTGACTTGTCAAATCCCTGTTTTTCCGCACAGGCGATATACATTGCCAGTAAGATGCCTGCAGGTGCGTTGATGGTCATTGATGTGCTGACCTTGCCCAGGGGGATCTGATCAAAAAGAGTCTCCATATCCGCCAGGGAGTCGATGGCCACACCAACCTTACCAATTTCGCCCTGTGCCAGGGGATGGTCCGAGTCATAGCCAATCTGGGTAGGCAGGTCGAAGGCACAGCTCAGGCCTGTCTGACCCTGTTCCAGCAAATAGCGGAAGCGCTGGTTGGTTTCTTCGGCAGAACCAAAACCTGCGTACTGGCGCATGGTCCAGTGACGGCCACGGTACATGTTGGGTTGTACGCCACGGGTAAAGGGATACTCCCCGGGCAATCCCAGGTCGCGCTCGTAATCCATATCTTTTAGATCAAGCGGAGTATAAACGGTGTTGATTTCTATACCGGAATCGGTAGCGAATTGGGGTTGCCTTTCTGGACGCTTTTTCTTGGTTGCTTCCAGTTTCGCTGCCCAGGTCTCTTTCTTCGCAGCGATTTTTTCCAGTTGATCTTCTCTAAACAAATATACCTCCTCCTTCCACTTATCTACTTAATCCCAAGAACCTCTTTAACCAGCTGGGGAACATCAGATGGCAGAGGAGCAACTTTGGCGCCGGCCGCAGTCAGTGCCTCAACCTTGCCCTGGTAGGTTCCCTTGCCTCTTTCAATAATGGCGCCGGCATGTCCCATCCGCTTGCCCGGAGGCGCGCTCTTTCCGGCTATAAAGGCAACCACTGGTTTGGTCATCTCCTTAATATATTCAGCAGCGATTTCTTCGTTGTTACCACCAATTTCACCAATCATAACAACAGCCTTGGTTTGGTCGTCCTTTTCAAACATCTTTAAGACATCAATAAAGGTGAGTCCAACTGCTCTGTCGCCGCCCATACCTACAACAGTGGACTGGCCGATACCGTTGGCTGTCAGGTTCCCGGTAATTTCATAGGTTAAGGTGCCGGAGCGGGCAACCACGCCTACGTTGCCTTCGATAAAGTACTGGTTGGGCGGAATTCCTATCTTGCACTTGCCGCCGGACACGATACCGAAGGTGTTCGGTCCAAGGACGATAGCCCCTTTGCGTTTTGCGTATGCTACAATCTCAATCTCGTCGTAAACCGGTACGCCTTCAGTGATGATGACGACAACACCTATACCGGCCTCAATATTCTCTAAAGCGGCGTCTTTGGTTGCCGGAGCGGGAACAAAGATTACAGAGGCGTCGATTTTGTGATTTTCACAGGCCTCGCGAACGGTATTATATACGGGCACACCTTCAACAGTAGCTCCGCCTTTTCCTGGGGTGACCCCTGCTACTATTTTGGTGCCGTAGGCGAGCATTTGCTTAGTATGGAAAGAGGCTTGTTTGCCTGTTATTCCCATGACTAATACATTAGTATTCTCATCAATAATAATAGCCAATTTACTACTCCTCCCTTATCAAGATCTTCTGGGGATTTCAGCACGGAAAACCAAATCTACTTGTTGTAGACGAGTTCAATAACCTTCCTGGCAGCGTCTTCCATGAAGTCGAAGGCTTCGACACCGATTGACGCCAAAATTTCCCGGCCGATATCCTGGTTAGTCCCGACCAGACGGATAACTACAGGTACAGGGAAACCGCCCCTCGCCTCATACACGTCCTTGACAGCGTTAGCAACATCATCACAACGGGTAATTCCACCGAAGATGTTTATGAAAACAGCCTTGGGATCTAAGCTCAAAAGAATTTCAAGGGCCTTGGCTGTGGCTTCTCTGCCGGTGCCGCCGCCGCAGTCCAGGAAGTTTTTCGGGTAGCCGCCGTAAGCCTGCAGGGTATCGAGGGTGGCCATTGTAATACCTGCGCCGTTGGCCATCACGGCAATATCCCCATCCAATTCCACAAAGGAGAGTCCGAGTTCTTTGGCAGCTCTTTCTGCAGGGGATCTGTCATCTACTATGGGCAGGTCTTTCATGCGGAACAAGGCGTCGTCGTCAATAGTAACTTTGGAGTCGGCGGCAATTACCTTGTCGTCGCTGAATACCAGCGGGTTAATTTCAACCAGTTCGGCGTCTTTCTCCAGACAGATCTTGTAGAGGGTCTGAATAATTTTGATAATTTCTTGTCCATGTGGGCTTCTAATAGGAATGCCCATTCTTCTTACAACATCGCGGGCCATGAATGGCATCATGCCTAGTTCAGGATCGATGTGCTTCTTAATAATGTATTCCTCTGGCTGTTCTTCAATGTCCATTCCGCCGTAAGCGGATGCAATAAGCACTGCTTGTTTGGCTGAACCGTCAATTGTTATGGACATGTACAGCTCTTTATCAATTTTAAGTTTTTCTTCGACCAGTACAGCCTGGACGGGCAGCCCCTGAATGGTCATGCTTAAGACTTCTTCTGCAGCTTTTTGGGCTTCTTCGGGAGTATTGGCAAATTTAATTCCACCAGCTTTACCTCTCTTGCCTGAAAGGACCTGGGATTTTACAACACATGGACCACCAATTTCCGCAGCAATCTTGGCAGCTTCTTCCGGGGTGGAAGCCATTCTGCCTTTCGGTACCGGTATACCGTACTTGGCAAAAAGCTCTTTCCCCATATACTCGAACAGTTTCACTGGCTAAATCTCTCCCCTCTTGTCTATTTAACGCATTATTTTAAATATAAATAAACGCCGAACTATTTATATGAATTAGCAATTAATCCTGCTTTTGACTCCTATTCCCTATTTCAGAGGTCCATACCAACCCACACAGTGCCTTGGCTAAATGATTTACGCAACTTGATTGGCTTTTATATTCTCATAACACTAACTCCATATACTATCCTTACTCTTTTTCAGCTCCCTCCCTTCTGCCGCTCCTGTGCCAGGCATTTCCCGGCAGTATCAATATTCAAGACCCAGATCCTGACCCTTATTTTTTTAGGGGCGGCTGGCTATAGTGTTTGAAAAGGCTTTGTTTCAGGTGGTCCTAACCCGCTATACTTGCAGTTCATCCGGCATTAGCAACAGTGTTAAGCCAGTTCTTATAGGCGTATTTTTTTTAAGTTAAAAAACCCGTAAATTCGCCTTTGAACTGGCTTAATAGACTTAAGTGGAGATGGGTTTTAAAACGGTAGTCAAATCATGGATAATACTGTACTTCTACTTACCAGCTTATTGCTTTACCCCTTGCCCGTAAATAGAATTAAGTCAACCTGCTCAAAAAATAGATGTACTGTTTAGTTACTCAAAAGAACCTAGCCCAACCTATTAATCCTTTCTGGTCGGGCGATCACCCATTCGGGCTTGTATTTTGATTTTATATATGACTCTTATTCTTGAACAAGGTTATGTCCTCAACTAATTTTTTTATTTAGCCGCGTAAATCTCAATTCCCTCTTCGTAGAGGTCACCGCCAAGTACATCATTCACCACTACGACTGGGAAATCCTCTACAACCAGTTCGTGGATGGCTTCCGCACCCAAATCTTCATAAGCAATAACCTTTGCTGATTTTATGCTTTTGGCGATGAGTGCAGCAGCTCCGCCGATTGCTGCAAAATATACACCCTTGTATTGCTTTAAGGCCTTGATTACTTCCGGTGACCTTTTTCCTTTACCAATAGTTGCCTTTAGTCCCTGCGCGTATAGTTCCGGCGCGTAGGGATCCATCCTGTAGCTGGTTGTTGGTCCACAGGAACCAATAACTTTACCTGGTTTTGCCGGAGTGGGGCCAACATAATAAATGACTTGCCCCTTAGGGTCAAAGGGAAGTTCTTTCCCCTGTTTAATCAGTTCTACCAGCCTTTTATGGGCTGCATCGCGCCCTGTATAAATGGTTCCGTTTAACAGGACTTGCTGGCCTATCCTCAACTTTTCGACCATTTCATCGGTCAGTGGGGTAGTAAGCCTTATCTGGGTCAATCATTTCACCTCCCCTGTTTTTAAAGCATTACCTCGGGGTTATTAAGTGCCTTATAAGACTATTTCTTTATGCCTGGCCGCGTGGCAGTTCAGGTTAACCGCTACAGGCAGGCTGGCAATATGAGCTGCGAATATTTCTATATGCACCGCAAGCGCCGTGGTTCTGCCCCCAAGACCCTGGGGCCCGATCCCGGTTTTATTAATCTCCTCTAAAAGCTCTTCTTCCAGTTTAGCAATATCGGGATACTTGCTCTTTGAACCAATTTCCCTTAACAGAGCCTCTTTGGCTAGCAGAGCAGCTTTTTCAAAGGTTCCCCCGATGCCCACACCTACCACAACTGGAGGACAGGGGTTAGGACCTGCTGCCTTGACCGTGTCTACGACAAATTTCTTGACGCCTTCAACACCATCAGCGGGTCTGAGCATTTTGATTGCGCTCATATTCTCAGAGCCGCCACCCTTGGGTGCTACGATTATACGTAGTTTATCCCCTGGGACGATCTTAGTGTGAATAACCGCTGGTGTATTATCTCCGGTGTTTTTGCGCTCCAGCGGGTGACCAACGATGGATTTCCTCAGGTAGCCTTCGACGTAACCTTGACGTACGCCTTCATTGATGGCATCTTCTAAGTTTCCACCTTCGATCCTCACATCCTGGCCAAGTTCGACAAAAACTACGGCAAAACCTGTGTCCTGACACATTGGTGCCTGCTCTTCCTGGGCAATCTCAGCATTTTTGATCAGGATTTGCAGAATTTCTTTGCCAGTGAGGGATGTTTCAGTCTCCTGAAACTTTTTAAAAGCCTCCATCACATCGTTGCCCAGGTTGAAGTTCGCTTCCTGACACATTTGCTTTACGGCTTCCGTAATCGCACTGGTGTTAATGGTTTTTATTTTAGTTCCCCCCTTTGCTGTAATGTTGCTTCCTGTTTTCCTAAAAAATAAAAAGCAAGATCCGTACCATGATCCTGATCCTGCTAATTACCATAAATCCATAGCTACTGAGACCTCGCCAACCTTATGTTTATTGCTTAATCCTTGAATATTGTCAAACTATAGTTTTCGTATGCCGGAACGAATAAAAAAATAAATACTAATAAAAAAATTCTAAATTGTAGAACAGGGAAAGGCTTATCCCTTGAAAAAAGCAGCCTTTCTTAATCTTAGTAATCGATTCTAAATTTTAGTAGGCAAAGATTTTATTTTTTTCAATTTATTATAAAGTGTTGCCAGGGATATGTTAAGGGCCTGGGCAGCACGTCTTTTACCTTCTACTGTGTTGCCGTATTTGGCTAAGGCCTTGCGTATTAGCATTTCCTCCATCTGATCTATGGGCATTATATCAACATCACGTTCCGGTAGAATCCTGAACTGGTTGATGTGCTGGATAAGGTGCTTTTTCACCAAAATTTCATCGTCAACGGTTACCATCACCCGCTCAATAACGTTTTCAAGCTCACGGACATTACCTGGCCAGTCATAACTAAAAAGTAGTTCTTCAGCGTCTTTGGAGAGGCCCTTCACTTTTTTACCTAGCTTTCTATTGAGCTTGACGATCGTGTTATTTACCAGTGCAGGCAGGTCTTCTTTATGCGACCGCAGGGGAGGAATGGTAATTTCAACGACATTTAACCGGTAATACAGGTCTTCCCGGAATTTGCCCTGGCGGATCAACTCCCGCAGGTTCCGGTTAGTGGCTGCAATTACCCTGACATCCACTTTAATAGTCTGATTACTCCCAACGCGCTCAAATTCCATTTCTTGTAATACGCGCAGTAATTTGCCCTGAAGCAGGAGGTTCATATCTCCAATTTCGTCCAGGAAAATCGTTCCGCCATGGGCAAGTTCAAACTTCCCTATTTTGGACTTCGTGGCACCCGTAAAAGCACCTTTGGCATAACCGAAGAATTCGCTCTCAAGAAGCGTTTCCGGTATTGCTGCGCAGTTAACTTTAATAAATGGGTTTTCCCGCCGCATGGATGCGCGGTGAATGGAATGGGCGAATAATTCCTTCCCGGTGCCGCTTTCACCCAGGAGGAGCACTGTTGAATTAGTGCGGGCAGACTTTTCGGCCAGGTTGATACATTTTTTTATTTCTGCGCTGTTTCCGATAATATCTTCAAAGGAATACTTGCTTGTGGTTACCTGTCCCAGTTTATCTGTTAGATTTTCTATGATGGTAGTGCTCTTTTTCAATTCTTCCATCATATTCATTATATCTGTAAAATGCTGAAAAACCACAACGCCGCCTTCCATCTTTCCGTCAACAATGATGGGAGCGGAGTTGGCAACAACTTCAGCGTTGCTTCCACCCACTCTTGTTCTTTGGCCAAAAACTAGCTTACCAGTTTTTAATAACTGGGCAAGGGCCCCGTCCGGGGAGCTTTCAAAGATATTCTGGCCAATCCTTTCTTTCTCGGGTATGCCTGTAATGCGGGTAAAAGCAGGGTTAACATATTTGATGGTTCCATCCATATCCGCTACTTCAATAGCCTCTTGCATAGAGTTTAAAATAGCCGATAGTTCACCTTGGACTTTTGTGAGCTCAGCCATCTCTTCTTTTTCTTTAAGCACAATCATCATTAGATTAGCGGCCTTTGACTCCAGCAATGCCGTACACTTGTGCTTGTTCTGCAGGATATGTTCTTTTACAGCCTGGTTTCCTGTAACTTCGATAATAATATCCACGTCCGGAAGCATGGTGAGCTCACTATAATTTGTTGTGACAAAGATACCATCTTTACGTGCGGCCTCCATACCAGGAGCGTCAGGATTTATATCGGCTATGCCGACTATCTCGACTTCATCCATCTTTTTTAGCATCCTGTAAATAGAATGACCGCCTTTCCCTGCACCAACGATAGCTACTTTATACTTTTGCATCCAGGCCCCCCTTCCTGACATTGTAAACCATCTTTTGATTCATTCTACAATAAGGGGATGCATCCTTCTAAAAGTTAAAAAAATATTAATTTAAATTTTTAACAAAGATGCGAACAAGCGTTTTATAACGCAGCAAAATATGTTATAATTACTGCAAAAAAAAATGTATATAAGGCTGGTGAGGTTATGCCCAGTGATTTAAACCCGAAACAAGCAGCCATTCTAGCTTTTATCAAGGAAAACATCCGTAATAAGGGCTATCCCCCCTCGGTCAGGGAAATCTGTCAGGCGGTAGGATTGAGCTCTAGCTCAACTGTGCATGGATATCTTAAAAAGTTAGAAGAAAAAGGATATTTGAGGCGTGATGCTGCTAAGCCGAGGGCCATGGAAGTCCTTGATGGTTTTCCGGAAAACCGGATCGAATGCGTCAATATTCCAGTGCTGGGTCATGTGGCAGCCGGCGTTCCCCTTTTAGCTGTGGAAAACAGGGACGAGACCTTTTCCCTGCCGGTTCATTTCACCGGCCCAGGAGAGTTCTTTATGCTTGCTGTGCGTGGAGACAGTATGATTGATGCCGGAATTCTGGACGGGGATCTGGTTGTGGTGCGGCGGCAGCAAGATGCCGACAATGGAGATATCGTTGTGGCTTTACTTGAGGAAGAAGCTACGGTAAAAAGGTTTTACAAGGAGAAGGACCGGGTCCGCCTGCAGCCGGAAAACCGCCTGTTGGAACCCATCTATGTAAATGAACTTCAAATTCTCGGTAAAGTAATCGGCCTGATCCGGAAAATCCACTAGAAAAAGACAAAAAACACCATTTCTTTAATGAGGTGTTTTTTGATAAGCATCAAAAATATAAAACATGGCTGCAGCAGCCTATCCTTTCTTTAAATCTTCAATGCTGCGCAGCAAATCTTCTCCAATTACATATTTGAATTCATCATAGAGGGGTTTAAGAGCCTGTTCCCACTCTTTTTTTTCTGCTTCGGACTGGTAGTGTACCTGGACATACCCAGAGGAAATGATATGCTCCAGGTCCCTTTGATTCATAAGGGAAGCCTGCTCACGTTCCCAGTGGGTCACTTCGAGCAATGTTTCCTCCAGGAGGGACCGGATGTCTTCCGGAAGGCTTGACCAGAAATCGCTATTGGTTATAACTACGTATCCCATGTAACCGTGATTTGATATGGTCAGGTAGGGTTGTACTTTATAGAGGTTTTTCGAACAGATATTAGACATAGTGTTTTCGCCTCCATCAACTTCCCCGGATTCCAGGGCGCGATAGAGGTCGTCAAAGGATACTTCAACAGGCTGTGCGTTGAGTTTCTCAAACTGTCTTTTTAAAACATTACTATTAATCATAACCCGGAAAGTTAATCCCTGAAAATCAGACGGGTGAATTAAAGGCCTTTGGCTATTGGTCATTTGTTTGAAGCCGTTGTCCCAGAAAGCCAAAGCCTTCATTTTTTGCAGGCTCAACCCTTGATATAACTGGGTACCGATATAGCCGTCCATGGCCCTGTGGACAGTATCCTCATCCGGGAAAGCATAAGGCAGATCAAATATCTGCCATTGCGGAAACAACCCCGACAACTTGGATGTGGTAGGCGCAATCATTTGCACGGCCCCTGATTGAAGGGCCTGGATCTCTTCACCGTCTTTGTACAGGGTGGAGTTTGGAAATACCTGTACTTCAACTTTCCCGTTGGTCCTCTCTTTTACAAGCGCTGCAAAACGTTGGGCAGCCAGCCCCTTGGGTGTGTTCTCAGCGACCACATGGGAAAACTTGATTACAATTTTTTCTTCCGGGCTAACCTGTTCCGAATCCTCTACCCGCTTACTGCACCCGGCAAAGATAATGAGCAAGATTATAACATGCAGTAACAGGCAAACCCGGATACTCTTTTTTAATACGCCCTTCACCTCCCCGTTAACCTTTGTTTTTAAGTACGGGTCAGGTTTAAATATATAAAAGTTTTTGCCAGAGTACAATGATTAGTTAATAAAATGAATATTGGTTTTTAAAGTCATTAATCTATTCCAGGGTACGATACCTGTTTACTGGACGTCCTACGGAACCATATTGCAGTTCCAGGATTACCCTGCCCGATTTCTCTAAAAAGTCCAGGTATCTCCTGGCTGTAACCCGGGCCAGTCCGACGCCTTCAGCAACTTCCTCAGCCGATAAGGCAGTTCCTTCCTTAAGTAAGTACAGGTAAACCTGCTTAAGCGTTATTTCATTCAACCCCTTCGGAACGCCTTCATCCTGCTGTTGCCCGCGGCTTAATCCTAAACTGTCAATTTCATTCTGGGTCATCTGGCTCTGGCATTTAAACCGGTTGTGCAAAGTAGCATAACAATTGAGGGCAGCTTTCAGACGGGTAAATTTAAAGGGTTTTATGATGTAGTCTATGGCCCCGTAGCGAAAAACATTTTGGATGGTTTCGGCGTTATGAGCTGCTGTAATAATGATTACATCCGTAGGCAGACCGAACCGCCTGATCTCCTGAAGTGTAGTTACGCCGTCAATATCGGGGAGATAGATATCAAGGAGAACAAGATCGGGAACCAGTTCCTTCACTAACTCGATGGCTTCCCGCCCGGTACGGGCCACCCCCACCACCCTGAACCCCGGCACGGCATTAATAAAGCCCCGGTTTACCTCAACCACCATGGGGTCGTCCTCAATAATTAAAACATCTATCTGGGACATTAACAATCACCTTCTTGACTCGGATTATTTTGACTACCCTGTTCTTTTGGGATGTTAATGTTAAAAACAGCACCTCCGCCATCTGCGTCCTGGATGGATATTGACCCCCCACACATGTTAACATAACGTTTTACCAGGTAAAGACCCAGGCCGCAGTTGGCCGAACCCTTTGTTGAAAAACCCCTTTGAAAGATACTTTCCCGCCTTTCTGCCGGAATGCCCGGACCCGTGTCCCTTACAGTAATGGTCAGACCCTTAGGGGTGTCCAGCATTGAAAAGAATACCTTCCGCCGTTCCGGTTTTTCCATACGTACAGCGTCAAAGGCGTTTTCAAGCAGATTGCCAATGATTATTACAAGTTCTCCTCTTTGCAGGCAGGACGGAAGTTCCCTGAAACAGGTACTCCGGTCAATCTCTAATTTTATACGGAGCTCTTTAGCCCTTTCATACTTGCCCAGGAGTAGCCCGGCAATGCTGTCGTCACGAATATTTTTTGTTAAGAGCTCGGTAATCTCTTGCTGTTCTTCGGAAAGACCAAAGATATAATCAAGGGCGTGGTCGTACTTTTCCAACTGGATTAGGCCTGCTATGGTGTGGAGCTTGTTTTTATGTTCATGATTCTGAACCCTCAAGGCTTCAATAAATGCTTTTACCCCGGTCAATTCTTCAGCCAGTCTATTTATCTCGGTTTTATCCTGAAATGTTGCTACTGCACCGATGATTTCACCTTTAAAACGTACCGGCACCTTGTTAACCAGGACCATCGTATCATTCAAAACCATTTGATGATTAATTTGTGCTTCCCCTGTTTTAAGGACTTCTGGCAGTGTGGAGTAGGGTATAATGCTTGTTATCATCTTTCCGAGCAATTCTTCACTTGTTTTGCCCAGGATTCGCTGGGCCTCTTGATTTACAACGGTTATGCGGTTATCTCGATCAATGGCAATGATACCCTCACCCATGGCCTGGAAAATTGCTACCCGCTCTTCCAGTAGCCTTGCTATTTCCTCTGGTTCCAAACTAAACATGGCTTTTTTTATTCTCCTGGCCAGGTAAAGAGAGCCCAGCAGGCCGACAAGCAAACCCGTGCCCAGGGAGTAGTAAAGCTGTGTCTGGATGGTCCTTAACAGGGCTCCCATTGTGGGGATTAAAATCCCTACCACAACAACGCCCACCTGGCGGGTGCCCTCTTCAACTTTAACGGGTACAAAAGCCCGTACTGAAGGCCCCAGTACCCCTTCTGCGCTGGAAATATACTCATTGTTTGCCAGTGCCGGACCTAGATCAACGTCAGTAAATTTTTTGCCGATCCGCTCTTCTAGAGGGTGCGAGTAGCGGATTCCTTCCATGTCTACAATAACGATGTATTCAACACCGGTAGCCAGGCGTGTACGCTCGGCAATCGGCTGGATGACCTCTGCTCCTTCGGGCTTTCCGATGTTTTTTTGGATTTCCTCGAATTGAGCCAGAGTACGGGCTATGGCCATGGCGCGCATCCCGGCTTCTTTCTCAAATGTGGCAGATATCTTGTGGACTACAATGATACCTCCGATTACGATCGCCAGGAAAACTGAACCAAAAGAAAGTATGGCCATTTTTGTGCGCAGGGTGAAAAACTTTGGCTTTATTTTTAACATTGTAAAATCTCCGTGGGATATATTTAGACAAAAACTTCGAAATTTCCTGCTATTTTAGAACTTAATAAGCAAAATAGACAAAATAAAACTAATAAAACTACAAACGCTCCCTACTGTCGCAGGAAGCGTTTACAGTTATCCTTGTCACTTACAAATTCTCCGAAAGCTTCAACGGCGAAGCCTCCTGGTCCCTGGGGGTGCCGGAGCAGGTAGAGGTACCTGGCTAAATCCAGCCCAACCAGTGGAACTTCGACAACTTTGCCCAGTTCCAGGGCGTCCTGAACGGCATATCTGGAAACAATGCTCACACCCAGTCCCGCTTCAACTGCTGTGATTACTGCCCGGGTGCTGCCCAATTCCATGACGCAGGGTATTTTATTCATTTCTATATTTTTTTCCTCAAGTTTTTTTTCCAGTGACCGGCGCGTTCCTGAGCCCTGTTCCCGCAGAATCATGGTTTCGTTTTTTAATTCAGCAACATCAAGGCCATGAGCCAGATTAGCCCACTTGTGAGAGGGTGGCACGATTAGCACCAGCTGATCCTTCAACCAGGGGACACAATGGATGCCCTCATTATTAACAGGCACACCGGTAAAACCCAGGTCAATCTCCCTTTGCCGAACCCACCTGGCTACCTGAGTGCTTCCGGCGACCTTTAAGGTGATTTCTATCCCCGGGTATTTGTTCTTGAACCCGCCAACTAACAGAGGAAGGATATACTCGCCGGGGATGGTGCTGGCGCCGACCATTAGATGTCCTGTTTTTAGACCTTTCAAATCCTCCAGGCCTTCTTTGATCTTCTGATAGTGCCTTAGCATTTTTTTGGCTTCAGGGTACAGGATACGCCCTGCTTCTGTGAGCATGACCTTTTTATCCCCGCGTTGAAACAATGGCGCCTGGAGGTCTTCTTCCAGCGCTTTAATTTGAAAGCTAATGGCCGGCTGACTTATATACAGCTGACGGGCTGCTTTAGTAAAGCTCTGCAGTTCGGCCACCCATAAGAATGCCTCCAATTGCTTAAAATTCATAACAGCACCACGCCTTAACTATGTTTGGACTAATTTAAGCTTTTGACGAAAATATAATAAACCCTTCTTAAAAAACTAAAATTTCTAATAATTCTAAATATCCACTGCAAAAAGCTACCATAATCTACTGCCATTTTATATTGCCAATTTTTACTCCTTCAGGGCTACCTTATTCTCTAACCGTTATAATTAAGCAATTCCCTTGCTGCTGCGAGAACTGCCAGGCGGACATATTCTTTGGAAAGCCCTCCCTGAAAATAAATATCATAGGGTGGCCGGAGCGGGCCGTCGGCGCTCAACTCGAGGGATGCCCCCTGGACGAAGGTTCCCGCAGCCATGAGCACCGGGTCATCATAACCCGGCATGCTGCTTGCCTCTGGCCGCACATGGGCATCAACCGGGGAAGCAGACTGCAGGCCTCTGCAGAAAGCAAGCATTTTTTCCGCACTACCAAGGCGGATTGCCTGGACAATATCATGCCGCTGCTCGTTATAAGCGGGTGAAACTTCATAACCCAGCTTTTCAAATAACCTTGCTGCAAAAACAGCACCCTTTAATGCTTCCGCCACAGTATGGGGGGCCAGGTAGAGTCCCTGAAAAAGGAGCCTTTGATATTCCGCTGAAGGCCCGATTTCAGCACCAAGGCCCGGTGCGCTCCACCTGTTGGCAGCCATCTCCACATATTTGGCCTGTCCTGCCACATAACCTCCGGTTGGAGCAAGCCCGCCTCCGGGGTTCTTAATCAGCGAGCCGGCTACAAGATCGGCACCCGCTTCAATGGGTTCTTCCTCTTCCACAAACTCACCGTAACAGTTGTCAACAAAAATAACCGTATCTGGCTTTAATTGACGGATATATTTGATAACAGAGCGCATGCCATTGATGCCAAGGGATAGACCTTTCCCATAACCCCTTGAACGCTGGAGCAGAACCATTCTTGTCTTTTCGTTCAAAGCCTGTCTTATAGCGGGATAGTCTATACCTTGAGGGGTGGGATTAACCTGACGGTATATGATCCCGAATTCCCGCAGTGAACCGTATGCTTGCCCGCGTAGCCCGATCATTTCTCCCAGGGTGTCATAGGGTTCTCCCTGTACAAACAGGAGTTCGTCCCCGGGGCGCAGGATTCCGAACAGACACAGGGCAATGGCATGGGTACCTGAGACTATCTGGCCCCGCACAAGGGCTTTCTCGGCCCTGAAAATATCAGCATAAATTTTTTCCAGGACTTCCCTTCCACAATCACCATACCCGTAACCTGTTGTCCCCTTGAGGTGAAAGTCGCTGACCCGGGCACTGTTAAAGGCTTTCAGTACCTTGGCATGATTAATAAGTGCTCTTTTTTCAATAGCGCGGTAAATATGCTGGACTTCTTCCTCTACTTCCCAGGCTAACTCTTCCAGGCTATATCCATATCTTTTAGACATTAATTTCTCCTTGATTTAATAAATTATTTCTATCTCAATTATTTTACTTTAATTATACCTTTAAACTATTCCTCCTGGAATCCTCTTATGTCTTCCCTTGTAATAAGCATAAGATCCTCGCGGCTGAGCTCACCTTTTTGTTCCAGCAAGCGGACTGCCTGCCGGCGGATGGCCCGTTCAATCATATTCCGGACAAGCCTTGCATTGCCGCTATGCTCATGGCGCTTATGTTCTTTTTCGATAGCATAACGGAGTTCCTCCCTGGCTCCGTTGGAAAGGACGTATTGCTTTTGTTTAAGCATTGATTCTGCTATGGTCAGAAGTTCTCCGGTGGTATAATCGGGGAATGATATATGCACGGGAAAACGGGAACGCATACCGGGGTTAATTTCTACAAACCAGTCCATTTCTTCCTGATAGCCGGCCAGGATCAGGATCAAGTTGTCCCTGTGATCTTCCATCCCCTTGACCAGGGCGTCAATGGCCTCTTTCCCGAAGTCTTTTTCACCGCCCCTGGCCAGGGAATAGGCCTCATCAATAAAAAGGATTCCTCCCAGGGCTTTCTTTATCTGCTCCCTGGTTTTTTGTGCAGTGTGACCGATATACTCTCCCACCAGGTCGGCACGTTCAACTTCGACTAGATGGCCCCTGGGGAGTACACCCACCTCTTTCAGAAGCTTACCCAGGATCCTTGCCACGGTAGTTTTTCCCGTACCAGGGTTCCCTTTAAAAATCATGTGCAGCACCAGAGGCTCTGTGGCCAGTCTTTTCCTTTGCCTTCTCTTTTGAATCTCTACAAAGGCATAGATTTCCATGATTAACTTTTTTACTTCATGAAGCCCGATCAGGTTGTTTAACTCCATCAAAATCTCCCGGGCATTGTTCTGTTCCCGGGATTCTTCCGGAGCACGGGAAGCTTTGCTGGCGGGCTGAATGTAAAATTGCGTTTTCTGGGTTTTTTTGACACCCCTTCGCGCAGTGTTGCCGTCAGGCTCGTGGCTGTTCCAAATATTAATTTTCAATGGGCTCCGCCACCTCCCTATGGGCTATCCATTATTAACAGTATACGCCGGGGGTGGACTTTTACGACCAATAAATAAGCCTCTCGGTGGAGAGGCCAGCCGTGTCGTAATCTAGGAGTAATCTAGGAGCTAGGAGCCCTTTGTTTCAGAGAATGACGTGCTTACCGGTTTGAGCGGGCTAACTGTAGAAATAGCATGCTTGTAAACCATGAGTTGTTTTCCGTCGCTTTCCAGGATGACCGTAAAGTTATCAAAGCCCCTGACCAATCCTTTTAGCTGAAAGCCGTTTATAAGGAAAATGGTAACGGGGATAGTTTCCTTCCTGACCTGGTTCAAAAAGGCATCTTGTAAATTGATTTGAGGTTTTGTCATTTTAGGAGCTCCCTCCGATGGATATTTTTTCTTTATGTCTTTCTACAAACCTTATAATACTCCTTCAAGTGAATCTGTTATTTTCTGGGCTGCTATGTTTAAGCCACCCAGTTTATCCAGATCTAGCCATTTTATTCTTTGATCCCGTCGAAACCAGGTTAACTGCCTTTTGGCAAAACGCCTGGTGTTTCTTTTCAAAATTTCTACAGCCTGTTCCAGGGTTAGTTCACCTGAAAGATATTTAATTATCTCTTTATAGCCCAGGCTGCGCATAGAACTCAGTTCCGGGCTATAGCCTTTTTCTAAAAGCCGCCGGACCTCGTCAATAAGCCCCGCTGCAATCATTTTGTCCACTCTCTCTTCAATGCGTTTGTAGAGCTTATCCCTGGCCATTGTAAGACCAAACATAAAAAGGTTGTACAGGGGTTTGCCGGTTTCATCTCTGCTCTGGTGGCTGGATATGGTTTCCCCGGTTAAATAATAAACCTCCAGGGCGCGAATAACCCGTCTCAAATCCCTGGGGTGCAATCTCGAGGCCGCGACGGGATCCACCTCCGAAAGTTTTCCGTGAAGTGCCTCAGGACCGTGAAGAGTGGCCTCTTTTAAAAGACGCTTCCGCAAAAGAGGGTCTCCTTTAGTGTTGCTGAAATTGAATGGATCAATTACAGCGCGGATATAAAGTCCTGTTCCGCCTACCATGACGGGCAGGATCTTTCTCCTGGTTAGATCTGAAATAATTGTCCGAGCCTGCTCCTGAAACAGCGCTGCGCTGTATTCCTGGTCCGGATCCACGATGTCAATGAGATGGTGGGTTATGCCCTGCCTCTCAGCAGGAGTGGGTTTGGCCGTACCAATATCCATGCCCCGGTAAACCTGGGCTGAATCGGCAGAAATGATTTGCCCGCCCAATTTCTCAGCTACCATCACGCCAACTTCACTCTTACCGGTGGCTGTGGGTCCGGTAATTACCACAAGAGGGGGAAGTTTCTGAATGTTATCACCCATTCACAGGCGCTTCCTTTCAATTACACCGTAGACAACAGGAGCGTATTTTCCTCCTTCAATCCTGTGGAACCCCAGCCGCTGGAATTCGGTACTTCCCCGTCTTTCTTTCATAACGACCCTCCTGGCCGCCACCTTAAGGGCAAGGTCGATAGTTTCACGGTCCAGGGGGTGCGGATTGGCCAGTGGCCTGATGGAATCTATGGCGGGCGAATGGCACCTGGGTATACGAAACATCGGGTCAAAGTACACGATGTCGTAACTTTGGGGAGCTAAACCGGCAAGGTATTCTTTGTGATTAATGTTGATTACCCTGACCCTTCGCATGGCCAGGGCCAGGTCCTTTTCAGGTGCGGGATAATTTGCCAGGCCGTGTTGAACCAGTGCCGCTATGACACTGGAATCTTCCAATCCGGTGATCCTCCCTTCGACGCCTGCAACATAGCTGGCGACAATGGCGTCGGAACCCAGACCCAGAGTACAGTCCAGGACATAATCCCCGGGAATTAAAGACATGGCCTTAATCATTTGGTCAGTTTTCCCATTTTTCAGTTCCTTTATACGCAAACTGGCAAGGCCTGGATGGAAAAAAAACTCTCGACCTCCTTCAAAATAAGAAACCCGGTTGGCAGAGACAACCACAAGGCCCCTTACCTTTAGAGTATCAGCCAGGGCCTTTTGGGATAAATCATTCCTTTCTACAAAAGGTACTCCCAATTTTTTTGCAAAATGCTTAGCCAGGTCGATGGTGGCCTTTGAGGGCCGGTGAGAGGTGGTAACGGCGAAGCTTTTTTTCTGCTGAGGACCCGACAAGTCTCCATTGCTCCTTTTGAAGGATTTTAACGTTTAAAGCGGTTTTCCAGATCCCTGTAAGATAAATGAATTATAGTAGGTCTTCCATGGGGGCAAGTAAAGGGATTTTCAGTTTGAGCCAGGCTTTCCAGGAGCGCATCCATAGAAGATTTGGACAGCTTTTCTCCTGCTTTGACGGCATTTCTGCAGGCTATCGAGGCATAAAGCTGGTGTTCAAAATCAGCCTGAGCCAGCTCCTGCCCTCTTTCTCTGAAATAGTCAAGAAGATCCAGGAATAAATTTTTCTCTTGCCCGGCAGGAAAACAGGTGGGGACGCCCCTGAGCAAAAAAGAATTGCCACCAAAATGTTCAAGAATAAAACCGGCATCGGAAAACCAGATCAAACGCTGGGTCAGGACTGTTGCATCTCTATAATCAAGCTCCAGCATTAACGGAATAAGGAGACACTGGCTTTGTTTAGGACCCTTTTGGTTTAGGTAGCTCTCATAAAGGATCCTCTCGTGGGCAGCATGCTGGTCTACAATATAAAGTCCTTCCCCTCCTGCAGCCAGAATATAAACGGGAGGCAGGTGAGCCAGGGCGTTTAAAACAGGCAGTTCGTTTTTCCTGGGCAAAGCTCCGGTCGTTTCTTCAGCTGGTTCTGCCTCTTCCGGGCAGGGTTCTTTTTTGCTCCGGTCTGCTGCTTCGGGGGATAGGCCGGAGCCTGTAGTTTCGTATTTTGCCGTGACCAGTTCAGAGACCACCATTTCCGGCTCCCGGGGAGGAACCTGTTGGTCTTGTTGCGGGTTAATGGTTAATTGAAGACCGCTTTCCTTATGTTCCTTTGATTCAAGAAAGGGCCGGCTTACTTTTGTGGCCGGAATGATTTCTTTTACCCGGAGCGCTTCCCTGAGGGCGAGGGTCACCAGGTCGGCAACTTTTTTTCTTCCAGGAGTTTGACTTCTAATTTAGCAGGATGCACGTTTACGTCCAGGAGCTCCGGGTCTACCGTTAGAGCCAGCACGGTAACAGGCCTGCGACCCTGGGGCAGCAGGAAGCGGTAAGCTTCCTCTATTGCTGCGGTTATAACCGGGCAGCGTACATATCGGCCGTTGATAGTTATAGTGATGTGGCTGCGGCTGCTGCGGCTCAAGGATGGCTTACCTGTCAGCCCGGTCAGGCTTATTCCTGGTTCAGCAGAACTAACCGGGAGCATCTCCTTTGCCAGTTGTTTGCCGTAAACGGCTGTCACGGCGTCCAACAGGCGGCCGGAACCCGGCGAGTAGAATACACGCCTGCCCCTGATTTTCATTTCGTAGCGGATATCCGGCCGGGCTAAAGCAAGGCGGGAAACCAATTCCCCGCACAGTGAACCTTCCGAGGAGGGGCTTTTCATTGCCTTGCGCCGGGCAGGTGTGTTAAAAAACAAATTTTTTACCAGTACGGTGGTGCCGGCGGGGCACCCCGCCGGCTCCACGGCGACGATCTTGCCGCCCTCAATTGTGGCACGGCTACCCTTTAGGTCGCCGTGCATCCTGGTGGTTACTGACATCCTCGAAATGGAAGCAATACTGGGAAGTGCTTCCCCCCTGAATCCCAGGGTTTCGATCCGGCGCAGGTCATGGGAACAGGTTATTTTGCTTGTGGCGTGGCGCTGGAAGGCCAGGACCAGATCTTCTCCAGTCATCCCGCAACCGTCATCAGAAACACTGATGGATGCCAGTCCTCCCTCCTCAATGTCGATAACAATCCTTTTGGCCCCGGCATCTATTGAGTTTTCCACGAGTTCCTTAACCACAGAGGAGGGTCTTTCCACCACTTCCCCGGCGGCAATCAGGTTTGCTGTTTGGGGATCGAGGATTGTAATTTTAGGCAAAATGCCCACCTGCTATCCTGAAAACAGACATTTTTCATCCTCCTGCCGGTCTGCGTCAGCAGCATGAATAACTAGCCTCCCGATTGCCACTCCTTCCCGCTCCCGGCATCATAGCCAAAGAAGATATCCTGGGACTTATCCTGAAGGTAAACGTACCGGTGGGTACCTCTTTTTTTAGCCTGGTGGTAAACCTCTATTGCTTCGGATCTGCAATTTGTACAGGCTGTAAAAGGTACGGAAAGACACATGGCTTTGCCGGACCTTCCCAAACCGTGACTGGCAGAGGACTCAATGGATAGGTAACCGGGGCAGTGATCGCAAAGCTTCAGCCTTTCCAGTTGATGTTCTTCAATGTAATCGGTATCATAGAAAATCCTGATGTTTCTTTCGTAAAACTTGCCGCGGATGTACCTTGAGTCCGGCGACATTTTATCCCGCATATGCCAGTAATGGAGTATTTGCTCCACAAGTTTGCGCACCTGACTGGAGCGGTCGGAGCTTTCCTTGAAGCGTCCGGGCCAATAATCCGGTTCTTGTACTTTGGTATAGTCAAGCCCCGCCAGGGCCAGAATGATGGCCATGTTCACGTAAGGAAGGGCGGTTTCAATGGCATACCCTCCCTCCAGCACGGCCAGGTCCGGGCAGAGTTTATCGGTTAGTTTTGCGTAACCCTGGGCGCTTATCCTCATGCTACCCAGGGGGTCTGAAAAATGATTGTCCTGCCCCGCCGAGTTAACTATAAAATCAGGTTTAAAGTCCTCCAGGATCGGCAGGATCAGATTGTCAACCACGTAAAGGAGGGTTTCATCAGTGGTGCCCGGGGGCAACGGAATATTTATCGTCCGGGCAAAGGCCCGCGGGCCGCCCAGTTCATGGATAAATCCTGTGCCCGGATAAATAGTCCGCCCGTCCTGATGGAAGGATATGAATAACACATCCGGGTCATGCCAGAAGATGTTCTGGGTACCGTCACCGTGGTGCACATCGGTATCAACAATGGCCACCCGCTTGATGCCGTAACGGCTGCGCAGGTATTCCACCATGATGGCTTCATTATTAATGTTGCAGAAACCCCGGTTTCCGTGGATCACCCGCATGGCGTGGTGACCTGGGGGCCTGACCAGGGCAAAGCCGTTTTTAATCTCGCCGTTTACGATCCTGTCAGCAAGGAGGATCGCAGCTCCGGCTGCAATCAAGTGTGCTTCTGTGGTCTGGTCCTCAACCCTGGGCACACAAAAATGTGTTCTGGCGATATCATGGATTGAGGCCAGGGATGCTGTAAATTCAAGAATCTGGGGAAGGTCCATAATCCCTTCTTCAAAAATCTGGTCCCTGGTATAGAGGAGGCGTTCTTCCCTTTCCGGATGAGTGGGGGAGATAGCCCAGTCAAAGGCGGGGAAAAAGATTAAGCCGGTTTGTTTGTCCTGGTGTTTTTTCATCTTATACACCCCCCTCTATCCTGCCAGTGATTCCCCGGGGAGTTTGAACAGTGATGTCGATGAGCCTGCCGGTTGTTGTCCAGTCCCTGATCATATTAAACACTTCCCTGTGGATAATTTCAATTTCCCCGGCTTCAACAACCAGCCCGTATTTGGCAGCCCTTTGGATGAGTTTTTCTTTGGCCAGGGCAAGAGCCTTTGTCTCGTTAAAATGCCTGTCCTTAAGCCTATCCTGGAATCCCTCTTCCCGGATTATATAGTAGTTTTGTTCTGTATCAGCCCTGAGACTGACCTGCATTGTAGGCCTGGCTACGGCAGCACCAATGGCGTTTGCTACCGGGGCATAGGGCGGGATGTAGGGATCGCAGCCAAGTTTTGCGGCAATCTGGTTGATAAACCCGGAAGCACCGCCACCCACCCCGGCAACCAGGGAAGGCCTGACCTTCTTTTTCTGCAGGACTTCCCATACCCTGTAGGCAGGTTCCTGCTCCCAGTCCAGAAACATATTATTAACTTCTGAGGCGATCCTTTCCACCACCATCTCAATAACCTTCCTGGCGGTGTCCTGAGCACTGAGGTTCAGGGGTTTACCCAGACCTGTCATAGCCTCTTCGGCTTTCACAGGATCCCCCAGCTCAGTTAACCCCAGGACCCGGAGGGCGTCGGTGGGAGTCGGCGCCGGTCCGCCCATGCAGTAGGCGGGACCAAGCCTGCCGCTGCCAATGACCAAAGCATTGCCCACTTGCTGTAAAGCGCTGTCACCTCCAACCGGAACAGACTTCACAGCAAGTGTGCGAACCTGTGTGAGCTGGTTCTCAACCTTGGCGCCCTTGGATGAAAGGAGAGGCTGGCCGCTCAGAATCAAGGCCAGGTCGGTGGTAGTTCCGCCTATATCTACAACCACAGCCGTTTCCCCGGGGGGGATCAGTGCCTGGACACCCAGGGTACTGGCGGCAGGCCCCGAGAAGATCGTTTCCACAGGCAGCTCTTCTGCGTTTTCCAGGGGCATTGTTCCTCCGTCAGCTTTCAAAATGAAAACGTCGGCGTCGATTTTCCGTACCGCCAGTGCCTGCCGGACAGAATTGATGAAGTGCTGGTAGGGTTCCCGGGTGGCGCTGGTGAGGTATGTTGTGGTCACTCGCCTGGGGAAGTTTAACTGGCCGCCGATCAGAGAGCCAAGGTCTATTTTCCAGTCTGGATATTTTTTCTTTATAATTTCTGCAACCCGTTTTTCATGGGTAGTGTTACGGGGTGAAAACTTGCCAACCACGCAAACCCTATGGTATCCCAACCTGGACAGGTCTGCCAGGATTGACTCAATTTCACGGTCGTTAAGCGGGGCAATCTCGCGGCCCCGGTAGTCAATGGCTCCGGACAGGATATGTACAGCAGTGCCAAAATAGTAAGTTTCGTGGGCTAAGCCCGGACCTGGTATTAGTAATATAGCGACGTTATCATACTTGCGTTCTGCAATCAAGTTGGTAATCATCGTTGTGCTGAAAACAATTCTTTCCAGCTCTTTTGTGTTAACACCTTTGAGGACAATATCAAATGCTTCCAGAACAGATTCTAAAAGGTCCTTTTTGGTGGGCACCTTTGCAGTGGCGCGAACCTTATTGTCTTCCAGAAGCACTGCGTCGGTAAAAGTTCCCCCAACATCCACACCGACGTTCATTTTTCCTCCCCCTCATCAAAATCAGCTAAAAACCTGTTCAGACATATCTATCTTATTTCTCCAGCTCCTGGCGCAGCTGGTGGAGCCGGTTGATAGCTTCCAGTGGTGTCATATTGATAAGATCCAGGCTGCGCAGTTCCTCAATAACCATTGCTTCCCTGAACCTGTTTTGTTCCAGATTCTGGTCCTGAGCCGAAAACTCCCCCTTTTCCCCGGTTGCCGCAGTCTGTTCCCGGGTTTCTCTTGATGATTCAAGGTATTTCAAGATTTCAGTTGCCCGCAGGATTATGCTTTCCGGCAGCCCGGCCAGCCTGGCTACGTGAATACCGTAACTGCGGTCGGCTTTGCCTCTGATTACTTTCCTTAAAAAGATAATGTTATCTCCCTTTTCCTGGACCGCAACATTGAAGTTGGCAATTCCGGGAATCTGGTCCAGGTCGGTCAGCTCGTGGTAATGGGTTGAGAACAACGTTTTTGCACCAATTTTTAAGTGGATGTATTCAATCAGGGCCCGGGCTATGCTGATTCCGTCGTATGTGCTGGTTCCCCGCCCCACCTCATCCATAATAATCAGGCTGTTCTTGGTTGCCCCTGTTACAATTGAGCGGCATTCGTCCATTTCCAGCATAAAGGTGCTTTGCCCGCCTGCCAGGTTGTCCGAGGCCCCGATCCTGGTAAAAATCCGGTCCACAAGGGGTATCCGGGCCAGCGAGGCAGGTACAAAGCTGCCGGCCTGGGCCATTAAAACAATCAAAGCGACCTGGCGCATGTATGTGCTTTTTCCAGCCATATTGGGACCGGTAAGAATAAGAAGACGGCATTTCTCATTGTCCATCACACAGTCATTGGGTACAAACCGTTCAGGTCCAATTACTTTTTCCAGTACAGGATGCCGTCCGTCTTTAATCTCCAGCAAACCGTCCCGGCTCACCCGGGGCCTGGTATAATTCCCGGCGGCCGCTGCCTCTCCCAGGGAATAGAGCGCGTCGGCCCTGGCTACGGCGGCAGCGGAACGCTGAATGCGTGGGAGTTCAGCGGCTAGTTTTTCTCTGATTTCAAGAAAGAGGCTGTATTCCAGCTGGGTCAGGCGTTCTTCCGCGCCCAGGAGCAAGTTTTCGTACTCCTTTAATTCCTCCGTGATAAACCTTTCCGCATTGGCCAGGGTTTGTTTGCGCTGGTAATCTTCCGGAACCTGAGCTAAATTTGCGCGGGTTACTTCAATATAATAACCGAAGACTTTGTTGAACCCTACTTTTAGCGACTTGATGCCGGTACGGGCCCTTTCCCGTTCTTCCAGCCCGGCCAGCATGGTTTTAGCCTCCCGCCCGGCTTTGCGGAGCCGGTCCACTTCCGCGTTATAGCCTGCTTTGATGATGCCGCCGTCTCTTAAAGAAGCGGGTGGGTCATCATCGATGGCCGCATTAAGGAGTTCCCATATTTCCGGCATTGGGTCGATGTCGCGGCCCGTTTCTTGTAACAGGGTTGATTCAGCCTGTTCCAGATGCTTCTTCAGTGACGGGAGGTAACCGAGGGATTTCTTTAAGGCCACCAGATCCCGTGCATTGGCGGAGCCATATGAAATTTTGCCGGCCAGCCGCTCAAGGTCGTAAATCTGCTTTAATTCATCTTTGAGATCAGAACGGTAAAGTGGCTTGTGGACCAGTTCTTCTACAGCTGCCAGCCTGGACTCGATTTTTTCAAGATCCAGCAGCGGTTGTTCAATCCAGTTCCGGATTAGCCTTCCACCCATTGCGGTAACGGTGTAATCAAGGACTGAGAGCAATGTGTTTTTTACGGAGCCATCCTGAAGGGAGCGGGTCAACTCCAGATTGCGGCGGGTTACCGTATCCAGGAGCAGGTATTGCCCGGATTGGCAAAATTGAACCTCCCGGATGTGCGTCAGGTCTCTTTTTTGTGTTTCCTTGAGAAAACAAAGAAGGGCACCTGCAGCCGGAATAGATCGCCTTGCTTCGGAGGTTTGCAGTGTTTTCAAAGTGTCCGGGCCAAACTGGTTTTCCAGCGCCCTGGCGGCTGCACCCGGCTCAAAGGCTATATCCTTGTATCCATTTACCGTCAGTGTACCCTGTGTATTTATTATTCTAGTGAAAGAATCTATTTCTGAAAGGGGCACAATGATCTCGGCTGGCATCAGGCGGGAGAGCTCCTCCAGCAAGGCTGCTTCCGCCCTTACCTCCGGAAAGGAGTTAACCATGAACTGTCCTGTGGTAATATCAGTAACGGCAAGACCTAAGCCTTCCTCTCCCCGGGCTATACTTGCCAGGTAATTGTTCATTTTAGAGTCCAGCAATTGCCCGTCCATGATTGTACCCGGGGTGATAACTCTGGTTACTTCCCGCCTGACAATCCCCTTTGCCAGAGAGGGATCTTCCACCTGCTCACAGATCGCCACGCGATACTTTTTGGCAATTAGCCTGGCGATATATGTATCTGAAGCGTGGTAGGGGATGCCGCACATAGGGATACGCTCCTTTGCACCCCCATCCCGGCCGGTCAGGGTTATCTCGAGTTCCCGGGAAGCAAGCCGGGCATCGTCAAAAAACATTTCATAGAAGTCACCGAGCCGAAAAAAAAGAATGGCGTCCGGATACTGCTTCTTAATCTCAAGATATTGCCTGATCATCGGCGTAAAACTCACCGAAACCCCTCCTGGTGTTCATTATATCATATGGTATTGTAAACCAAAAGAAAAACCCCCCATTAAAGGGTTATTAGCCCCTTTGGAAGGATTGGATAAAAAGTCCCTCTAAGGACCATCCTCAAGTGTTCACAGGTATAATGCCAAATCTGGATCCATAAGAGAGCGTGTTAAGTTTATCTAAGATCTATTAACAGCCATTACAGTCGCAGGAACCTTCGGCACATTCACTTTCACAGTTGCATTCCGGCCCTAATCCTATGGATTCTCCAATGATCCGGTTAATTCTTTCTAAAACCTGTTCAAAGTCCTGTTGTGCCTTAAAGTAATCGAAAATCAAGGGGTTTTCTACCATTTGTTTTTCCAGTTCTTCTAATTCTTTCTTCTGAGCTTCTGTTATGGTTTGCCCCTGGGATTGAAGCATATAGAACACCTGCTGTTTTTTCTGAAAGGAGTCGATAATGCTCCAGGCTTCGGGGTCTTGAAGCATTCTCGCTTCAGCTTCTCTGACATTATGCAGTTCTTTTGATTTAGAAAGCTCTGCTGCAAGCTCTTTTGCTTTACTGTATACGGTTACAGACATTTTTTCACCTCCTGCCTTTGATGGCTCTTTGCCCTTAGTAAAAGAAGGGCTGATTAGCCCCTCAACTTATACCCTGCAGCCAACTAGGTGGGTCAAGTGGGCTTTTTCAATTTTCACCGGCACTATCTGGCCTATTAAACTCTCCTCGCCGGGGAAAAAGACCATTTTGCCGCCCCTGTTCCTGCCGCAGAGGTATAATTCATCCTTCACTTTTTTTCCTTCCACCAGAATTTCTTCGGTAGATCCCACGTACTCCCTGTTCTTTTCCAGGCTGATCCCGTTTTGCAGCCTGATCAGGGTTTGGATCCGCTGTCTTTTATTTTCTTCAGGAACCTGTTCAGCCATTTTTGATGCAGGCGTGCCCTGGCGGGTATTGTAGATAAAGGTGTAGGCGCTGTCAAAGCGGACCTGCCTGACCAGGTCCAATGTCTGTTCAAAGTCGTCATCTGTTTCCCCGGGAAATCCTACCATAATATCCGTTGTAATTGTAGAGCGTGGAAGCACCGTTTTTATTTTAGCTACGAGGTTTAAGTAGTCTTCCCTGGTATAGCCCCTGTTCATTTTTTTCAGGATCTTATTGCTTCCGGCTTGAACCGGCAGGTGAAAATGCTCGCAAACCTTGCTGGAGGAGGCAATGGTTTCGATCAGTTGGTCATTAAAATCCCTGGGATGAGATGTCATGTAACGGATCCTTTCAATCCGCTCTATTTCCTCCAGTCTCTTTAGCAGTTCGGCGAAATCAAGTCTTTCCTCCAGGTCTTTTCCGTAAGAGTTAACATTCTGTCCCAGTAAAGTAATTTCTTTAAACCCATTTTGGGCCAGTGCTTTTACTTCAGCAATAATTTCTTCAGGCCTGCGGCTTCTTTCCCTGCCCCTGACGTAGGGCACAATGCAATATGTACAGTAGTTATTGCAGCCGTACATTATGGTTACCCAGGCACTGACCCCCGCTTTCCTTTTGATCGGGAGGCCTTCCGTAATACTTCCGGGGGATGGCCAGATTTCCACAACGTGCTCCCTTGCCCCGCTGATCCTGGTGAGATACTCCTCTAGACGGTGAAGGTTGTGTGTTCCGAAAACAAGATCGACGTAGGGAAAAAGGTGGCGGATCCTTGAGGCCATGCCTTCTTGCTGGGTCATGCAACCACATACGCCAATAATCAGGTCTGGATTTTTTTCTTTTAGGGAACGAAGTCTCCCCAAATAGGAAAATACTTTATGTTCTGCTGTTTCACGAACACAGCATGTATTTAAAAGAATAATATCTGCCTTATCCACATCATGCACGGGAGCGTATCCCATCTTCTCAAGGATTCCCGCCAGTATTTCTGAATCATGTTCGTTCATCTGGCAGCCGAAGGTTTTAATATGGTATAATCCCACGGAACTGTTATCCTCCTGATTAAAGTCGCAAAACCATTATAATAGTAAAAAGTAGTCATGGCAAATATTTAAAATTTTAATCATCAATATAATATGGTTTCAAAGGAGTTTAATTATAAGTTAATAAAGTTACTGGCATGAAAAGGACAGGCATAGATTTAACGGTAAGTAAACATTATAAAACTGTAACTGGAAAAATTCATCTAATTATATGACCAATCCTGTAGGAATCCGGCAATTTTTCTAGAAGATCAGGTGTAAATCCAGCGTCGTTATTTAAGCAGGGCCATAAAATGGCTATAGCTTGTCTCAGGATAAATAATGCCGGGAGGTGATTTACTTGCTGGAAAGAATAGGTAGTATAGCTGTTTTGGCTGGATTGATCATATCAGTTGTCGGTTCAGTAATCGAAAATCAAGATCTTAAGACCACGGGAGTATTAATACTGCTCATTACGGCCACAGTTGCCGGCTACCGCTTTATAAAATTTCATCTAACAACACCTACCAGCGATTTTGAGGGTATATGTATTGAGCGTAAACGGCTGCCTACTTATTATGCTTTATCCTTCAGAACCGGTGGCGAAATCTATTCGGGCAGGGCCAGCTTGAGAACGGGCGAAGGGGTGAAAATAGGTGAAAAGGTCAGGTTGAAGGTCAAAGGCCCTGCGATCCTGGAGATAACCAGGCTTTGATGCTGGATCCCATACTGGATCCTGAAAAGACAGTAAAAACCTGCCCTCATTATATTTTATCTTTATATTTTATCTTTCTGCCGCTGCCGCTCCTGCTGCGTTGCTGTTTCGTTTGTTAAATCCGGACCACCTCCAACGGTATAAATAAAGACAAATGAGAAATAATTTTAATTAATATTAACCGGAGGTGAGTCCATGGTTGACACAAGCGAAAGGGCAGAGATTAAAAACTGTATCCGGAATGCCCAGGATTGCATAATGGAAATGGGCTCGGTGCTGGCTCAGCTGCCCGCTCAGGGTCATGCAGAAAAGGCCCGCTTAATGGAGTTGTGTGATAAGACCGGCACCCTTCTGAAAGAAGCCCAGCAAAGGTGTGAAAGAATTCTTTAGAATTCTTTAAAAAGAGGCCCCCTGGAGGCCTCTTTTAGCATCTTCCGCCTGCCCTTTGATCATGATATAATTTTCATGCGATAACGGCTTAGGTTGTTTAGTAAGGAGGGAAGAGCTTTGTCAGAGCGGATTGAGGATCTGGAAGCAGCTATTCAATTACTTGAAATGCAATTGAAGGACATTGATAATATTCTTACAAAAGCCCCTTACGGACTGGAGTATACCTTCTGGGAAGACTTTACCGCCAGGATTATTGACCGGATTTACGGAAATGAGTCAAGTCAACGGCACGGGTTTGAGCAGGCTGGACGGGAGGGTTGCTTTTCTGTTTTTGAATCCTACTCTGAGCGCCAGAGACGGGAAGATTATATTGAAATCGTCAATTGTAAAAAGGAGTACCTGGAAAACCTGATCAAAGATTTGAAAAACCGCCAGAGAGGTTCAGGAACGAAATTACCGGAGGAGGGACACAGGGAAGCCTTTGCAGATTTGTCCAGTAATTTAGAGGACATCTTGAACTCGGAGGAGGCTTCGCCCCTGGACCGGACCATCGCTCAGATCCTTTCAAAGATTGAGGATCCCGCTCGTCTTAAGGAAGCCCGCTCAAACCTCCTGGGATTGAGGGACGAGTTGCTTAAACCCGCACCTTCCTGGGTAGTTCTGAGAGAATATATGATCTGGCTGATTCAATTCGGGAAGAAAGAGTTTTTTTCCATTCTGCCCTTTATTGTTTTGTATGTTCGTAAAATCGCAGACTAGCCTATTTAACCAGGGTAACCCTGCAGTTGGCCAGGTGAATCACCTTGTGGCTAACGCTTCCCAGTTCCGCACCCCGCAATTCGCTGACACCGCGGCTACCCATAATTATATGATCATAATTCCCCCGTTCTGCATGAGCGAGAATCACCTCTGCAGGGTCTCCCCTGTCGATCAAGCCGTTGACGCGTAAGCCCTCGTTACTGAAAATCTCGACGGTTTTTTGCAGGATCTCCCTTCCCCTGTCCTCAATCTCCCGGGCAAGGGACTCCAAAATGTTTTCCCCCCTGTTTTTTGAACTCACCAAAACATTATCCCCCGGCACTACCACAAGTACTGACAGTTTCATGTCCTTGTTCATTTTCATCAGCCGGGCGGCATAAGCTGCAGCTTTTAGCGAAGTGGACGAACCATCGCTGGGCAACAGTACTTTACTTTTCAGCATGGCAGAAGCCTCCTTGGCCGGCTATAAAAGGCCTATACATTATATTTAACAACCCGGTGTTGCTGTAAGTTGAGGTTGTAAGCTGCGTCTTAAACTCTGCGGCAAAAGGACATAATTCCCCTGCTGTTTATTGTAATCCTTTACTCTAGATTTAATGCTGTTTTTCTTTTTGCGCCAGAAGCTCTGCTAATTGAATGATTCGCCTGGCCCGGTTGGCGATTGGATATTCGATCATCTTACCGTCTACCTGCAGAACCGCCTGTCCTTTTGCTTCAGCTTCGTCGAAAACAGCAACTACCTTCCTGGCCCAGGCCAATTCTTTTTCAGTAGGCATGAATATTTCGTTCAAAGGTCCAATCTGGTTAGGATGAATAGCCAGTTTTCCCTGGAATCCCATCTGGCGTACCGCCCTGGCATCGGCAACCAGTCCCTCAATATCCTTAAAGTCCGGATAAACCGTATCAATGGGTGCTTCGATGCCGGCTGCCCGGGAGGCAACGACAAGTTGGGCCCGTGCATAAAAGATTTCTGAACCGCCCTTGGAAAAACTGGTACCTATATCGAGCACGTAATCTACGCCGCCAAAGAACAGTCTGCTTACCCTTTTACAGGCAGAAGCAATGGAGTAAGCATTAACAATTGCGTTCGCGCTTTCAAGAAAGGGGATAATCTCCAGGGAACCGGCTGGAAGCCCCCTTTCTTTTTCCAGCTGTCCAATAACCCAGTCCACCTGCCGGATTTCCTCAGCGGATTCGGACTTGGCCAGGACAATTCCCTTAACTCCCTCTGTTACAGAAGCTAGCAGGTCTGCCAGGATAAAATCTGATTGAGCGCTGTTGACCCGGATAAAAACGTCACAAGCACGGGGGAGGGCAAGGGCTTCCTTTAGTGCCAGCCTGGCCCTGGCTTTTTCACTGAAAGCCACAGCATCCTCCAGGTCCAAAACCACTCCGTCCGCATTTAACATGAGGGCCTTGCCTACTTTGCGCAGATCATTGGCGGGTGTAAACAACATCGTGCGGTAAAGCGACATGAGCAGTTCCTCCTTGTAATTTGTTTCATTTTTTAAATAAAAGAGAATATTCTACCTTAAAGAGAGCTTTTCCTTTAGCTATTATTCCTGTGAAAAAATCTTTACCTCCCTTTTTATGGACTCCAAATATAACCAGATGGTATAATTTTGATAAAACACTTGGGAGGTGCTTGAATGGATTATCCTGAGAATCAGTATGTCCTTAAAGGGGACGGTATTGGTTCGATCAAGATTTCTGATGATGTGGTCAAGGTTATAGCTGGTCTAGCCGCTGTTGAGGTTGAAGGGGTATCGGCTATGAGCGGCGGTATAGCGGGCGGCATTGCGGAGAGGCTCGGTCGCAAAAACCTTTCCAAAGGTGTAAAGGCAGATGTAGGAGAAAAAGAAGCTGTAATTGATCTCTCTATAATTGTAGATTACGGAGCCCGGATTCAGGAAGTAGCCGGTAAGGTTCAAAGCAACGTTAAAGCTGCCGTAGAAAACATGACCGGCTTGAGAGTCCTGCAGGTGAACGTAAATGTTCAGGGGGTATCCTTTGGATCTGATAACAAGGATGAGGACGGACGAGTTAAATAATAAAGATGAGTTCCCACGCATGTACAAGGTCCTGCAGATCTTTCCGCCCCGGGGCTTGCCCGACCCTGGATTGGCGGTAGAGGCCGCCCTGGCTTCCTCGGCTTTGGATCAAAAACTGCGACCCGGGATGACAGTGGGCATTACCGCAGGGAGCAGGGGTATTCGCAACATAGTTACAATCCTGAGGAAAACAGCAGACTATGTTAAATCTCTGGGATGCCGTCCGGTATTAATTGCAGCTATGGGCAGCCACGGCGGGGGCAGCCCGGAGGGCCAGAGGGAATTGCTCAGCTCCCTGGGGATCACGGAAGACAGCACAGGGGCGGCTTTGCTCTGCTCGACGGACTGCTTTGTAGTCGGGCGGGCCTTTTACGGAGATGTGTATCTAAACAGTTGTGTCCTGAAATGTGATGCAATAATCGTTGTTAACCGGGTAAAGCCCCATACTTCATTTCATGGAGATCATGAAAGCGGTTTGCTGAAAATGCTGGCTGTGGGTCTGGGGGGGCCGCGGGGGGCGGCATCCCTGCACCGCTGCCGGCCTGACCAGCTCTCCCAGGCCGTGGCCGAAGGAGGCCAGTGTGTGCTTAAAGCAGCCCCGGTGGTACTGGGGCTGGCCATCCTGGAAGATGCTTATGAACAGACGGCTAAAGTGGCTGCAATTAACCCGGAGGATTTTGTCAACGCCGAAAAAACCCTTCTTGAAGAAGCCCGCAGCTACCTTCCACGGCTTCCTGTAGATGATCTGGATATTTTAATTGTGGATGAGATTGGTAAGAATATCAGCGGTACAGGTATGGATACCAATGTGATCGGTCGCCTGCGGATCCAGGGGGCGCCTGAGCCGGCATCACCCAGGATCAGGAGAATTGCAGTCCTGGACCTGACCCCGGAGACGAAGGGTAATGCCTATGGCATTGGCCTGGCAGATTTCACAACCGAACGTCTTGCGGCCAAATTTGACAGGAAATCTGTTTATACAAATGCCCTTACCAGTACCTTTGTCCAACGGGCTATGCTGCCCATGGTGCTGCCCGACGACCGGGCTGTCCTCCGGGCCTGTCAAAAAAGTCTTGGTTTAGCTAGCCTGCGTGAGGCCCGGATAATCCGGATTAAAAACACCCTCCACCTTTCAGAAATGCTGGTTTCTGAAAGTGTTTACAAGGACATCTCGGAGCTACCTGCCATCCGGTTGCTCCAGCAACCTTCCTCATTGCAGTTTTCCAGGGAAGGTTACCTGCTGCCCTTTAAATGAACCTCTTTAATAAACCTCATCCCCGATTGTCAGCCCAGTTTCTGCTATATGTCTCGATAGCGTTTTTTAGACTACTTTTGCCGGGTCCCGTGGCCTGGCAATGCTTTTTCATGCTTCTCAAGTAGGAGACGGACGACTTTCTGGTCGGCGCCGGCAAAATCGTAATCCTTGAGTTCCTCTAAATTTACCCACCTAAAGGCCCGGCATTCCTTCGGTTTTGCTATCCCGCCCAGATAACGGCACCAGTGGCAGTGAAGGAAGATCTTCATGTCTTCGTACTGGTGCTCAATAACGGTGAATTCGCCATCAACCTCAATTTCCAGGTCAAGCTCCTCTTTTAATTCCCTTCTCAAGCAATCTTCGACACTTTCACCCGGTTCAATCTTTCCTCCGGGAAATTCCCACTTCAAACCCATGTGAGCATCCTTTAACCGCTGGGCGATCAGAATTTTGTCCTTGTGACGGATAATTGACGCAGCTACCTGGTAGACTCTCATTTATTCCCCTCTTAAATCCCCGTGCCCGGCAAGGGTATTATCCTGATTAAAATTGTACCTGCATTAAATGTCCCTTCGAATTGTCCAGGGAATACGCCTGGAAATGAAAAAAGAAGGTTTTTTTGTTTTATATCCACAAGACCTTCGAGTTAAAACAGAATTGCCGCAAAGATTCGTTCTTTTATTTAATTTTTCTTCTTAACTTACAAAACCAAGAGGGAAAAGATCAAAAGAAATCGAATATTACTTTATTCGCATGAAATATGTGGAAGAGAGGTGGTCATTATGGGTAGGGACACGGTTGTATTTAAAGGAACAAGGAACGGCCTCGTGATTGTCCTCGATCCAAACCGCGAATACGAAGAGATCCGCAACACCCTTTTAAAAAAGATGGAAGCAGCCAAAGGTTTTTTTAAAGGTGCCAAGTTTTCCTTTTTTAATGGCCAGCAGGCAATCCCGGAGAATCAGAAGAGCGAACTGGAAAATATCTGCCGTCAATTTGGGATGGTACCCAACTCTGAAGCAGAACAGGCTTTCTTGAAAACCGGTTTTTCAAAAAAATCTTCAAGACAGGCAGTTAACGCCCCTAAAGCGGTACCTACTTCAGGAGAGGCTGCCTACCTGGTTAAAAGATCCCTTCGTTCCGGACAGCGTGTCCAGTACCCGGGACATGTAGTTGTTCTGGGTGATGTTCATCCTGGAGCTGAGGTTGTATCCGGCGGCAGCGTAATGGTTATGGGGAGCTGCCGGGGGGTGGTTCACGCCGGAGCAGGTGGTGATCGTTCGGCAAAGGTAATAGCATTGAAACTTGCTCCCACTGTAATCAGTATTGCTGACCGGCGGTTTGCTCCCGAGTTGGATAAGCAAGCACCTGGACCACGGTTGGCCCGNNCCACGGTTGGCCCGCCTCTCAGGTCAAGAAATAGTTTTTGAAGAATATCAGACCGTAAGATAAGTTACTAAAAACCGGCGGGTTTTAGAAAGAACCTGCCGGTTTAATTTTTTTTAGATAATGCGCTGCCAGTATGCCCGCAATGGATTTGGCGTCGCAAATATCTCCGCTCCAGATCATGTCCAGGGCTTTTTGATAAGGGACCTTCTGGACGTCGATAAACTCGTCCTCATCAAGGTCCTGCTCTTGCAGAGTTAAACCGGTAGCCAGGTAGATGTGAAGCTGTTCATTTGTAAAACCCGGTGTGCTATAAAAAAATAGCAGCTTTTCCAGGTTTCTTGCCAAATATCCCGTTTCCTCCAGTAATTCACGCCTGGCGCATTCTGCTAAGTCCTCGCCGGGCTCAATCCTGCCTGCCGGTATTTCCAGTAAGGTTTTGCCGGTTGCGTGCCGGTACTGCCTGACCAGCAGCAGTTCATCCTGTTCGGTCACAGGTACCACAGCTACTGCCCCGGCATGTTCTACTACTTCCCGGATGCCTGTTTGGCCCTCCTGGGGCAGGGCCACGGTATCGACTCTCAGAGTGATGATTTTACCGCGATAAATCACTTCGGACGAGATTGTTCGTTCTTTTAAATCGGACAATTGATTTCACCTTTCCAACAGAGAATTAGATTGCCATTTTCCTTGCCAAGCCTGGCTTTGAAAGATCCTGGTCGATCTTTCTTAACAATTTTCGGCAAGGAACTTTTTTTCCCTCCTTTTAGTTTTCTATCTTTACTAAGAAATAAACGTATAAAAACGGGTAGAAGCGAGAAATTTATTAACTCAACTTTCTCACTTGAAAAATAGCCATAAAGCCTTGATATAATTGGCTTAATTGCGATTTTATTTTAGTAGAAAACAACAAAAGACACCCTTGTCTTGGTAAAATAGAATTGACAAAAAACCATTCCAACAAGACGAAAGGATGTCTTTATGAAATCTATTTTACCAGACCAATATGCAGTTGAAAAACAATTTAACTCTCGCGTGGATAATTTTTTTGCCAAGTATGAAATTAGCAAAAAATTACGCCGCTGCAACTTTCGAAAAACAAAGGGTTTTAGCTGTCTGGAAATTTTTAAGTTCATTTTTCTGCTTGTATTTAGTGGCAAGAACCTCTATCGTACATTGCAATCCGAAACTGACTCCGGCATGCCGCAGAAGGATACAATATATCGGTTTTTAAATTCATGTCGGTATAATTGGCGAAAATTTTTACTTACCCTAAGTTCAACTATCATTAAAGAAACCATTGAGCCTTTGAAGCCTCACAGCTGGAAGAATGTCCTTATCCTTGATGACTCTCTCTACAGCCGCAACAGGAGCAAAGCCGTTGAATTGCTGGCCAGGGTGCGGGATCATGTTGAACACAAGTATGTCCTTGGTTTTAGGATGCTTACACTAGGTTGGTCAGACGGCAATACTTTTCTACCGGTCGCCTTTTCCCTGCTCAGTTCCGAAAATGAACATAACCGGCTGTGTGGAATTAACCAAAGGCTTGATAAGCGTACCACTGGCTACAAAAGAAGGATGGAAAGTATCAAAAAGTCTACCGAAGTAATGTTTGACCTCTTACGTCAAGCTCAGGAACATGGTATCAAGGCAAGGTATCTTCTTTTTGACAGTTGGTTCGCCTTTCCGGCCATTATCTGTAAGGTTCGTGAGCACCGTCTCCATGTGATATGCATGCTTAAATCAATGAAAAAGGTTCTGTACACTTATAAAGGGGAAAAGATGAATCTTGATACCCTTTACAAGGAACTCCTCAAAAAACCTGGCAGGGCTAAGATATTAGCAAATGCCTTTGTTGTTATCGGCAATGATTCTAATGGTAATCCCGTACCGGCCCGGATCTTATTTGTACGGGACCCGAACAGGTCAAAAAAATGGTTGGCATTGCTTACAACTGATTTAGAGTTAACCGATGAAGAAATCATCCAAATCTACGGTAAACGCTGGAACATCGAAGTGTTTTTTAAAACCACCAAATCATTTTTGAAACTTGCCAAGGAGTTCCAGGGGAGATCTTATGATTCAATGGTGGCCCATACCACAATCGTGTTCTGCCGCTACATCATGCTCGCCCTAGAAAACCGGGAATCAAAGGACCCGCGGACACTCGGCAACCTATTTTATCTTTGCTGTGATGAGCTAAAAGATATTAGTTTTACAGAGGCATTTCAACTGATACTGACAATATTTAAAAACACCTTGAGGAAGTATCTTACAATAACAGATCGTGCTTTACAGGATTTAATTCAAGAGTTCATTTCCTGTCTGCCCGCATTTTTAAAGGATCGGCTTCAACTTTCGTCCTGCGAAAGTTGAGTTATTAATAAATTTTAAATTATTATATTGAGGTGATTAGATGAGCATTATGCGCTGGGATCCCCTTGGGGAAATTTCTAATCTCAGGAATCAAATGTACAGATTCTTTGACCAGAACTTTCTAAGAAGGAATTTTTTGGGGGGACCTGAACCCTACGGGCCCAGGGTAGACCTTTACCAGACCGACAGTGAAGTAGTGGCTACTGCTGAACTTCCCGGGGTTCAGTCCAAGGATGACGTTGAAGTTACCCTGACGCCCGATACCTTAAATCTGCGGGGAGAATTTAAGCGCTTCCATGATCTGGAGGAAGACAATGTGTTTCATTCAGAACGGTATTACGGTTCCTTTAGCCGTACCCTCCCCCTCCCTGCCGAGATTAAGCCGGAAGAAGCCAGGGCCACCCTGCAGAACGGGCTGCTGGAAATCAGGATGCCGAAAAGTGAAAGGAGCCTGAAAAAAGCCCACCGTGTCCCCATCCATTGACACCCGGCCGTATTTCCCAGAGTAGAAGGTGCCTTTAGCAGGCATCTTTTTTATTTTTTAATTCTGGTAGTTTAATCTATCCCCAATAATGGAGTCCTTTGAATTGTTAAGGATTACTGGAGGAATTTGTTGGTGAGACGAGAATTATAGAGTTAAGAAGATGCAGGTATAACCTGCTTTCCAGTTAAGTATGGTTAAATTACAAGTGTTAAGAGACAAAAGGAGGATAAACCGGTTGGCTGTTAAAGTAGGCATTCCCAGGGCATTATTATTCTATCTTTATTATCCAATGTGGCAGGCCTTCTTTAATGAAATCGGTGTCCAGGTGATTCCTTCCGGCAGGACAACCAAGAGTATCCTTGACGATGGGATCCGTGAAGCCCTTGCGGATGTCTGTGTACCTATCAAGCTGTACTACGGTCACGTTACGGATTTAAAGGGAAAAGTAGATTATCTCTTTATTCCCAGGGTAGTATGTCTCAATGGAAAAACTGTTTATTGTCCTAAATTCCTGGGTTTGCCGGACATGATCAGGTATTCTGTTGATAATCTGCCGCCGATAATCGATGTGCGCATGGACAGCCGTCAGGGACGATTTTCTTTATTAAAGGCCTATATTGAAATCGGCAAATATTTTGGTGCCGGTAAAATAACCTCGATTAAGGCCTATCTAAAGGCTTTGGGCGTGCATTACCGTTTTAACCGGCTGTTGCGCAAAGGCTTTAGCCCCCTGGAAGCTATGGAAATACTAAAAAATCCTAGAACTGCTAAAGCCGGCAGTGCAACCACCAAAGTGAACCTCAAGTTTGCGGTTCTAGGTTACCCTTACGCTATTTACGACAGTTTTATCAGCGTCAATATTCTTGAAAGGCTTCGTCAGCTGGGTGTTAGGGTTATGACAGCCGAGAATATTCATCCTGCCCTGCTTTCCCTGCAAAGGAACTGCGACCTGCCCAAGAGGCTTTTTTGGACCCTCAGCGATGTTGCCCTTAAGGCGGCGCACCTGTTATTCAAGCGAGGCCGCATTGACGGGATTCTCCATATAACAGCTTTCGCCTGCGGCCCGGATTCACTGCTTAACAAACTGATTGAATTGAAAGCCAAGCAGTATAGAAATGTTCCCTTTATGACCCTGATGATAGATGAGCATACAGGTGAAGCGGGAATTGCTACCCGCCTGGAGGCTTTCGTCGATATGGTCAGGCGGCGGAAGGAGGCAGAATCATGTCGAAAATAACATTTCCCCGCATGGGGGAGTCCTGGCGGGCATTTAAATTGCTGCTGGAGGATCTGGGCAATGAAGTTGTAGTCCCTCCCCGTCCCAATAAACGGACACTGGACCTGGGCGTACGCTATTCCCCTGAATTTGCCTGTTTACCCCTCAAAATATTAATGGGTACATATCTTGAAGTCATTGAAATGGGAGCAGAAACAATAGTTACCAGCGGTGGTGTGGGTCCCTGCCGGGCTGGGGAATACGCCATGCTCCACCACAAAATTTTACAGGATCTGGGTTATAATCTAAAAATGATCGTATTCGAACCGCCACGCCTTTACCCTCTTAATTTTATTAAGAACGTCAGGGCTCTGAACAAAGCCCGCGTTTCCATAAAAGGAATCATTGAGCGTGTCAAGCGCGGCTGGCGCATGCTCCAGGCCCTGGACAACGCCGAGAAGCTAAGCCACGTGGTCCGGCCCAGGGAAATAAAGACCGGCACCACAACTGCTGTATATAAGAAGGTGCTGGATTGGATTAGCGGGGCCTATACCATGAAGCAAATCGTTGAAGCGGAGGCGGCGGCCCTGGAAGCCCTGCGCAGTATCCCCCAGGATCCATCCAGGGAAGTCTTAAGGGTAGGGATTGTCGGTGAGATCTATGTCCTCCTGGAGCCGGCAAGTAACCTGGAGATCGAAGAAACTCTGGGCAATCTTGGCGTTGAGGTGGAGAGATCCATGTTTCTGACCGGTTGGACCCGGGACAATACCTGGAATGAGACAACCCATGGCCTGACCGTAAAAGAGGCAGCTTCTCCCTACCTGCCGGAACTGGTCGGCGGGCACGGCCGTGATTCCATAGGCCATACCATCCTTTATGCCAAGCGGGGTTTTGATGGTATCATCCAGCTGGCGCCCTTTACCTGTATCCCGGAAATTGTTGCCAGGACCATCCTGACCAGAGTTAGTAGAGATTATGATATTCCTGTGCTCACTTTTTTCCTGGATGAGCAGACCGGAAAAGCTGGAATGACAACCCGGCTGGAGGCTTTTACGGATTTAATGAGGAGGAAAAAACGTTTTCAAGCCGGTGCGGAGTGTTTAACAGGTTAAAAGACCCTCAAGGAGGCAAAGCAGTGGGAATAAAAGCAAAGAGAAGGGGCATGGTCCATGTTTATACGGGGGACGGCAAAGGGAAAACAACAGCTGCCCTGGGCCTGGCCCTGCGGGTTATAGGCCACGGCGGGAAAGTCTTCATGCTTCAGTTCATGAAGGGAAGCAAGAATTACGGGGAAATCAAGGCGGCGGAAAAATACCTTCCGGACCTGACCATCGTTCAGTCCGGACAGGAAAGCTTTGTAAGCAAGGAAGAGCCGGCTGAGATAGACATCCGCCTGGCCCTTGAGGGGCTGGCCCTGGCAAAAAAGGTGGTCGCAGAAAACTACTATGATCTGGTCATTCTCGATGAGATCAATGTCGCCCTGGACTTTAAGCTGGTACCGTTAAAGGATGTTCTGGAGCTGATCAAAAATAAGCCTGAGGAAATGGAACTTGTCCTTACCGGCCGTTACGCACCCAGGGAGATCATTGAAATGGGGGATGTGGTCAGCAATGTTACCCTCGTGAATCACCCCTACTATCATGGTGTAGAGGCACGCCAGGGCATCGAATTTTGAGAGTTTTGAGATCTGGAACCACTACTCAACAGCCGCAGGATTTATCCTCTTTTTTATTGAATTTCTCCGCCGGTATGGCGGCAATTTCCTTAAGGGCGCGGATGGCCGTGTCCACCTCTCTTTCATCGTTAAAATAGGAAAAGCTGAAACGAACTAGCTTTTGCTCAAATGTACCTAGAGTTTTGTGAGCGTCCGGGGCACAGTGCAGGCCGGCCCGGCAGGCGATTTTATATTCTTGATCCAGCAAGGTCCCAACTGCTCCGGCTGGTTTTCCCTCCAGGCTGAAGGAAACTACGGGTGCCCTGGCATAAAGCTCCTTTGGACCGTACACAGTGAGTCCCTTAATTTCTGCTGCCCCTTCCAGAAAACGCCGGGTTAAGTTCATTTCATGACTTCTAATCTGCTCCATGCCCTCCCTTCTGATGAATTTTAAGCCTGCCGCCAAACCGGCCAGACCCACTGAGTTGATTGTGCCGCTTTCATAACGCTCGGGCATAATATCCGGCTGGTCCGGGATTTCTGAATAACTGCCTGTGCCACCTTCCTTAAGAGGTGTCAGTTCCAGGCCTTCGGCTATATACAGGCCACCGGTTCCAGGGGGACCGTAAAGACCCTTGTGGCCTGGGAAGGCCAGCAGGTGGATGCCCATAAAAGAGACATCCACATCGAAGACTCCTGCTGTTTGGGCAGCGTCCACAATCAGGCGTATCCCCTTTTTTTTAGTGAGCTGACCTATCTCAGCAATGGGCATGAGCGTTCCCGTAACATTTGAGGCATGGGTAATTACTACAGCGGCTGTGTTCGGTCTTAACGCTGCTTCAATATCTTTTAATCTGATTGAACCATCCGCCTGGCAACGGACCTTGGTTACCTCAACCCCTCTCTTCTGTAAAACGTGCAGCGGGCGTGTCACCGAGTTGTGTTCCATGGAGCTGGTTACGACATGGTCCCCCTCTTTCAAGAGGCCTTTTAGGGCAAGGTTCAAAGCCTCCGTTGCATTTAAGGTAAACACAATCCGGTCGGGATTCGGGATCTTAAAAAGCGAGGCCAGGAGCTCCCTGGCTTCATCCACCAGACGGCCTGCCTTTACTGACATCTGGTGCCCGGATCTGCCCGGATTGGCCCCTGCAAATTTGATGCAGTATTCCATCGCTTCCCAGACTTCCCTGGGTTTTGGCCAGGATGTAGTAGCGCTGTCGAAATAAATCAAGATCTTACTCCCCTCTTTTTTAAATGTGTTAAGAGTTATCTCCCTTTATGCTGTGGTGAGCTTTAATCTTGGAGTGGGAACCCGTAAGTTTAATTTTGATGGATTCCGCTTTATTTTATTCAACAGCCAATAATTTTCCACAGGTAGATCTTGTTTCACCTCCTGCCCTGAAAAGGGGTGACTGCTATCCTGAGTGAGCTCCAAGGCACCAGGGAACCCCTCCTTGTGACTGCAGCCGTGAGGGGAATAACTGGAGCGAAATAACTGTATTATGATCCTTGGCCCTGACGGAGGGGATAACCAGCCTAAAACTACCTAGATCAGGCAGATTGCTTGTAATATTTGCTAAAAAACCCGCAGATCTTGATAATAAAGCGCACCAGGGGATTTTTTAACCTCTTTTCAATTTCACTGTTTTCTTCCCTGGCGGCGGCCAGCTCCTGCTGTACCAGGAGATAGGATCTCTGTCGTTCCTCTTCCATCTTGAGCGCCTTTTTCAGGTCGTTGCTCAGGGTGTTTATTTCTTCCTGCAGGCGCCGTTGTTCTATAATATGGGAGGTTCTTTCCCGCTCTGCCTTCTGTTTTAGTTCAACAATTTCGTTTTGTAATTCGGCTATCCTGGTGCTGTACTGCTCCTTCAATTCAGCTATCTTGGCCTTGTTTTCCCGGTCTTTTTCTTTATATTGCTGGAGTTTGGTGAAAAGGCTCTCGAGGCTTCCCTGGGTTTTAGCCAGGAGTTCCTTTAGTCTTGAGATTTCTTCCTGCGCTTCCCTTGCCCGTTTGACCCAGAGGCGGCACTGGTAAAGAATGCTGTTGGCTTTTGCTTCCAGTTTGTTGATGTGTTCCCTGTAACGTAGGATTTCTCTCTTGCGTAATGAGAGAAGGAGGTCTTTTTCAGCCATCTGGGTTAATAAGTGTTCATGCCGGCCCTCCAGTTCCATTTTTTCAGCCAGCGCGGCTGCGGCTTCCTGTTTTCCGCTCAGCGCTTCCTGGTAGTGCTTTTGAAGTGAATCATACTTGTTTTTCCACTGTGCTTTACTGCGGTGCCAGCGTTCTTTTTGCTTATTGATGATCGACAGAAACCTTTTTAGTAAATCTTCATACAAAACCCTTACCGTAGGATTGTAGCTCCAGACCCCCTCACCAACCAATTCAAAATAGGGCAGTTTTCGAAGAATACCTTCAAGGGTCTTGAGATCAGTTTCACGCCAGGCATTAATAACTTTATGCAGCTGTTGCAAAGAGAGTCCACCCGGGTAAGTCTTCATTGCTTTAATAACCAGGTTTTTTAACGAGTAATGGCTTGTTTCAACCTCCCATTCAGTTAAACCCCAATAGCCGTTGTCCAGCTGGATAAACCTCCCGTCGCTAATCAGGCTGGCTTCCTCCGAAAGCAGTTTTTTTGTTTTTTTCTTCTTGTTGCCGGTGTTTTTTGAAATCTCACGAAGGTTTAAGGGCTGGCCTTTTTTTAGGAGCAGGGCATAGAACTGATCGTTTTCCTTGTTCCCTTCCAGGTTTAAGCGCCAGTAATCCTTTTCCCGGTAAAAACAGTTGTTCTGCTTGAGGCAAAGGCTGATCTTTTCTTCCACCTGCGGCAGGGAATAGTCTTTCAACATCTTCCTCTGGACATGGGGGGCCAGCTCAGCTACCGTCAGGGCTTCAAAAAAGAAAAGTGTTTTTTTCAAGACATCGGTCAGGGAATTAAGTTTCCCACCCATTTAAGAGATTCACCTTCCTTGGATGATTTTTGTGTCCTATAAGAAGATTCAACCAGTACCACTTAATTTCCTTTTTTTAACATAATTGATAATATAAAATAATTTCTCCATTGTTCTACATTTATTTATTTGGAAAACAGTTCAAGGAAGGAATATATAACTTGATTAAAAACTCCCTAATGCCATATAATAAATCTGAAAGGTCTAAAATGAGGTCCGAATTGTCGATATTAAACCTTCAGCGGTAGCGCGGGGAATTATAATATAGGCCTCCAGAGGTGAACCCTATGAGCATAGCCTGTTCCGAAGTTGAATCGATACAAACTTCCCAGGGAGAGGTTTTTTTGGAAGGCCCCGTCAAGGCGGCCAAGCTGGAAAGCCTCTTCATGAACAGAAAACTGACAAACTTTCGTCCCGCTGCCAAACAAAAAGAGGCGCTCATTGCAATTTCGAAATTGCCTGAAGGGATGGTTTATATTGCCAGGCATGGCTTGGAAATAATCGGTTACCTTACTTTCCATTATCCTGATCCATACAGCAGATGGAGTAAACACCCGCTTATCCTGGAATTGGGGGGCATCGAAATCAGTCCGGACTGGCGAAGATATGGGATTGCCGAAGCCCTCCTGAAGGAAGCTTTTACTAATCCCGTATTAGAAAACTATATCGTTGTTACCATTGAGTTTTGCTGGCACTGGGACTTAAAAAACAGCCGCCTGGAAATGTTTAATTATCAAAAAATGCTGGCTAAGCTTTTTGGGACCGTAGGCTTGAAAAGAAGAGCCACTGACGACCCCGACATCATTGAACACCCGGCAAATGTTTTTATGGTACGGGTAGGTAAAAATGTAAAAAAAGACGCCATCGATCTTTTTGAGGCCATGTTATTTGAAAATAACCTGTTTTAAAAGTCTCCCTTAAAAGTAAGAACCTGCAATCCCCGGATTATTCCGGTGATGTGCAGGTTCTAATGCTTTTCAACCCGTTTCTAAGAGAGGTTTTAGACCTTCAGTTGTTCTTATCCCGGGAGGCTCCCCAATGACTTAACGTATGCTGTAGTTCGGCGCTTCTTTTGTAATCATGACATCGTGGGGATGGCTTTCTTTAAGCCCGGCAGATGTAATGCGAATGAATCTTGTTTTGGTTTTCAATTCGTAGATGTTGCGGCACCCGGCATAACCCATGCCTGCTCTCAGACCACCAATCAGCTGATACACAGATTCAGACAAAGAACCTTTATAGGGCACCCGACCCTCAACTCCTTCGGGCACCAGTTTATTTTCAGTGTCCGTCTGTTCCTGGAAATAGCGGTCCTTACTACCTTCTTTCATAGCGGTAAGGGAACCCATTCCACGGTATACTTTGTAACTGCGCCCCTGGTAAATCTCCAGCTCTCCAGGACTTTCCTCCGTGCCAGCCAGGATGCTTCCCAGCATTACCACATCTGCTCCGGCAGCGATTGCCTTTGTGATATCGCCGGAATACTTGATACCCCCGTCTGCTATAATCGGTATATCATGTTTAGCTGCTTCCTGGGCGCAGTCGTATACCGCCGTTATTTGCGGAACACCGACTCCCGCAACAACACGGGTGGTGCATATGGAACCAGGTCCTATTCCCACCTTGACGGCGTCAGCTCCTGCTGCAATGAGGTCCCGGGTCCCTTCTGCCGTGCCTACGTTGCCGGCAATGACGGAAACTTCCGGATACATTCCCTTTATTTTGGAAACGGTCTCCAGGACTCCCCTGGAATGGCCGTGAGCTGTATCCACGACTATAGCATCGACGTTTGCTTTTACCAGGGCCTCCACCCTTTGCATGGTGTCGGAGCTGACGCCCACTGCAGCAGCTACTAACAGGCGGCCCCGTTTGTCTTTGGCTGAGCTGGGATACTGCCGTGATTTTTCGATGTCCTTAATGGTGATTAAGCCACGCAAATTAAATTCATCATCAACAATAGGCAATTTCTCGATTTTATATTTTTGCAGGATAACTTTAGCTTGTTCCAGGGTTGTACCCACTGGAGCAGTTACAAGATTATCCTTCGTCATGACCTCCCCGATTTTCTTACTGAAGTCCCGCTCAAAACGAAGGTCGCGGTTAGTCAGGATCCCCACCAGTTTCCCGTTAACGGTAACCGGAATTCCGGAGATCCGGTATCTCTCCATTAAAACCAGCGCTTCGCGAACCAGGTTGTCCGGTGTTAGGTAAATCGGATCCGAAATCACACCATGTTCAGAACGCTTAACCCGATCTACCTCGAGGGCCTGGCGTTCTATGGACATGTTTTTGTGAATTACACCTATACCACCTTCACGGGCAATGGCAATGGCCATCCTTGATTCGGTAACGGTGTCCATCCCGGCACTCATAATAGGAATATTGAGTTTTATAGTTTTTGTGAGGTTTGTAGTTGTATCCACTTCCCTGGGCAAAACTTCCGAGGCAGCTGGAATAATCAAGACATCATCGAAAGTAAGCCCCATTTTATCAAATTTTCCCGGCCACATTAAGCCATACCTCCCCGCCGTTCAAACCGGCATATGCGTGCAAATAGTATTGGTCTATTATAGCATAAACCTCATTATTCTGCATTAGCCCCGGAGCCCTGTTATTCTCTCAAATAGCTCAAGATAACCTGAGAATAAACAGCTTTTCGGGCATATGCAGTAGGAATTACTATCTTTTTGTAGAATAATGGTGGTGGTGTTTTTTAGATATAATTATACTCCCTGGTAGACCAGTGGACTCTACGGCGAAAGGAGAATAATGTATGGCGGATAAAATTGAGTTTACCCGAAACTATAGTGACCTGAGTACAAGTGAAGGGTTCCAGTTTGAGTTTTATTGCGACCGCTGCGGTACTGGTTACCGTACGCCTTTCAAGGCCTCCTTGACCGGTAAAGTGGCGAATGTGCTTGATGCTGCGGGTAGCTTTTTCGGTGGAGTCCTGGGTAGAGCCGCCAATATCGGCGAGAGGGTTCGCTCCGCCTCCTGGGAAAAGGCGCACGATGAAGCCTTTAGAGAAGCCATGGAGATATTGAAGCCGGATTTTGTCCAGTGCCCGCGTTGTTCTTCCTGGGTTTGCCGCAAGAGCTGCTGGAATACCAGGAGGGGGTTATGCAAGCAGTGTGCGCCGGACCTGAGTGTGGAGATGTCGGCAGCCCAGGCGAGCCGTCCTGTAGAGGAGGTTTGGGCTCACGCCAGGATGTCACAGGAAGATAAAAAGCTAAGCCAGGAAAACTGGGCTGAAACAATTCGTGCCACTTGCCCGGAATGTGAAGCGCCCCTTGATGGAAAGGCTAAGTTTTGCCCGGAATGCGGCGCAAAATTAAAAAAAGAAGTTAGCTGTAAAGAGTGCGGAGCCAAACTCCCAGACAGGGCTAAATTTTGTTCTGAATGCGGCGCAAAGGTTTAAAAAGCCGGAGGCAGCAAAGGAGGTGTCAGGGAGATTTTCCCATGGCACCTCTCTTAATATTCTCCCCCTCCCTTAAGCCGGTACCCTGTTAGCTGTGTGTGGTCAACTGGCCCAAAAACAGATCAGTCCTGTCCCACAATTGAATGAACTCCATGGGTATAGAAATGATCCCTGAGATGATAGATTAACTCTTCCGGGACATTAAATTCTTCGGCCATCTCGGAATCACTTTGCTCTTCCTTGAGACCTTCGATAAAACGGTCGAAATCCACTCCAACTTCCCGGGTAATTTCCTTTAAACTAGGCTCGCTGCTCCATGGAACACGGCTTTGATAAAAGGAATCGTTGCTTTCCATTAAAACACCTCCCTCTAATGTTATTTTTCCACGGGGAGGTCAATCCATGCGTTTTACTCTGAAATAACTCGAAAATGGAAAAACTGGTCAGGCAGGAGACGGTAATTCTGAACACGGATGAATTGGTCATTTGCGACGGTACGATGGTGACCGGAACCCTTGAGCCCAATAATGGTCTGGCCGTATCAAAGGGTAAAATAAGGTTGTTAAAAACCGGCGAGGAGCTTCCTCCCGGGGTAAAAACCATATCTGCCGCCGAAGGTCTTTATATTGCCCCGGGTTTAATTGACCTTCACGTGCATGGCGGGTACGGCGCCGACGTTTTGGACGGAACCTGCGCGTCCCTCGAGCAGGTCACTGCCTACCATGGAAGGTATGGTACCACCGGGCTTGTTGCTGCTGTTGCTGCTGCGCCACTGGAGCAAATGGCTGATGCCCTGGGTGCGGTGGCGCGGTTTGCCGGGCAGGAAAAGGGGGCTCGGATCCTGGGCACACACCTGGAGGGTCCCTTTCTGAACCCGCGTTTTAGCGGGGCGCTGGAACAGAAAGCTTTGAAACAGCCTGATTTGAAAACTGCTGAAGATTTACTGGCTGCTGGGTGCGGGATGGTTAAAATGGTAACCCTGGCCCCTGAACTGCCGGGTGGACTGGAGGTTGTAGAAATGTTGGCTGCCCGTGGGGTTATTCCTGCCCTGGGCCATTCAGGGGCAAGCTTTGCAGAAACAATTGAAGCCGGGAGAATGGGCTTAAGGCATGTCACCCATATCTTTAACGCCATGGCAGGGCTGCATCACAGGGAACCGGGACCCGCAGGGGCAGCCATTTTCTGCAAGGGTTTTTCCGTAGATGTTATTGCTGACGGGGTGCATATTCATCCCTTTTTATTGAAAATGCTGTGGCAGCTGAAAAGGGATGGTTTGCTCTTAATCAGTGATGCTGTGGCAGCGGCTGGGCTGCCGGAGGGACGTTACAGGCTGTGGGGCCGGGACATTGAAGTCAGCCGGAACAGGGCAACCATGGCCGGTGGCAGGCTTGCGGGGAGTACCGTTCCCCTGCTGGCGGCCATGAAAAATATGGCCCGTGCCTGCGGGCTCACTTTACCCCAGGCCGTGCGCCTTGCTTCTACGAATCCTGCCCGTATTCTGGGCTTGACCAGTAAGGGGCGGATTGCTGATGGATTTGACGCAGACCTGATCCTGCTGGACCAGGATTATGATCTCCACCTGGTCATGGCCGGAGGGCGGGTATTGTTTTCCAAAATCTAAGCCCGCCGCCAATCCATCCCCCAAGCTGGTGCCCTGGAGTTGCGGGTTTGCTCAACAGTTTGCCATTAGTTAAATCAAACCGGCCTTTGCCTGTTAACCCGCTGCCGGTGTTCAGTTTCAGAGCAAAGGGTCTTTCGAAAGAACCTTATTATCTGCAGGCCGGTTTCCAGGCGAAAGGGCATATTACTCTTCTTTCAAACATTAGTTAGTTAGGATTTACTTTTGATAGCCGCTACAGGTAAGATGGCTGCAGTCATTAAAGAGCATGAGAATGCCCTTTTCCCACTGCGGGAAGTCGATAATACTGAGACTGGCATTATCCATCCGGAGCCGCCAGTATTTGTTTAAATCCATTTCCAGGACGCTGGCAATAATGATTCTGATGGGCCCGCCGTGGGATACGACCAGGACATTACCTTCCCTGTGGCGCTGGACGATCTGTTTAAGGGCGCCCAGGCACCTTTCGGCCAGCTCAGCCATGGTTTCACCGCCAGGGGTCCTTACGGAGACAGGGTTTTCCCACCACCGTTTATAGTCGTCATCAAAAAACTTTGCAACATCCTGCATGGTCATACCCTCCCATCTCCCAAAATTAAGTTCCCTAAGTTCGGGGAGGGTTTCTATTTCCAGGCAGTTGTGCTGCAGGTGTTTGGAAATAATTGCGGCTGTTTCCCTGGCCCTTTTTAAATCGCTGGCATACAAGCCCTCAAATTTTTCCCTGGCCAGGCGTTTACCGAGGTAATCTGCCTGGCGGCGCCCGTTATCCGAAAGGGGCACATCAGTATGCCCCTGGGCTTTCATGATGGTATTCCACTCTGTTTCTCCATGCCTGACTAAATAAACACGGCAGCTCATTTAACAAATCTCCTCCTGGATCGACTTAAGAGCATTAATTAACTTGATGTTCTCCGGGTGAGTTCTCACCGCCACCCGGATGTAACGCCCCGCCAGCCCCGCAAAGCCATTGCAGTCTCTGACCATGATTCCCCGCCTGCCCAGCAGCTCCGTAAGTTTATCTGAGGTCAGCCCGCTTTCTGTGACCTCAACCAGGAAAAAATTAGCAGCACCGGGCAGCGGTTTCAAACCTGGCAGGCGCTTTAATTCCCGGAAGAGAAACTGCTTTTCCTGGCGCACCAGCTTGACCGTCCTTTCCATATAGTCCTGGTCGCGCAGGCCGGCCACACCGGCCACCTGGGCCAGGACATTTACGTTCCAGGGGTCTTTGGCAGTTTTCATCCTGTTGATTATTATTTCAGGTGCTGCAATTGCGCCAAGGCGCAGGCCGGGAATGCCGAAAAATTTAGTCAGGGAGTAAAGGACGGCAAGGTTTGGGAACTCCCCCACCCTGTTCATTACTGAAAAACGTTTCTTTTCCGGGATAAAGTCCATGAAAGCTTCATCCACAAGGAGCATGGCGCCGTGGCTGAAAGACTTATCCAGGATGTATTCGATTGTTTTACTGTCCAGAAGGCGGCCTGTGGGGTTGTTGGGGTTGCAGAGGAAGATAAGGTCCACCTGGTCTAAAGACCTGATGAGATCATCCAGAGGGAGGCGAAACCCTTTTTTTTCATCCAGGGCAATCTCCAGGACTTCACCTCCCTGGCTCAGCATGGCCAGGCCGTACTCGCTGAAAGTGGGGACAGGAATTAACGCCTTCCTGGCTTCAAGTACGCGTACCAGCAGGTAAATCAACTCCACTGCCCCGTTGCCCATGAGTAGCAGCTCTTCCCGGATGCCCAGGTGGCTCGCCAGTACAGACTTTAGTTCAGTGCAGTCCGGATCGGGGTAGCTGCTGATCAGGCCCAGGTTGTCTATGACTGCTGAAACTGATTTGGGCGAAGGACCCAGGGGATTAATATTGGCGCTGAAATCCAGTAATTCGTGAACAGGGATATTATACCTGCGGGAGGCGAGGTTAACGTTCCCCCCGTGTATGTGCTCTAGGTGCCGCACGTCAAAACTCCTTCCATTAATGTACCGGGGGGAACCTGTTCCAGTACATTCTATATTCCAGCGTTCAAGCACAGGTAAGGATATATAAGTGCAAGCAAAACAACCTCGGTCATTTCGTTGGTAAAGCCGTAGATGTCCCCGGTGAGCCCGCCCAGGGCGCGGGTTATCCTCCTGCCGGCCAGGATGGTAAAGGCTGCTCCCGCTAACATCAGCCAGGCTCCCAGCATGTTCAGGGATAGCCCGGCCACCAGGGCCGCAATCAGGGTGGCGATGAGCAGTTCTTTCCTGCCTGCATTATCTGTGTATACCTTACCCAAACCTTCCTGCCTGGCATAGGGAAAAGTAGTTATGGCAAGGACCATGCTCCACCGGCTCAAAGCAGGCACCGTAATCAGTACCCGGGTTAAGGTCTGGCCGGGCATGCCCAATAATCCCAGGAATAAAGTGTATTTTGTAAGCAGCAGGCAAATAGCTCCGATTACACCAAAGGCACCCACCCGGCTGTCCCGCATGATTTCCAGCTTTCTTTCCCGGAGGCGGCCGCTGAGGAGGCCATCCATACTGTCCATGAAGCCGTCCAGGTGAATGCCTCCAGTCAAAACAAGCATACCTGTTACAAGCAGGGCGGCCCTGAATTGCTCTGGAAAGCACCACTGGGACGCCCAGGCCAGGCCTGCCAGGATTAAGCCCAGGATAAGACCCACAGCCGGGAAAAATGCTGTGGAACGGCCGCAGGATTTTTCATCAAAGGGCACGGCGGGCAGGGGCAGCCTTGTCAAGTGGTAAAAGGCGAGGAGAATACTTTTCAATAATGAGCGCTCCCTGTTGTTAATCAGCAAAACTTAGATATAGACAAAAATAAGCATCCCTGCCAGGACCATAAGGGCCGAGGTCAGATACATCAGTTTTACCGTCTGGAGAATATGAGCCGGCTCCAGGGGAACCAGGTCTTCCCCCATGTAAGCCCGGAAAGATTCGCGGCCCTGGTAATAGTTTAAACCGCCCAAACGGACTCCCAAGGAGCCGGCTACCGCGGCTTCCGGAATGCCGCTGTTGGGACTGGGATGACGCCGTGAATCCCGGATTATGGCCGCCAGCGCTCCTTTAGAACGCATCCTTAAGATGGATGACGCAGCCAGTAAGAGTAGGCCGGTCAGGCGTGCCGGGATGTAATTGGCCAGGTCGTCCAGGCGCGCTGAAGCCCATCCGTAGTCTATATAGCGCTCATTCTTATAGCCCAGCATGGAGTCAAGGGTGTTCACCGCCCGGTAAGCCATGGCCAGGGGGGCACCTCCGATTAGTGCGTAAAATATTGGAGATATGATTCCATCTACAATATTTTCGGCAACGGATTCTACGGTTGCCCTGGTGACATCTCTGTTGTCCATCTTATCCGTATCCCTGCCGACAATCCAGCCTACTTTTCGCCTTGCTTCGGCCAGGTCCCCCTTAATTAAAGCTGAATGGATCTCTTTCGCAGCGCCGGCCAGGCCCCGCGTAGCCAGTGTTGTATAAATGAGCCAGATGGAGAGGGCCTGCCCCAGCCACTGGTTCAAGGAACTGGACCACTGCAGCAGGAAGAAAGTAAAAAGCCAGCTTCCGCCTGCAATCACAAAAGCTGTCAAGGCTCCGGCTGCCCGTAAGAGAGCCGGGCTTTTAAAGGCAAGACGGCATAAGCGTTCAAGAAATTCAATGGCCCTGCCCATGAAAACCACCGGGTGGGGCAGCCAGCGAGGGTCTCCAAGGGCCAGGTCCAGCAAATAGGCCAGGAAAACCTGGCAACCTGCATCTAAAGGCATCTTTATTTTCTACCCCGGGCGGGGCCCGCCAGCCCCACCACCTGGTATAGTTTATGTAGATCAAGGCTGTTGCGGACCAGGTCTGCCAGCCTGTCAAAGTCCTGGCGCCGTTGTTCCAGTACGGATTTGGTTCCTGAGACCGCAAGGGGTTCAAGTCCTTTCTTCCTGCGCAGGGTATTGATTATATGCCTGCGAAAGCTGTCGTTGTCAAAGATGCCGTGAATATATGTACCAAAAACCAGCCCGTCCCGGCTAACAGCGCCATCCGGGAAATAAACCTTTTCGCCTGACCTCATCAGGATTGTAAAGGCAGGCCTCAAATCGGGGCCTAACTCTGTTCTACCCATGTGGATTTCATAGCCCGTGATCCTGGATGCAGGCGCCCCGTACAAAAAAAATCCGGAACCAGCAACTTCAGCTTCAACCTGACTGGTAATCTTATCGGGTGCAAAGGTGGTGGTTATGTCCAGCAGGCCAAGACCTTTTATTTGGGGGAGTTCCGACTCAGTATGAAGGGGATCGTTTAATTCTCTGCCAAGCATTTGCAGGCCGCCGCAAATTCCTATGATGGGTGTGCCTGCTCTCCGTTGCTCCAGGATTTGACCGGCCAGGCCTGTGCGGTTCAAAAAGTCCAGGTCTTCAATTGTGTTTTTAGTGCCCGGTAGGATAATCAGATCAGGACGGCCCAAAAAGTCAGGGCCGCCAACATAACGGAGACGCACATCAGGCTCATCTTCCAGAGGATCAAAATCGGTAAAGTTAGCAATATGCGGTAAGCGTATTACGGCTATTTCAACTGTTCCCAGTTCCCCCACCTGTTCAGCCCTGCTCCTGTCCTCGGGTATCGTATCTTCCTCCTGGATCCGGATGTCCTGAAAATACGGGACCACACCCAAAACAGGCTTGCCCGTCTTCTTTTCCAGAAAATCGATAGCGGGCCGGAATAAGTTAAGATCCCCGCGGAACTTATTAATTATAAACCCCACAATCCGGTCCCGGTCCTCCGGGGCAACAAGTTCCAGGGTGCCCACCAGGGAGGCCAGGGCGCCACCTTTATCAATATCTGCAACCAGGAGAACCGGTGCGCCGGCCATCCTGGCAATGCGCATGTTCACAATTTCATGTTCCTGAAGATTCACTTCGGCGGGACTGCCAGCACCTTCGATGATAATCAGATCGTTTTCCGTCCTCAACCGGTCCAGCGCCCCTTTAATAATGTCCAGGGCCATTGGCGCAAATTCAGTATGATACTTCATGGCGGGGAAATTACCTGCCGGCCTGCCCAGCACCACCACCTGGGAAGAAGCATTTCCTGTGGGCTTTAGGAGTATCGGGTTCATATCTACGGTAGGTTCTATCCCAGCAGCTTCAGCCTGGACAGCCTGGGCCCGGCCTATTTCTCCACCGTCCTTTGTAACATAAGAGTTTAGGGCCATATTTTGGGATTTAAAGGGGGCTACACGATAGCCATCCTGGAAAAAAATACGGCATAATGCAGCAACCAGCACAGTTTTTCCAACATGGGAAGCAGTTCCCTGGACCATGATTGACTTAGCTTTCATCCTGCCATCACTCCATTTTATCCGGTGAAAGGTTTAATCCTAAGGGGAAGACCGGCAATTATAAAATAAACCTCATCAGCTTTGGAGGCCAGAATTTGATTGACCTTTCCGGCCAGATCCCGGAAGGTTCTAGCCAGTGGATTTTCCGGGACAAGGCCAAGCCCGGTTTCGTTGGAAACCATAATCAAGTCAGCTCCATTGCTTACAGAGTCCCCCAACAGATGAGCCTGCTCCAGGATCCAGGCCTCTTTTTTTGAGGAAACCGGAACGTTTTCACTGGGAGCAGGAACATCCTGGAACGGAGGGCACTGGTCCAGAAGTAAATTGGTAAGCCAGAGGGTGACGCAGTCCAGGATGAAAACATCACCTTTCTGCCCCTTTCTAATCACATCAATAACGTTTTTTTCCTCTTCAACGGTTTCCCAGGTAGCAGGCCTTCTTGCCCTGTGTTTTTGTACCCGTTCTGCCATTTCCCCATCCTTTATGGCAGCGGTTGCAATATATGTAACGCGTTTTCCCAGCCGGAGCGCTTGTTGCTCTGCGAAATTACTTTTCCCGCTCCTGGCTCCTCCCAGGACAAGGATCAGCTTGCCTCTCATAACCTCACCAGCCAGTTAACCAGGATAAAAATAGACAAACCCCCGTTCCTTATGGAGCGAAGGTTCTTACCGGGCGATCTTACCCGCTGGCTCCTTTGCCTCGAAGGTACCGGGCGAAATCCACAGGCAGGTATCCTGGCTTCCGGCAGATTAAGTCAGACTCAAACCAAGCCCGTTCTGGGGTTGTGAGGTGAAACTTTGTGCCGGTTACAGTGGCGGGATCGCTCAGGTTTTACACCTGATTACCTAAATATCCCCTCACTGGGGGGCCTGTGGCTTAATATTTAAAATATTCAACATCCAAAGCCAAAAGTCCTGCCATCAAAGCCCGGGCTTAGCTTTAAATCACGCTATAAATTCCTTTACCCTTCTAACCAGTTCCTCAATCAAGTGAGGCAGCGGTTCGGGTTTTAAGCCAACAATTTCAATACCCGAACGGTGCAAAGGTAAAAGGATCTTGTGGGCTGGACTTGAGGCGATGGCTACCGCCATTGCGGGGGATAATTCACCAAGCATGGCGTTTGGTACAATAATGCTGATGGGGCCTACAATTAAATCCACCTTTCCGGCATTATAAATAACGGCGCTTTCACCTGTGGCCCCTTCATTGGCCCCGGCCCGGAGCATTACCGAAGTTGCCAGCGCGTTGGTGCCAAGGGCCAGTAAGTCAATATGTTCAGGCAACTCCCGGCGGAGTTTTTCAGTAATGTGCTTGCCAATGCCCCCGCCCTGTCCATCAATTATAGCTATCCGCATAATCCACCGCCTTCAAAATATCCTAGCATTTGCTCGAATAAGGTTTTCCATTTTAATCTAAGATTATAGAGAATTATACCATAAATGATCATAAAAATAGACCCTCTCCGGGGTCCATGGATGTCACCTTTTTGTAGTTATTATCGTAATTTGCTAATATTAACAATTTTTGGCGCGTTGTGCATAAATCTGTGGATAACTAATTTTTTGCTGAATTGTGCAGGGCATAATCCTGTAACTTTGATTCCAGTTCAACAATCTGACGGTTTTTTCTCAACAACCACCTGGCATAGCGATAATTGTTCAATTGAAGCTTGCGGTTTTCCTTTTCAAGGCGTTTTAAGAAACCTAATTTGTCTTTCTCAATTTTTTCAATCAGGTTCATCAGTACCCTGCGGCTCAAACGCAGTTGTTCGATCTTTTCTTCCAGTTCTTGAATTCTGTGCCTCAGATAGGTAATATCCACCCTATCTTCCACTGATCCATCACCTCACAGGCATCTCAAAACTAGTATATGCCGAGATCGCCGGGAATAGACATCGGCTGGTTTCAAGAAAGCCTGCAGGTAGTAGATAAGGCCGAGCCCGGGTTAGGAGTTAAATGGAAAATACTTACGGACACGCTCCACAGCTTCGGCAAGGGTGCTTTCGTCCTGAACCAGGGCAATCCTGACATATCCCTCACCCCGGCTACCGAAGGCCACTCCTGGGATAACAACAATACCTGTTTTTTCTAAAAAGTCGGCGACAAACTGGGTTGAAGAGGTATATCCCGGCGGCAAGGGCGCCCAAAGGAACATTGAGGCGTTTGGTTTAGGTATCTTCCAGCCTAATTCGGCCAGCCCGTCCACCAGTATATCCCTGCGCCTCTGGTAGGCCCGGGCGTTGCTGGCGACACAATCCTGGGGACCTGTCAGGGCTGCAATACCGGCTTCCTGCACAGGCAGAAATACGCCGTAATCAATATTGGATTTGATCATAGCCAGGTTTGCCAGGACTTCACTGTTGCCGACGGCGAAACCGATCCGGCAGCCGGCCATGTTGTAGGTTTTGGATAAGGAGTAAAACTCAACACCCATTTCCTTGGCCCCGGGAACTTCTAAAAAGCTCATGGGCTTAAAACCGTCATAGGCCAGTTCAGCATAAGCAACGTCATGGCAAACCAGGATGTTGTATTTACGGGCAAATTGGATGGCGCGTTCAAAAAACTCCCTGTCCGCTGAAACAGCAACGGGGTTATTGGGATAATTCAACCACATCAGCTTGGCTTTAGCAGCAACCTCAGCTGGTATTTCATTGAAATCAGGCAAAAAATTGTTCTCTGCCAGAAGCGGCACCGGATAGATTTCTCCCCCGGCCATCAGAATACTGAAGCTGTAAATTGGATAGCCGGGATCGGGAACCAGGGCGATATCGCCCGGATCCACATAAGCCAGGGCCAAATGGGCCAACCCATCCTGGGAGCCCATTAAAACAAGTATCTCCTTGTCCGGGTCTAAATCAACATTGAACCTCCTTTTATACCAACCGGCCAGGGCTTCGTGCAGCCTCCTGGTTCCTGTAAGAGTATAACGGTAGTGAGCCGGGTTTTTGATCGATTGTTGAAGAGCTTCAATAATATGGGGGGCAGGGGGAAGATCAGGACTACCCACGCCAAGGTCGATTACCTTAAGACCCCTTGCCTCTACAGCTCGTTTTTTTGCTTCCATCTCATTAAAAATGCCAGAAGCAAATCTAGCTATCCGCTTGGCCTTGTTCATCTCTTACATCCCCTTTTGAGAATACTGGAATTGATAAAAACTTTTTTATATCTCTTTTGGTGATCGGGCCTTTTTCTTTAAATCAGCCACAACGCTGCAGGGTACGGTATCTGAACCCAGCCTGCATCCGGCCGGGTGCCCCGGGCCGTGGTAATCGGAACCACCGGTTACGATGAGGTCGTTTGCCTCGGCAAGCCTGACAAGACAGGCAGCCTGCTCCCGGGTATGGGCTGGATGATAGGCTTCCAGGCCGGCAAGTCCTGCTGCCTTCAGTTCTCCGAGCAATTGTAAGGAACGGTTTAATCCCGGATGTGCCAGTACCGGGACCCCACCGGCGGAATGGATTAACTGGATTGCTTCGGCGGGGGTAAGCTTGTAACGGGGCACATAGGCCGGGCGTCCCGCACCGATATAGAGGTTGAAGGCTTCGGCGGTGGACTTAACTGCACCCGTCTCCAACAGGGCTGCCGCCAGGTGCGGGCGCCCCAGGGAGCCTGAACCTGAAATCTGGAGAACCCTGTTTAGGGCAACCTCAAAACCAAGGTTCCGGAGCTTTTGAATCATTTTTTTGATGCGGTCTATCCGGTTCTCGCGGAACAGCGAAAGTTTGTCAAGAAGTTCTTCGTGATTCAGCCTAATCAGGTAACCAAGAATGTGAATTTCTTCACCACCGTATTCAGAACTAACCTCAATTCCCGGGATAACTTCGAGGTTTTGTTCTTTCCCTGCTTTTACAGCAGGAATGATACCGTCCAGGGTATCATGGTCTGTGATAGCGATGGCGCCCAGACCTGCGGATTTAGCAAGTGAGACGATCTTTTCCGGAGGATCGAGCCCGTCTGAGTAAGTAGTATGAATGTGCAAGTCTGCCTGCACGCGATCACCTTATTTCCTTAGAGTTCGACGCCATTCTATTTTATACCTGCTCCCAACACCCCCAAAAAAACCTTTTCCGAACTTTTTGTCGCTATCTTTTCATTGCCTGTATAACCCGCCTTTGCCAGCCTGGGCTATGTCCCGCCCGTTGCAGGCTGAGAACATTCCACAACAGGGCTCCCCCATTATATTGTGCTCACCCTGGCTAAACCAGTTAATATAATTATTCTGTACAATCATCTCAATTTACAACAGGGCTAATACAAAAAGCCGCGTTTTAAGCGGCTATAATAAAATAAGAAGTCAATTCGTATTCTTTACTTGTAGGGAGAAGACGGGAAGCAATTAATTAAATAAATATATGCTTACAAAACTACCTTGGTTCTACAATAAGCTTGATTGCTGTCCTTTCTTCTCCATCAATAATGATGTCTGTGAAGGCGGGAATACAGATCAGGTCAAGTCCGCTGGGTGCTACGAAACCTCTGGCAATAGCTACTGCTTTTACAGCCTGATTTAGCGCACCTGCACCAATAGCTTGCATTTCTGCACATCCACGTTCCCGGAGAACATTTGCCAGGGCGCCAGCTACAGAGTTTGGGTTGGACTTTGCTGAAACCTTTAATACTTCCATTCGAACTTCCATTCGAGCAACCTCCTTATTAGCGTCAATAGTTTTGATGTCCTGAACTCCCTGTACAGAAATTATATTCGCTAATAGATATAAAATACCTTTTGACGGCTTGAAAAATTTAAGTCCTTTAATAGCCTTTGAAAGGGGCGGGATCTACCACCCGGGCCTACCCCTGAAAGGTACTATATTATAAGATTATAAGGAGTTAAAGCCAATCATTCTTCGTAGTTCTGGATCCGTTTAATAGCATAGGCCTCGCCTGAATATTCATCAATATCAATTATAACAGCGTTAAATTGATACGGACCGGATGCGACTTCAAAGCGCTGCGGGAGTTGGGTTTTAAATTTTTCTATAACTATTTCCTTTTTTACGCCAAGTACGGAATTCAACGGCCCGGTCATACCAAGGTCTGTTATATAAGCGGTTCCCCCGGGTAAAATGCGTTCGTCTGCGGTTTGCACGTGGGTATGGGTACCCACCACAGCGGATACTCTACCTGCCAGGTACCAGCCCATGGCAATTTTTTCTGAAGTGGCTTCGGCGTGAAAATCCACCACTACAACTTGCGCTGCCTTTTTGACCCTGGGCAGGATTTCATCCACCTTTCTGAAGGGGCAGTCAAGGGACTGAAGGAAAACCCGCCCGGCCAGGTTGATTACAGCAACCTTTACCTTTCGTCGGGTCTCGAAAACACTGGAACCAATCCCGGGCGTACCAGGCGGATAATTTGCCGGCCGGATGATTCTTGGTTCACTGTTTATGTATTCGTAGGCCTCTCTGATATTCCAGACGTGGTTACCCATGGTCAGAACGTCCACCCCTGCCGAAAACAGTTCCTGGGCGACGTCCTTTGTGATCCCGTTGCCTCCAGCGGCATTTTCGCCGTTAGCAATGATTAGATCAAGATCGAATTCCCTTTTTAACTCGCTTAGATTAGCCTTGATGGCACGACGACCGGGACGTCCTACAATATCACCAATCATCAGCAGGCGCAAGAGGTTTCCTCCTGTTATTTGTTGAATACCAGAACCTTTCCTTCCTCACGGAAGGCAAAGAGATATTTATCCTCGGTCGAATCTTTGATGCTCTCCAGCATGTTATCAATCATTTCTTCCTGGGCCAGCAGGTCTTCTTCAATTAAATGCTCGTGATCTTCCGTAACAAGGTTTTTATTGAAGTATTGGCGAAACAGTTCAACAATCAGGTTTATTTCCTCCTGGGCGAGGGTATCCAGATCCCGTTGTACCTCAAGCAGGGTGAGGTTGCCGCAAGCCCGGCGTGTCAGGGAGATAAATCTCGTCTCTTTACCTTCCAGGTGATTGTATACTTCGATGCTGTTCAGCAATTTTTCTTTAATGGTATTAAATTCATTATTGCTCAGCTCCTGTAAGTATATGAAGGTAAACTTCAGTAAATGGCGATCAGGATCAAAATTAATTGTAGCTACTTCCGGGTAGCGTAGCAGGATGGAGATCAACAGGCCAACGCTGTCTGTTACATTGTTCCTGTTTCTTTTATAGCGGAATCCCAATGTTGTCACCTTCCTTAAGAACCTGCCGATTAAATAGAGATTCTGCTTTCAATAAAGTATTCCTTCTTTTTTTTATGGGTTTTATAAAAACTCTTCTCAAGACAAGTACTGGCTATGAAACAGGGTTAAAATGAGAACTAATTGCTGATTTCCCAGGGTTTAATAAAGCTTTAAGTTGATAAAAAACACTTGTAAATTATAAGAAAACGGCCTCACAGTGTAAGGCCGTTCCTTTGATTTTAGCTATTTCGCATATTCCACAACCCGGGTTTCCCTGATAATGACAACCTTAATTTGACCAGGGTAATCCAGTTCGCTTTCGATTTTTTTGGCTATATTTCTCACCAGGCGAATAGCGCCAAGGTCATCTACCTTGTCGGGCTTAACCATAATCCGGATTTCCCGTCCAGCCTGGATTGCATAAGACTTGTCGACTCCTTCAAAGGAGCTGGCAATTTCTTCAAGCTTGGTAAGACGTTTAATATAGGCTTCCAGTGTTTCCCTGCGGGCTCCCGGCCTTGCTGCTGAAACAGCGTCAGCTGCCTGTACCAGTACCGCAATGATGGTTTGAGGTTCTTCGTCACCATGGTGGGCAGCAATAGCGTGAACAATCTCGGGTGCTTCACGGTATTTTTTGGCCAGGTCAACCCCGATGGCGACATGGGGCCCCTCTACCTCGTGGTCCACGGCTTTACCGATGTCGTGTAGCAAACCAGCTCTTTTGGCCATTTGAATATCAATGCCTATTTCAGCTGCCATCAAGCCGCAGAGGTGGGCCACTTCGATGGAATGTTTCAAAACATTTTGCCCGTAACTTGTACGGAACTTCAAGCGTCCCAGAAGGGTGATCAGCTCTGGATGAATACCGTGAACGCCAACATCAAAAGTGGCCTGTTCACCGGCCTCCCTGATCTGGTTATTGACTTCCTTCTGAGCCTTTTCAACCATCTCTTCAATGCGGGCAGGATGAATTCTGCCGTCGATGATCAGCTTTTCCAGGGCAATCCTGGCTACCTCCCGGCGGATCGGATCGAACCCGGACAGAATTACAGCCTCGGGAGTGTCGTCAATGATTAGGTCAATACCAGTTAATGTTTCAAAAGCACGTATGTTCCGACCTTCACGGCCGATAATCCGGCCTTTCATTTCGTCGCTGGGCAGGGGTATTACGGCTACAGTTGCTTCAGCAACGTGGTCGGCAGCACATCTTTGTATGGCCAGGGAAATGATTTCACGGGCGCGTTTTTCCCCTTCTTCTTTGGCCTTGTTTTCCATTTCTTTAATAATCATGGCTGCTTCATGCTGGATTTCTTTTTCAATGTCTGACAGCAGAATCTGCTTTGCTTCTTCTGAAGTAAGACCTGATATGCGTTCCAGTTCAGCAACTTGACGGTTGTAAAGCTCTGTTAGCTGTGCCCTGGTTGCTTCGATCTCTGCTTCTTTTCGGCTGAGATTCTCTTCCTTTTTCTCAATGGAATCAACTTTACGGTCCAGGATTTCTTCCTTTTGAACGAGGCGACGCTCTAATCTTTGCAACTCCGACCTTCGTTCACGGTTTTCCCTTTCAATGTCATTGCGAAGCTTTAAAACCTCTTCCTTGGCCTCGAGTATAGCTTCCCTTTTCTTGGCTTCGGCTTCCTTTTCAGCTTCATCTAAGATTTTTTTTGCTTCGGATTCGGCGGAGGCTATTTTAGCCTCGGCCAGGGATTTCCTTACAAAATATCCTAAGGCAAAAGCTGCAAGGGCAACTCCTATTATAATAAGTATCATGCTATCCATATCCGTTCTCACCTCCTTTGAAATACATTTTTGTTCTCCTTACACAACAAAAAAACCGAGTTGAACTCGGTAAAAATAGAACAGGTACCACTTCTTACTTGTCCAAAATTACGGTAAGAAAATAGCCCCTTTAACGGGCACCATTTTAACAGCCGGTGAGTAAACTCCCGGCCAGGTTCCTACCTCCGAAAGTATTGGACTTAATCTATAATAAAACCGTACAGTGGTATCCAATTCTATTTTCTACCAGGCTTAATTGTACAGGTTTTTTTTAAAACTGTCAAGCTAAACCCCTTTGCCAAACTTATACACCTGTATTATTACCTGGTATTAATGCATATTTCTTGAAAATAAGTCCATGGTTTTAATAATAATAGTCTGTTGAATCTGATAGAATACCGCTATCTTTTAGCGTCCGGCAGACCCTGCTGATGGTTTCATAGGAAAAACCCCTGCGCTGGAGAAAGCCGGCCATCCGGGGCAAGGGGTAAGGGCCTGCTGCCTTCTGGAGTTTCTTCAGTACCAGCGCCATGGCTGCGTTATATTCAGCCTCTGGCTCCACTTCTGCTATAATTTCCGAGATAAGCTCAGGTTCCACACCCTTTGCCTTTAATTCGTTTTTTAATTTGACCAGGCCTCTTTTGGCTAACCTTTGTTCCACCCAGAGGCGGGCGAAGGTTTTATCGTCAAGATAACCATAATACTCCAGTTTCTCTAGAACCGGGGATATTACTTCTGAAGAAAAGCCCTTTCGCCCCAGGTGGACTTCCAGCTCTCTCCTGGTCCGGCGGCGGGCAGTCAGGAGTCTTAAGGCAAGGTTCATGGCTTGATTGGTTTCCTTATTCACCTGTCTGTACTGCTTTCCTGGGGCGCAGCTGCAGGAGGTACTGTATTCACCCCGGCGATATTCAGAGCCTGCCGGATTTTAAGTTCAATTTCTCTGGTTATTTCGGGATGTTCTTTAAGGTACTCCTTGGCGTTTTCCCGGCCCTGTCCAAGCCTATCATCTCCGTAAGAATACCAGGCTCCGCTTTTGGAGATAACACCTATTTCAGCGGCAACGTCCAGGATGCTTCCCTCCTTGGATATGCCTGTGCCGTACATAATATCAAAATCAGCCTGTTTAAAGGGTGGAGCAACTTTATTCTTAACAACTTTAACCCGGGTGCGGCTGCCGATAATATCTGCGCCTTGCTTGATATTCTCCTGCTTGCGTACTTCCAGCCGGATTGATGCGTAAAATTTCAGGGCCCGGCCTCCTGTGGTGGTTTCAGGCGACCCGTAAACAACCCCTACCTTTTCCCGGATCTGGTTAATGAAAACCACCGTGGTCCTGGATTTGCTGATAGCCCCGGCCAGCTTGCGCAGGGCCTGGGACATCAGGCGGGCCTGCAGCCCCACATGGGCATCTCCCATCTCACCCTCGATTTCAGCCCTGGGTACCAGAGCAGCCACGCTGTCCACAACGATTACATCAATTGCCCCGCTGCGCACCAGGGCTTCTGCAATTTCCAGGGCTTGTTCGCCGGTATCCGGCTGAGATACCAGCAGGTTTTCGATATCTACACCTAAATTTCGAGCGTAAACAGGATCAAGGGCGTGCTCCGCGTCGATAAAAGCTGCAATTCCGCCCATCTTTTGTGATTCGGCGATAATGTGGAGGGCGACAGTTGTTTTGCCGGATGATTCAGGACCGAATATTTCAATAACCCGGCCCCGCGGTATGCCCCCTACCCCAAGGGCTATGTCCAGGGCCAGGGTGCCGGTTGGGATGACTTCCACATTTAACTTGGCTGAAGCTTCTCCGAGCTTCATTATCGAGCCTTTGCCAAACTGCCGCTCAATTTGCATTAGGGCCAGATCCAAAGCCTTCTGCTTATCCGACAAAAGTATCCCCTCCTTAGTTAGTTTAAATACTATCTTACGAACTTATGTTCTATTATATGGTGATTATTGGTTTGTGTCAATGGAAATATAAAAAAACTAGCAAAAAAGAAGCAGCCTTTGAACAGACCTGCTTCTTTGCCCTAACTCCTGCCCCGGGCAGGTTCTACGCTAATTCGCCTTCCCCTGACAGTTTGGCGGTGCAAAGAGCTGATAATGTAGTTAGCCCATTCCTCCGGCACTTCGACGAAGGAAAATGTATCATATATGTCGATGTTGCCGATGCTGTTTTCGGGGATAGCCGTTTCATCCACAAGGGTGCGCACCAGGTCGGCAGGTGAAATATTGTTCCTTCTGCCGATGGTTATGAACAACCGGACCATGCCGGGGGGGGCGCCGGTATTACCGAAAGACTCTACGGCCAGGTCTTCCTCCTTCTGGTCCAGGTCCAGGGAGAATTTTAAAGCTGCGGCGGCTATATCCATGGGGTCGTAATCATCGACCAGGGAATCAACGATATTGCGGTAATAAGCGAGCCTTCCGGCATCCAGCACCCGCTGCAGCCTTTCTCTGATTACTTCCTTTTGACGTTCTTGAACATCCGCCAGGGAAGGTAGTTTATCCCTGCGGATACGTGTTTTTGTAAGGTTTTCAATAAGCCTGATTTGTTTATAGTCCCGGGGGCTGACCAGGGTAATGGCCACACCACTTTTACCGGCACGTCCCGTGCGCCCGATCCGGTGCACGTAAAACTCCGGGTCCTGGGGAATGTCATAATTGATCACATGGGTGACATTTTCAACATCAAGGCCCCGGGCGGCAACGTCGGTCGCCACCAGGTGGTCGATCTGGCCTGTCCGGAACTGTCTCATGACATGGTTGCGCTGAAACTGGCTCAAGTCTCCGTGCAGGGCGGCAGCGAGATAACCCCTGGCCTGCAGGCTTGCCACCAGCTCATCCACACCGCGCTTTGTTCTGCAAAAAATAATTGACTGGGAAATGCTGGTTGTATCCAGGATCCGGCAAAGGCTCTCTAGTTTTTTATGCTCCCGTGTTTCGTAAATAATCTGTTCAATCTGGGGGACCGTGAGGTTGTTTTTACTCACAGTTACATATTCCGGAGATTGCAGGTATTTTTTAGAAAGACGGCGGATTTCCTCGGGCATTGTTGCGGAAAACAGCATTGTCTGCCGGGACGGGGGCGTTGCCTGCAGGATTGCTTCGATATCCTCGATAAAGCCCATGTCCAGCATTTCATCGGCTTCATCCAGCACAACCATCTTGATGTTTTGAAGGTTCAAGGTTTTCCTGTTCAAGTGGTCCAGGAGCCGGCCCGGGGTGCCGATAACCACATGCACTCCCTGCCTCAGGGCCCTGATCTGGCGGTCAATGGATTGCCCCCCGTAGATCGGCAGTGTCCTTACCCGGCGGTATTTACCGATTTTGGAGATCTCTTCAGCAACCTGGATGGCCAGTTCCCTGGTGGGGGTTACGATCAGGGCTTGTACTCCACTGCGGGTATTCACCATTTCTACAATTGGAATGCCGAAGGCTGCTGTTTTCCCTGTACCCGTTTGAGCCTGGCCAATTATGTCCTTTCCTTCAAGAAGCAAAGGGATAGCCCTTTGCTGGATGGGGGTCGGCTCCTCAAAACCCATATCCCTGAGAGCTTGTACTATGCGCCTGTCTATTACCAGGTCTCCGAAACTCACAGTGTCTTTTACGGTCATTTATCAAACTCCTTATTTCATAGGTCCTGCAGCTGTTAAATGTTAATGTTAATAATAAAAATAGAGAGAAAACCACAATTATTAAGCCGGGTTTAAAAACCAGGCTCCTGCAGCCTGGTTAGCAGGAATTGTTTTACCAGGTTTATAGCTGTATTAACAGTACTTTGCCTGACAGCTGCCCGCTCTCCGGGAAAGCGGTATTCCCTGCAAATTATGCCGTCGTCGTAAGCCAGGGAAATATAGACCAGGCCCCTTGGCTTGGCGGGAGTACCCCCGCCCGGACCGGCAATGCCCGTAACGGCTAGACCCAGGTGGGAGCCTGTCAGCTCACGGATCCCCCTGGCCATGGCGACAGCTGTTTCTTCACTAACAGCTCCGTACAGGTTAAGAATAGACGGGGGTACGCCCAGAAGCGATTTTTTAAGCGCGTTGCTATAAGCAACCACACCACCTGTAAAATATTCTGAACTGCCGGGAACATCCGTCAGTCTGGCTGCTATGAGGCCACCAGTACAGGACTCCGCTACACTGATGGACAGCCCGGATTCCTTTAATAGTCTGCCCACTGCTTCTACCGGCAACTCAAGGCCGGGGCAGGCCGGGTTTTTCTTCATTTAGATCACACCCCAAATCTATATTCTATCATATCTTTAAGCTTATAGTACAGGTTTTATTATTGAAAATTCCAGTCTAAAACAAATGAGCCGCCGAGAGCTGGCTGGCAGAACCAGGCTCGCGGCGGTTACTGTTATAACCCCGGTTATTATTTGGGGATAAAGGAGCGGAATTCTTCACCGGTGATTCTCTCTTTTTCCAGTAAAACAGTAAGAATATCATCAAAGACATCTTTTAAGGCGGTTAAGTATTCTCTTACCTGCTCCTCCTGTTCCCTGATAATGCCTGAAATAGTACGGTGTTTTAATTCCTGGGGCAGGCTTTCCAGGCAGACAATGCCCAGTTCGGACATGCCGGAGCGCAAAATGGTTTCCGCAGCCCGTACCGCTTGTTCAATGTCATTGGCTGAACCCGTGCTGCGGTTGCCCAGGATTATCTCCTCGGCAACAGCCCCGGCCAGCATGACGGAGATCTGATCCTCCAGGTAGTCTTTGGTGTAAAGGTAGGTGTCGTCTTCCGGTGTCTGGCGCATATAGCCCAGGGCCTCTCCCCTGGGAGTGATGGTCAGGGTGGATACAGAGCCGGCCCGGACTTTTTCACTGATCAGGGCGTGACCGATTTCATGTACGGCCACCCTTTTCATCTCCATTTCTGAAGGCCGCCTATCCAATTTGCTACCCATCATAACTTTATCAATTGACTCGTTAAAATGATGCTGGGAAATTTCCTTGCAGCCTTCCCGCATGGCCAGAATGGCTGCCTCGTTGGCCAGGCTTTCCAGGTGGGCCCCTGACATACCGAATGTTTCTTTGGCAATGAGATCAAGATTGACATCCTTAGCCAGGGGTTTATTCCGGGTATGCAGCTGTAAAATAACCTTTCTCCCTTCTTTATCCGGTAAATCCACTTTAACCCTCCGGTCAAAACGGCCGGGTCTCAGAAGAGCCGGGTCGAGCATGTCGGCCCTGTTTGTGGCTGCTACCAGCAGAATCCTGACATCATCGTCCACCCGCAGGCCGTCCATTTCCACCAGCAGCTGGTTCAGGGTCTGGTCATATTCCAGGTGGCTGGTGGTTTGACCGCGCTTACCACCAAGAATTTCAATTTCGTCAATGAAGATGATGGCATTTGATTTTTTCTGGCGCAAGGCGCTTTCCCTGGCTGTTTGGAAAAGTTTTCTGACCCGTTGGGCACCCACGCCGGCATACATCTCGATAAACTCACTTCCCGAGGCTGCTATAAAAGCTGCGTCAGTATAGCTTGCTGCAGCCTTTGCCATGAGAGTTTTTCCTGTCCCCGGTGGTCCTGTGAGAAGAATGCCCTTTAGCGGCCGGATGCCAAGTTTTTTAATATCCTGGTGATATTTGATAAAATCCAGGGCTTCCCTCAGCTCTTGAATAGCAGATTCCTGACCACCGATATCCCGGAATGATATCTCGTACCGCCCTGTTCCGCTGTGATTTTTAAAGCTCTTTGTGCTGACCAGGCCCCTTGCCCTGGCCAGGTAAAAAAGGCCGACGCCGGCGGCAATCAAAAAGATAAAGGGGGTAACATCATAACCCATCACGAACAGAGATATGATTATTGCCAGACCGAAACCTATGCTAATTTCCTTGAACACTGCTTTCACCTCCGGCAGTGGGCAGTTGAGCTGTACCAGAAACCTGCCGGCCAGTCAAGGGAATGATTTCATCGAAGTTATGCCCCTGGTGTTTTAATCGAATATAGATTTTTTCCTGGTCAAGATTAATCTGGGCAGCCACGCCAAAAGCCTGGGCTTCTCTGTTAACAGCCCGGGCCATATCCTGGAAACTCCCCTGGAAGGCAGCCTGGTAAACCGCGTATTGGGCGTTATACCAAACCTGGTTTAAAACATCATCGGGATTGTCTTCCAGGATGATTTGAAAGCTTTTCCGACCCAGGATGCGGCTAAGCTCTTTATTTATTTCCTTATAGGCCTGCATCAGGTTTTGATCGTAGTGAACCGAGATATGGATTTGAAGTTGACGCCCCTCGTTCTTTATTTGAAAAGAGTCTATTGCTTCATTTTGACTCAGGGCGGCTGTTAGCGGTTCCTGGTAGTTGTACTTTTGGTATAGCCATTGCACACCAAAGATGAGCGCCAGGCCGGTCAGCAGGGAAACAATGATTATGGGAATTTTTAAGCCCTGCCACTGCATAAGCGATCTCCCCCTGCAAAAGTGCAATCACGTTTCATCATTATAACACAAAAAGGTGTTCCATTTCCCAGTGAATTACTGGGTAACAGATCTCTAATGTGAGCTAAAAGCTGAGGGTTCTATTCAAGCCTGGCAATAGGGTAACGGTTAAGGGTGCAGTGTTCCTAATAGCCGTCTTTTTTTAAAAACTTCCAGGCCTTCATAAAGTAGTCAAGACCGGACCAGAGGGTAAAAAGCAGGGCCACAGCCATGGCGATGGAAGCAAAGGGCAGGTGGATCAAGCTGAAAGGATAATCTCTGAGGAATAAAGCTGTAATGGCAATAACCTGGGTGACTGTTTTTATTTTACCCAGTTTGCTGGCAGTGATGATCACTCCTTCCGCAGCAGCGATGGACCTTAAGCCGGTTACAGCAAATTCCCGGCTGATAATCACCACTGCAATCCATCCCGGCAGTCTTCCCAGCTCAACAAGGACGACAAGTGCGGCTGAGATTAGCAGCTTGTCTACCAGCGGATCCATAAATTTGCCCAGAAGGGTTACTTGCTTGTTCTTTCTGGCATAATACCCGTCAAGTCCGTCAGTGGCCGCACTCAGAACGAAAACAGCGGCAGCGATTGCATCAGTATAAAGGGATTCAAGGGATACCAGCACTAAAAATACCGGAATTAAAAGAAGTCTTGCCAGGGTCAAGCTGTTAGGCAGGTTCATCAAACTAATTCTCCGATCAAATCATAGGTGCGGGCGGAGGTTACCCGCACATTTACAAATTCACCCGGGTTTATTGAGGCCTTTGATTTAAAATATACCCTGCCGTCAACATCAGGAGCATCCCCTTCGCTTCTACCATGGTAATATCCCTTTGGGTTGCGGCCTTCCACCAGAACCGCGAGGACCTGTCCCAACTTGCGCCGGTTTTTCTCCCGGGAAATCTTTTGCTGTAAGGCCATAGCCCTGTTTTTTCTTTCCAGCTTCACTTCTTCAGGTACCTGGTCCGGCAGTTCAGCGCCGGGGGTTCCCTCCTCCCTTGAATAGGTAAAAATACCAACATGGTCAAATTGGACCCCGGCTATAAACCCCAGGAGTTCCTCAAAATCTTCTTCGGTCTCGCCGGGGAAACCTACAATAAAGGATGTCCTGAGGGTAATGTCCGGGATGGCCGCGCGTATTTCCTCAATGAGCCGGGCCGACTCCTCCCCGCTGCCGCGCCGGTTCATTCGCCGCAGAACGGATGCGGAGGCATGCTGCAGGGGGATGTCCAGATAGCGGCATATTCTCTTTTCTTCGGCCATGTACTGAATCAATTCTTCATTTATTAGGGTTGGATAGGTATAAAGCAACCTGATCCAGACCACGTCCTCCAGACGGCTTAAGCCTCTGAGCAGGGTGGTCAGGTAAGGCTTGCCGTACAGGTCCATACCGTATCGTGTGGTATCCTGGGCAACCAGGTTCAGTTCCTTGACACCGCGTGATGCCATAGCAGCTGCCTCAGCCAGGATATCGCCGGTTTCCCTGCTTCTATAGGGACCCCTGAGATGCGGGATAATGCAGTAGGTGCAGCGGTTGTCACATCCCTCAGCAATTTTCAGGTAGGCGCTATAGGAAGGCGTAGCCTGGAGTTTGGGTAATCCGGCAGTGTGAAGATAACCGGGCGCTCCTACCAGGGAGACCCTTTCCCCGTTCAAAACCCGATGGATTACGCCGGTGATTTCAGATATAGAACCCGTTCCCAGCACGGCATCCACTTCAGGCATCTCCGCCATCATTTCCTGGGGATAGCGCTGGGCTAGGCAGCCTGTAACAAGTAGCGCCCGGCATCTACCTTCTTTTTTATACTGTGCCAGTTCCAGGATGGTCTTGATTGCTTCTTCCTTGGCATCCTGAATAAAGGAGCAGGTATTGACAATCAAAACTTCGGCATCCTGCTCCCGGTTAGTAATTTCAAACCCGGAAGCCTGAAGGAGCCCCAGCATTATCTCGGAATCGACAAGGTTTTTCGGGCAACCCAGGCTTACGAGACCTGTTTTGAGAGCCATATATGTTTCCTTTCTATTAGTCATTCTTATAAGTATAACGGGCATACCTGTACTTAGTCAAAGTATGCCGCCGCGCTGCCCTGTTACAGGTTGTTCCCGGTGTTAGCCTTTTTTGCGCTGCTCCTGATCCACCTGTTTTTACTCCGGCACCTCCTTAAAAAGCCCTGGGTTAAAGCTGGAGGCGGACAGGCAGACACATTAATTTTACCATTTCACTTAGATTGTCCGGTAGTTGACAAACTGCAGGGGTCTATCGAAATCATGGTTTTTTAAGATCCTTATAATTTCCTGCAGGTCATCGCGGTTTTTGCCGCTTATTCTAACCTGATCGCCCTGCACACTGGCCTGTACTTTTAATTTACTGTCCTTGACAAGTTTGGTAATGACCTTGGCGGTATCCCTGTCCAGACCCTGAATAAGATCAACCCGCTGCCGTACGGTATCCCTTGCGGCAGGCTCTATTTTACCGTATCTCAAGGACTTCAGGTTAATACCCCGTTTAACCAGCTTGGCCTCAAGGATATCTATCACGTTCTTTAGTTTGAATTCATCGTCACCAATCAGGGTAATCTGCTTGCCATCATAGATAATCTCACTTTTACTTCCTTTAAAATCAAAGCGGTTCTTAAGCTCTTTAACAGCCTGGTTAACGGCGTTGTTGACCTCCTGCAGATCAACCTGTGAAACAATATCAAAGGAGTTTTCCTTTGCCATTGGCTCTTGCACCTTTCTCTCGTTTTATTAAATTTACAACCGATAACTTAAATTGTCAAAGGCTGGCGTGCAGGTTGATTGTTACAATAATAAGGAAAAATATTATAGAAACAATGTTATAAAAATATGTCATAAATATTATTTCCAATCATATTATATCTGATATAGAAAAAAAACAGGAGGCTAAAGATGAATAACCAGGTTTTGCAGGAAGAAATGCAAGAGAATGAACAGGATAACGAGAATACCCCATATGAATTGTACCTTGTCCCACTGTTTCTTTACTAACCCCCTTGGGCAGGGGGTGTTTTTTTTTACGGAAGCCCGCTCTATTGACTGGTTGCCGGAGGAAAAAGAAGTTCCGCTGTCGAAATCACTGAAGTTGACGTTTAAACGTTAAATTTTAGTTTAATTGCTTAAAATACAAAAAGATGGAGGTAGCCTGTGGCAGTATACAGTTTTAATGGTTCTGATTTGCTTATGATGCTTCGGGGTGCAGTAAACTTGCTGGGCCAGGCGAAGAATGAGATCGATGCCCTAAACGTTTTCCCGGTTCCTGATGGCGATACCGGTACTAATATGTACCAGACCATAGAGGCATCCTTAAAAGAAGCACTCGAAACTGACTCAAACCATATCGGCCATGTTGCCCTGGCAGCAGCCAGGGGAGCCCTGATGGGCGCCAGGGGAAATTCAGGCGTAATCCTTTCCCAGGTGCTGCAGGGATTTGCCGGCACCCTGCAAGCAAAAGAAAAGGCTACCGCATCAGATATCTCACTTGCCCTGCAAGAAGGAGTGCAGATGGCCTACAGGGCAGTTATGAAACCTGTAGAAGGTACAATTCTCACTGTTGTCAGAAAGTCGGCGGAAGAAGCGGCTGCCCTGCGGAGTAGAAACCTGCTGAGGATGATGGTGGCAATTTCAAGGAGTGCCCTAAATGCCTTGCAGGAAACTCCGGATCTCCTCCCGGCCTTGAAACAGGCTGGTGTTGTAGACGCCGGGGGAAAGGGATTTGTTGTGATCCTGGAAGGGTTTCTCCAGGCTCTCAAATCTGCTTCACCCCTGGCCAAAGAAACTGTTTCCAGGCTGGATTTACTTGATGCAAAAGTACAACCGGAATTAACGATGGCTGTAACAGCCTTGGATTTCACCTATTGCACTGAGTTTCTCTTAAAAGGTGAAGGCCTTCCCCTCTCTGAACTTAAAAGGGAATTAATCCCCTACGGGGACTGCCTGATGGTTGTGGGAAATGAACTCCTGGCGAAAGTACACATCCATTCCAATCACCCGGGTCTTGTCCTGGAGTGTTGCCTTAAATACGGGAAATTGTATGACTTGAAAATCACAAATATGGAGGAGCAACAAAGGGAACAACAGGAAAGGCTTCAAGTTGAAGAACAGACCAGCACCAGCAGACCCTTCGGCATCCTTTCCGTGGGGTACGGGGAAGGGTTAAAGGCCATCATGAAAAGCCTCGGTGCTGATGTCGTGCTTGACGGGGGTCAGACCTTGAATCCCAGTACCGGTGATTTGTTGAAGGGAATTGACGAAGTTCCGGCGAAAAGGGTTATCCTTCTGCCAAATAATAAGAATATTATTCTGGCAGCAGAGCAGGCCGGCCGACTGTCCGGAAAAGAAACCCTGGTTATTCCATCCAGGAGTATCCCTCAGGGCTTAAGCGCCCTCCTGGCCCTGGCTCCTGAGGAAGACTTCGAAACCACGGCCCGCAAAATGGAGCGGGCGTTGACCTCTGTCCGGACGGGTGAAATTACCACAGCTGTGCGCGATTATACCGGTAATGATGGCCTGACCGTCAAAAAGGGTCATTTTATGGGGCTTGCTGATGGAGAAATAGTTGCCGCAGGCATGGAACTAGCCGGGGTACTGGAGAAACTCCTGACTTATCTGGTAGAAGGTGAAGGCCGCCTGGTAACTTTGTATTATGGACAGGCCATGGAGCGCAAAGAGGTTCTGGAACTGGCTGACAGTATGGCAAGTGTTTTTAAGGGGCAGGATTTTGATGTTCAGGACGGCGGCCAGCCAGTTTATCATTTAATTATTTCAGTGGAGTAAAAAGGTGGTTTTAGGCATGAATCAGGTTCAAATTGTCACCGATAGTACCGCCGATTTGCCGGAAAAGCTTGTCAATGACTATAATATTGCCGTGGTGCCATTAAAAGTGATTTTTGACGGTAAAGTAGTCTACCGGGATGGTGTGGATATCAGTACGGAACAGTTTTACCAGCGACTGGTGGAAAAACGTGAAACAGCCACCACATCCCAGCCCACCCCTGGGGAATTTGTCTCGGTTTACACCTCCCTTTCAGCAAAAAGCATCATATCCATCCATCTCTCATCGCTCATGAGCGGGACCAGTCAATCAGCACGGATTGCCAGGGAAATGATCCCTGGTGCCGATATTGAAGTTGTTGACTCAGAGTCGGCCAGCATGGGTCTCGGTTTAATTGTACTGGAGGCTGCCAGGGCAGCTGCCAGGGGAATGACAAAAGGAGAAATCCTGAAAATAATTTCTGATTTAAAGGCCCGGTTGCAGGCATACTTTATTGTGGATTCCCTGGAGTACCTGGCGCGGGGCGGCAGGATCGGAAGGGCTAAGGCTTTTTTGGGCACAGTTTTAAATATTAAGCCCCTTTTATATTTAAGTGAAGGCCAGATCCAGCCCTATGAGAGAGTCAGGGGTAAGACCAAAGCCCTTGAAAGGCTGGCCCAGGTGGTCGAGGAAAAGGTCGCCGGGCAAAAAATCATGTGTTCCATTGTCCACGGGATGGATCCTGAGGGCATGGAAAAGTTTTGCCAGATGATTAAAACAAGGCTGCCCTGTGCTGAACCGGTCATATCCAAGCTGGGTGCAGTTGTAGGCGCCCACACCGGCCCCGGGGTTGTAGGCATGGTCTTTGCGCCGGAGACCTAACAAAGCAAAAAAACCGGGATTGTCCCGGTTTTTTTAGAACAAAACTTTAACTCTGGGGCAGGGTAAATTCCCGGTAAACAACGGCTCCTTTGCCTCCCAGAAAGCCAAGGTTCTCTTCGTTGAGTACCACTTCAACAACACCTGCGTTGCCCAGGGTAACTGCGATCTTGTCCTTTGCTTCGAAATTCTTTGACTGCCCGGCCAGAACTTCCCCCTGGAAGGCTGGGTTTCCATCCACAATAACCCTCATCCAGCTCCGGTCGCTTTTTACATTAAGGACCAGATTTAGTCCGGTTTGTTCCGGCACAGCCTGCTCGTCCGGTGTCTGAATCTGGCCGCCCGGTGTCTGGTTTTGTTCACCTGTTTGAGGAGGTGTCTGAGCAGGGTCTCTAAGGGTATCTTCCCTGGCAGTGTCAACCGGAGGGAGCAGGCCCGTTCCCCTGGCCCCGTAAAACAGTGATATAGCCAGACCCATTAAGACAATTAAGAAAGCAGCGTAGAGTAAGTAGCGTGGTTTACCAGGAGCCCTTACTTTTACCGGCTCTTTGGTGCGCCTTGGGACAGCCCTTGCAGGGCTCCTTTCCGGGGGCGCCTCTTTAGGTGTCTCTTTAAGTGTCTCTCTAATTGTTTCTCCGGGGGTTTCTCTAGGTGCCTCTCTATTAAATAACCGGTTATATGCTTCTATTGTTTCCGCAACATCCATGTTTAAGAACCTGGCATAGTTTTTCAGGAAAGCCTTGGCATAGACCGCCCCCGGCAAAAGATCAAATTGTTCGTTTTCTAATGCCTGAAGATATTTGCGGCGGATCTTGGTTGCCTGTTCAACTTCTTCCAGGGACAGTCCCATTGCTTCTCTGGCTGCCTTTAGTTTTTGGCCGATTTCCATTGGCTGTACCTCCCTAGATCGGTATGCTCATATTCGGGTAGGTTCTGAATGAAACAGGTTAGTTCCTGAACAGCTTTTTCCATGTCCTTTGTGTCAACAGAAAGGTCGTACTCGGGTGATGGGCCGTCAGGATACCGGTATAAGGGATCGTAATACTTACTTAGCAGGTACGTGAATACAGAGTCAAAGTCCCTTTTTGACAATAAACTGTTAAGTTCCTCCACCCGGGCCCGCCCGAGCCTTTTTTCCAGGGAACGGGTAGCCTCTTGCAATTGCGGGATATTTTCACCGGGCCCTTTGGTATAAACCTCCCGGATTCGCTTAACCCGGTTTTCCAGGGAAGTATACAGAAGAACTTTATAGCCCTTTTCCATTGATTTCAGTAGCGGAGGCGGTAAAATCAGATTGCCCACCCGCCTGCTTTCACACTCCACGATAAAAAGGCCTTTCTCACCCACTGCGTTAAAAAAGCACACCAGCTCACTTTCGAAAGCTTGTTGGGAGGGTGATGGGGGCAACCCGATTTTGCCGTAAACCGAACCCCTGTGGCGCGCCAGCCCTTCCAGGTCAAGTGCCGGGAGTCCCCTTTGAGCCAGACCAAGCAGGGCTTCTGTTTTTCCGACACCGGTGAGGCCGTGGAGAACAACGGCTTTTTGGGTTAATTCCTCCCTGTTGAAATATTCATTTACATAATGCCTGTAGGCCTTATAACCCCCCACAATCCTGCTCACAGAATAACCCATTGTATCCAGAATTGAAGCCATGAACTGGCTGCGCAGGCCTCCACGCCAGCAGAACACAATTAATTTCTGCCCGTTCGAGATTTTATCTATGGAATCTATTTTAGCGGGCAGCTTGGGCGCCACCAGCTTCAAGCCCAGCCTGCGGGCGGGTTCCGGTCCCTCCTGGTGATACACGGTTCCAATTTCTGCCCGTTCCTCATTATTGAAAAGTGGAATATTAACAGCGCCGGGAATAGTTGCCCGGTTAAACTCCTCCTCTGAGCGGACATCGATCAGCAGTGCGTTTTGTTGTTTTAAGGCTTCCTGAATTGTGATCTCCCTGTACATTGTTGCAGCCTCTTTTAGGCCTGTACCGGCCGGTTATTTTATGTTTTCCCCTTTCCTTGAATCTATAACCCGGATTTACGGAACACTAGTCCGGGGTTTTAACAAAAACCTAGGGGCGCTTTTTGAAAACCTGATTGTATTGTTCCAGTGTCATTAGGATGGCACGGGGTTTGCTCCCCTCATAACCGCCTACGATGCCCCTTTTCTCCATGATATCTATCAGCCGCGCTGCTCTGGCATAACCGATATGCAGCCTCCTTTGCAGCATGGAAATAGATGCGTGACCGGTTTCAATTAAAATTAAAACAGCCTGGGGGAGCAGCTCGTCCTCCACTTCCGGAGGGCTTTCTTCGGTGGGAGCCTCTTTTAAAACCTTTTCGTCGTAAACCGGCTCCGCCTGTTTTTTTAAGTATTTGACAAGCTCTTCAACCTCGCGGTCAGATAAATAGGCCCCTTGAACCCGGATCGGCTTGGCTGCGCCTACTGGCAAGAAGAGCATGTCCCCCTTGCCCAGAAGCTTTTCGGCACCGGACATATCGAGAATTGTCCGGGAGTCAATCTGACTGGAGACAGCAAAGGAAATCCGGGAAGGAATATTGGCTTTGATCAGTCCCGTAATCACATCCACGGACGGGCGCTGGGTAGCAACCACCAGGTGCATACCGGCGGCTCTGGCCATCTGGGCCAGCCTGCAGATGGCATCTTCCACATCCGCCGGGGCAACGATCATCAGGTCAGCCAGCTCGTCAATAATGACTATAATAAATGGCAGGGGCATGCTGTTGCCGTCCGGTTCTTTAGTTTTCATGAGCTTGTTATAGCGGGTAATGTCCCGTACCCCCGCTGCGGCAAACAACTCATAGCGGCGTTCCATTTCCTTGACTGCCCAGCGTAAAGATGTGGCCGCCTTTCTGGGATCTGTAACCACCGGGGTGACCAGATGGGGTATTCCGTTATAAGTGGCCAGTTCTACCATTTTGGGGTCGATCATCAGGAGTTTTACTTCATCAGGGGTCGCTTTAAAAAGTATGCTGGCAATCAAGGTGTTCAGGCAGACACTTTTTCCTGAACCGGTGGCTCCGGCTATTAATAAATGAGGCATCTTACCCAGATCGCCAATGACCGGGTTGCCGGCAATGTCTTTTCCCAGCGCTATGGTAAGTTTTGATTTTGATTGAATGAATTCCTGGGTTTCCAGCAGGTCCCTTAAATGAACCATGGATATTTCCTTGTTCGGGACCTCGATCCCAACTGCTGCCTTGCCGGGGATAGGAGCTTCAATACGCACACCCGGGGCAGCCATAGAAAGGGCGATATCGTCGGCAAGGCTGACGATACGGCTTACTTTTACACCTGAGGGAGGCTGGATTTCGTAGCGGGTTATGGCTGGTCCCCTGGAAACCTGAATAACCTTTGCATTAATACCGAAGCTTTCCAGGGTATCCTCTAAAATACGGACATTTTCACTGATGTCTTTATTATAACGAGTGTTTTTGATCCTGTTCGGGCGCGCCAGGAGTGTCAAGGGGGGCAGCTTATAAGAGGAAAGGCCAGCTGTTTTTTCATGCTCAAGAATAGATATTTCCTCATCTCTGTCTTTGTCCTGGCCGAAATCTGTTTGCCCGGTGCTGACTGGAGCAGAGTCAGGGCTATTTTCTGAAGAGGGCGGGGGTTCCTGCACCTCCTTTTCCTGCAAAGACTCCCCGGTTGATATTTCAGTTGGTTCCATAATAGTAATACGTTCACCGCTATCGATAATAACAGGTTTCGGGTGGCTGTCTTTTTTATTGTTCTCTTTTTCCCTTGCTGACTCTTCTTCTTCATCTACAAATAGGAAACTCTCCATCCTGCTTAAACCTTTTTTAAATAAGGTTTTGCAACGTTCAACCAGACCTCTGGCAATAGCCAGCAGGGAGAGATTGGTAAGAAGTAATAGGGAGATGACCCCGGCTGTAATTAAAATAATATAGGTTCCGGTGATACCGAAGGATTTTCTGAAACCATAACTTAAAAGCGCACCCATTATCCCTCCGCCGTCACCTGCTATGCCCGCCTTGAAGGAATCCTCCGGGGGAATCATGAGATGGAAGGATGTCAGGGCTACCAGATATAAAAGACCGGCCCCGTACATTCTTTCGGATATCCGGGTCTTGCTGCGTTTAAAAACCAGCCTGAGGCCGGCCAGTACCAGAAGTAGTGGAAAAATGTATCTTCCTTCACCGGCAAGGCCTTTTAAAACTCTGTCAACAAACTGACTAATCAGTCCTGAGGAAGGGGAAAGAAGGCAAACAATACCCAGCACGCCCAGAGCTACAAAAGCTATACCTAAAATTTCGCATTTCATTTCTTCCTTGAACTGACCTGTCTTTCCCATATTTTTACCCTCCAAAGATAATATACCACAGTTGGGTCCGAAATTCCTTATAAATACACATAAAAATAGCCCGCCGCAGAATCTGGGAGGGCTTTATCCAGGGAAAAAACGGTGTTTTATCTTATTGTTACTTCCCTGGCTAGCACTGGCATTAATATAGATTGCGCTGTCTTTAGCTTAAATCTCTCCCGGCTCATGTAAGAACCATAGGGAAGTCGAAATACGGTTGCAGCCCTGAAAAGTTAAGTGACAGGCAAGGTTTTATTACCTGAGCAGGGCAATTATAATTACCGCTGAACCCACTATGAAGCGGTACCAGGCAAAAACCCCGAAACTGTGCCGGGCCAGATATCTCAGAAGGAAGCCTATGGAGATAAAACCTACTACTGCGGAAGCTACTACCCCGGTTATAAAAGCAGCGTTAATATCTCCCGGGGTGATGTCTTTTAATTTGAAAACTCCGGCACCCACGATGATGGGAGTGGAAAGCAAAAAGGAAAACCTTGCTGCTGCTTCGCGGGTCAGGCCAATGGCGCGTCCGGCAGTCATGGTAGCCCCGGAGCGGGAAACACCGGGGATGATGGCAAATGCCTGGGAAAGCCCGATGAGCAGGCTGCCGAACAGGGACAGGTTTTGGATGTCCTTAACACTGGCGGCCCTGCGGTCTACCCAGTAGAGAAGGATGCCCATTACAATCAGCAGGGTGCCGATTAATAACGGGGTGCGGAAGATGGTCTCAGCCTGTTCCTCAAACAGGTAACCCATCGCAGCTCCGGGAATAGTTGCAACCACCAGGTACCAGAACAGTCTTTCTTCCTGCGTTCCATCCCGGCGCAGGGCGCTGTAGATTAGCGAGAGCCAATCCCGCCAGAAGAAAGCCACCACAGAAATCAGTGTCCCGATGTGCAGGGCCACGTCAAAGGTCAGTCCTGCGTAAGGCCAGTTGAACACCCACGGGATCAGGACCAGGTGGGCTGAGCTGGAGATTGGTAAAAACTCCCCCAGGCCCTGAAAAACCCCGAGCACAAGCGCCTGGAAAACAGTCAAATCAACACCTCCGGATGAGCACAGGATCTAACATACTTACTCATTATAGCACGCCTGGCTCGTCCGAAAAAACAAATAAAGGGAAAATTCTGCCCCAAAATATAAGATTTAATATTTAACCAGATTTCCGGGCAATAACTCCGGTCTCAGGTAATCGGCAGGCCTGGTGCTTAGAAGCTTGACGATCTTCGTAGTGCCAAAGCCGGCATCTTCCACCAGCATGGGAACCCCGTTATAGTCCACTTCCCTGTATTCCGGGTATTTTGTTGGGTCAAAGCCTTCCAACACCAGTTCCAGCTGCATCGGTGTATATAAGATCACTGGAGGGGCACCTCTCTTCGCAGTCTTTTCCAATCTTCAATCATCTCTTTAATCTTTCGAACAGCGTCGCCAATTCCCCCCACCGCTTCAATCAATCCCACCTCCACAGCCTCTTTGCCGATTAAGACCGTGCCGATGTCCCTGGCCAGTTCTCCGGTTCTGAACATTAACTCGCGGAATTTTTCTTCACTGATCCTGGAATGATCTGTTGTGAAACGGACAACCCTGTCCTGCATTTTGTCCAGATATTCGTAAGTTTGGGGTACGCCGATGACGAGGCCGTTTAAACGGATGGGATGGATGGTCATGCTGGCGGTATTGGCGATAAAAGAGTATTTTGCAGCAACAGCAATGGGAACGCCGATTGAATGCCCTCCTCCCAGGACAAGCGAAACAGTGGGCTTTGACATGCTGGCAATCATCTCGGCGATGGCCAGGCCTGCCTCTACATCTCCGCCGACGGTATTGAGTATTATTAAAACCCCTTCGACTTCTGTCGCCTGTTCGAGGGCGACCAACTGGGGAATGATATGCTCGTACTTTGTGGTTTTGTTCTGGGGCGGAAGCACCAGGTGTCCTTCAATCTGACCGACAATAGTAAGACAGTGGATGTTGGATTTAACCTCCGGCATGGGTGAAGCACCCATTTCTTTTACAGCTTCCATAGCGCCTTTGGTTTTTCCTGTAACTCGCCGGTTGGGCTGCGGGTCTTCGTGACCTGGTTCATTCTCTCTACCAGGTTCTTCCGGATGTGCGGGATCAGGAGTTATCTCCGGTGACGGCGCAGGCGAGGGGGTGTAGGGGAAAACTCCGGGTTCGGGATCATAACTGAAAGTAGGCACAGGTTTCACTCCCTGACGTGATTATAATTTACCGTTATGACATCTTTAGTATGTTTAAATAGCATAAAAAATACACTGCCCCGGAGTAACAAAAATGCCCCGTCAGCCGGGGCTTTTTGTTATCAGACAATGCCTTCTTTCCCTTTAACTTGGAAAAACCTTATATTTCCATGATGATCGGTAAAATCATTGGCCTTCTCCTGGTCCTTTCATACAAAAACCTGCCCAGGGTATCCCTGATTTGTGCTTTAATGGACGACCACTCGGACAGACCCCGGTAATTGCATTTATCCAGGGCACTCTTGACCTTCGTTTTGGCTTCTTCAAGTAGCTCCTCTGATTCCCGCACGTAAACGAAACCTCTGGAGACGATATCCGGTCCGGCCATTACAAGACCTGTTTCACGGTTGATGGTAACCACCACGATGAGGATGCCGTCCTGGGATAAGAGTTTCCGGTCCCGAAGGACGATATTGCCCACATCTCCTACACCCAGTCCGTCTACCAGCACTTTTCCTGCAGTTACCTTGCCTGCCACGCGACCGGAGCGGCGTGTGAATTCCAGCACCTGTCCGTTTTCCGCGACAAATATATTATCCGGGGATACTCCTAAATCCCTGGCCAGTTCAGCGTGCTTAATCATCATTCTGTATTCTCCGTGTACCGGCACGAAAAACCTGGGTCGCGTGAGGTTGATCATAAGTTTTAATTCTTCCTGGCTGGGGTGGCCAGATACGTGGGTACCCGAAACAGATTCGTAAATAACCTTCGCCCCCAGTTTGAAAAGCTGGTCGATAATCCGGGCCACCAGTTTTTCGTTGCCAGGGATGGGTGTGGCTGAAATAATGATTAAATCGCCGGGGAGGATCTCCACCTGCCTGTGGTCGGATAAAGCCATCCTGGTTAAAGCCGACATGGGTTCTCCCTGGCTGCCGGTGGTCAGAATGACAACCTGGTTCCGGGGCAGGCGGTTAGCTTCTTCAAGTTCGATCAAGGTACCTTCCGGGATATCAATGTAGCCGAGTTCCGAAGCAATGCTTACCACATTCACCATGCTTCTGCCAACTATTGCCACTTTGCGGTTGTATTTATAGGCCGTGTGAATGGCCTGCTGCAGTCTGTGTATATTGGAGGCAAAAGTAGCAATGATTAGCCTTTCTTCAGTCGCCTGACGGAAAGCCTCGTCGAATGTGTTACCCACAAACCGCTCGGACATGGTGTAGCCGGGGCGCTCAGCGTTGGTGCTGTCGGACAGCAGTACAAGGACGCCTTTTTCGCCCAATTGGCTTAAGCGCTGAAAATCCGTAACCTGACCATCAACAGGTGTGTGGTCGATTTTAAAATCGCCCGTATGCAGAACTGTGCCTATTGGCGTGTGAATGGCTATGGCCACAGAATCCGGAATACTGTGTGATACCTTGATAAATTCGACTTTAAACGGCCAGATTTGAACGCTATCCCTGGGCCTCACCGTGTGTAATTCCACATCACCGGCTATATTCTGTTCCTTCAACTTTCCTTGAAGAAGTCCAAGGGTGAGCTTTGTTCCGTAAACCGGGACATTAAGCTGGCGCAGCACGTATGGTAGTGCCCCAATATGGTCTTCGTGTCCATGGGTGAGGACGATACCATGTACGTACTCCCTGTTTTCCAGCAGGTAGGTAATGTCCGGAATAACAACATCAATCCCCAGCATTCCCTCTTCCGGGAACATCAAACCACAGTCAATAACCAGAATATTTTCCCCAAATCTCACCGCCAACATGTTTTTGCCGATTTCCCCAAGCCCCCCGAGGGGAATAAGGGACAATTTAGGTTCTTTTGCCAAATCCGCACCTCCTAACTCTTTCAACTATAATTATTGCCAGTATTTAAATGGTGAGATCTCAGGAGAAGGCGGGAAAAATATTCAGTTGACTGGAGTTATTAGGAAAGCCGTTCAAGACACTTAAATAATATTATACTTTATTTTAGAATTCCAAACAAGCTATTATATTTTACATGATAGTGTCAAGGCACTGTTTGATAAAGAGAGATAACTATAACCGTCTCAGAAAAGGAC
>LFSA01000087.1:4808-19721 GCA_001512635.1 Pelotomaculum sp. DTU098 | reverse complement strand
GTCCTTTTCTGAGACGGTTATAGTTATCTCTCTTTATCAAACAGTGCCTTGACACTATCCTTTGTGGCTCTCTCCTTGTAAAAGAATATGGCAACGTATATACTTAAAATAAAATATGTATATAAAATAGGAAAATGATAATACATGGAAACTAAATTGTCACTAATTAGGTTTCCTGCCGAACTCTTAGCAGAAATCGACAAGTATATAGATGATGGCGATAGAAGTAAGTTTATCATCGAAGCTGCCAGGAAAGAACTTTTCCGGCTAAAACAAAGGAAAGCTATTCACAATGCGGCTGGTATATTTAACGAGAAGGACTATCCTGAACTAAAAACAGCTAAAGACATTTCGAACCGGCTAAGAAAAATAAGAGAGGAATCTGAAGCCAGGAGGAGAGAGCATTTTGGCGAAAAGTAACGGTTTCCTTTTAGGTACAAAGATCTTAATAGATTTATTCCGGGATCGCCAGAGGCTACATTTTTTAGACAAATTATCACAGGAAGCCTCTCTTTTTGTTTGGGTCATAGTGGTTGGTTGAAAGGAGAGTGAAAATGGTAATAAATAAAAAATACGGTATTAATCCACGCTTAATCAGCCTGATTACAGCAAAGGACCTGTCCGAAATTCCTGGCAGTCCGACTTCATCCATGTTGCCTGGCCTTTATGGAAAAATTATCGCCAGGAAAATGGACAAGATGCCGCGGGAAGTTCCTAAAAATGTCCATAGTCTTATTTGTACCAGGTGTAACCATATAAGCAAGTATAACCTTGGCCTGGTGGCAATCGACTACGATAAGCTCAAGAATATGGGTCAGGATGGACCTGTGGACGGGGAAACAGGCCCCCCAAGCATAATAGATTGTATCCAGGCTACCGGGTATTTTCGCTGCCGCAAGTGCAATGCGGCGGGTTGCTGGAAATTACCCGGCAAGACTGAACTGTCTCTTTGCCTCCACAGTATCGCTGCAGCCATATCTGACAATGAAGATGGCAAAGAGTTGTTTAGTTACGGAGTTCTACAACTGGCTGACGGTACCCGTCATCGCTGGGCCACGGATGTGGAGGAACATTATTTGAATAAACTGGCCGAACAACCTGAAGATTCTTTTACCTGGAACCGCCTGGGAAATTCTTACCTGAGGGGCGGGCGGCCAGACCTTGCAGCTGTAGCCTTCGAACAATCTTTAAAAATCGACCCGGCCCAGTTTGAATCCCTCTATTCTCTAGGCAAGATACTCTGTGAAGCGGGTGAATTAGAGGCAGGTGCAAAGTACCTGCGCCAGGCGCTGATTCATGCCAGGCGGTATGAGCGGATGAAAGCGGAAGAAATGCGCGACATGATAACCAGTGCACTGATGTTTCTCCTTGAAATATGTAACGATATTGAAGAATTCCTGAACGTTCTACCGAAAGAGCAGGAAGTATTGCCCGGCGAAACCCTGGACGGTTCATGGGCAACCGGGTTTATGGATCTTACCATATACCCTGATGACTACAAAAGTTTCTACCCGCTGGCTGAAGTGTATATGGGGAAACGCCGTAACGAGTTAGCTGACAAAACTCTTTGCATTAGTACGTCTGAAGGTGGCCAACCCTCCTTTTCCCCAGAAGTGAGAAGAGAGGACAAATCTGGAAAAAGGAATAAAAAAAGAAAGAAGTAAACATGCCTTTATAAGTGCCCCTGTAACCAGGCTGGCGACGCCCCTGCCCAGCCTGTCGATGTCCACTTGCAGTACTTGAGTTTATTTATACAAAAAAAGCAAAACCCCTGCCCCAATAAATTGTTTTGATGGGGCGCAGTTCCTTTTTAATATGGTGAATATTAGCTAAATAGTAAAACATGGGATTAACCCGGAGCGAGGTGATTACGTGCGTTTAGAGGAACTGACCAGGGGGACGATGGTCAAAGGTATCCTGCCAGGTTCACCTGTGACAATAATTGATGTCACCTGGTATGGTAACGCGGCGGTGGAAATCACCTACAAGGACCAGCAGGGACAAACCGGCCAGCAGATACTCTACCGGGACAGTGAGCATTCTTTGGAACTGGTCTCCCCCGGGCAGACCTGGCAGCTGGATGCGGACGGGGCCAAGTTCAGGCTGGTTTCCGAGGCTTACCGCATCAGGCTCGCCCATCTTTTTGACCCCATGCTGGCTGTACATACATCCGTAATCGAACCCTTACCGCACCAGATAACCGCTGTCTACGGCGAGATGCTGCCCAGACAGCCCCTGCGCTACTTGCTTGCGGACGACCCGGGGGCCGGTAAAACTATTATGGCCGGCCTGTTTATCCGGGAGCTTTTAATCCGGGGCGATTTGAAAAGGTGCTTGATTTGCGCCCCCGGCAGCCTGGTGGTGCAGTGGCAGGAGGAATTATCACGACGTTTTCAATTACCATTTGAAATCATATCCAGACAATCCTTCCAGGAAAGCCTCAGCGGCAACCCCTTTGCCGAAAAAAACCTGATTATTTGCCGGCTGGATCACCTGAGCCGCAATGATGACGTCCAGGAAAAACTGAAACAAACCGACTGGGATTTGATCATAGTGGATGAGGCTCATAAAATGAGTGCCTCCTTTTTCGGAGGGGAGTTAAAGGTCACCAAGCGCTACAGGCTGGGTAAGCTCCTGGGTGCCATTACCAGGCACTTTTTACTGATGACGGCCACTCCCCACAATGGCAAAGAAGAGGATTTTCAGCTCTTCATGGCTTTATTGGACGCGGACCGCTTCGAAGGCAAGTTCCGGGATGGCGTTCACGTTGTGGATACTTCCGACCTGATGAGGCGGATGGTCAAAGAGCAACTCCTGAAATTTGACGGGACACCTCTGTTTCCGGAGCGGCTAGCCTATACTGTAACCTATCAACTGTCTGACCAGGAAGCGGCCTTGTACCGGGAAGTAACAAAATACGTGCGGGAAGAATGGGACCGGGCCGACGCCCTGGAAAACGAAGGCCGTAAAGGCACGGTCGGATTTGCCCTGACCATCCTGCAGCGCAGGCTTGCTTCCTCCCCCGAGGCCATTTACCGCTCCTTAAGCCGGCGCCGGGAACGCCTGGAGAAACGCTTGCGGGAAGAAAAGATAAACAAGCGGGGAGCCAGCGCTGCCATAGATTTGCTGCAAAACCTCCCTGCCCTTACCAGTGAGGATATTGAGGAGATGGAAGAATTCCCCGGTTTTGAGGAACAGGAAGTGGAAGAACAAATCGTCGACCAGGCCACCGCTGCCAGGACCATAGCTGAGCTGGAGGCCGAGATAGAGACTCTGAAAAGGCTGGAGCGCATGGCTCTGAAGTTGCGGCAAAGCGGCAGGGATAAGAAATGGGAGGAGCTTTCCAGACTTTTACAGGGCGGGAGTGGCATTAAAGCTTCGGATCAGGTATTTGACAGCCAGGGTCACCGGCGCAAGCTGGTCATCTTTACCGAACACAAAGATACCTTAAAGTATCTAACCGAACGGATAACTGGTTTGCTCGGCAGAGAGGACGCGGTGGTTACCATAACCGGAGGCATGGGCCGGGAGGAACGGGCCAAAGCACAGGAACGTTTTACCCATGATAAAGACGTTCATATCTTAATTGCCACCGACGCCGCCGGTGAGGGCATCAACCTGCAACGAGCCCACCTCATGGTCAATTATGACCTTCCCTGGAACCCCAACCGGCTGGAACAAAGATTTGGACGCATCCACAGGATCGGCCAGACAGAGGTGTGCCACCTGTGGAACCTGGTGGCGGAAGAGACCAGGGAAGGTGACGTGTTTATTCGCTTGCTTGCCAAGCTGGAAAGCGAGCGGGAAGCCCTGGGCGGCGCCGTCTTTGACGTGCTGGGCAAAGTATTTCAGGGGACCCGCCTGCGCCAGCTCTTGATGGAAGCCATCCGCTACGGCGAGAGGCCAGAAGTCAGAGCTAGACTAAATCAGGTTGTAGACAATGCCCTGGACCGGGAACATCTTACCGCCTTACTGGAAGAAAGGGCACTCTCCAGGGAAACAATGGACATCAGTAAGGTAATGGCGATCAAGGAGGAAATGGAAAGGGCCGAGGCCAGGCGCCTGCAGCCCCACTATATTGCTTCCTTTTTTATAGAAGCCTTTAAGCTTCTGGGGGGAGTATCAGGGAACGTGAGCCGAAGCGTTATGAAATCACCCACGTTCCGGCCATTATCCGACAGAGGGATCGGCTGATCGGCGTTGGCGAGCCCGTACTCCCAAGATACGAGCGGGTCTGTTTTGAAAAGGGTCTTATCCACCAGCAGGGGAAGCCCCTGGCAGCCTTTATCTGTCCCGGCCACCCCCTGCTGGACAGTGTGGTGGATCTGATCAAGGAACAATACCGGGGCTTGCTTAAACAGGGCGCTGTTTTAGTGGACGAAAAAGACACGGGCACAGAGCCCCGGGCGCTCATCTACCTTGAACACAGCATCGTGGACGGGCGGACAGATGCCGGCGGAAACCGACGGGTGGTATCCAGGCAGATGCAGTTTGTCGAGATAGACCAAAACAACCAGGCCCGCCAGGCTGGTTACGCGCCTTATCTGGATTACCGGCCGCTGGCGCCGGAGGAATTGCCTTTAGTGCAGTCGTTAAATCTCAACCAGTGGCTGCGGCAGGCCCTGGAGACCGTTTCCATAGGTTATGCCATTGAGCACATGGTGCCCCGGCACCTGTCCGAAGTAAAGGAGCGCAAGGAGGAGCTGGTCAATAAAACCATTGCTGCCGTCAAGGACCGGCTGACCAAGGAAATCGCCTACTGGGATCACCGGGCCGAGGAATTGAAGGCACAGGAGCAGGCAGGAAAAATCAACGCCCGCCTGAACTCAGTGAAAGCCCGGCGCCGGGCAGACGAGCTGCAGGCCCGCCTGACTTGGCGGCTCAGGGAACTGGAGCAGGAAAAACAGCTTGCCCCCCTGCCGCCGGTGGTAATCGGCGGGGCCCTGGTGATACCAGCGGGGCTGCTGGCCTCCTTGAAGAGGGAGTCCGGTTCCGGGCCCGGCCTGTTTGCCAGGGTAACAAAGGAAGTGGAGGAACTGGCCATGCGGGCCGTCATGGAAAGGGAGATTGCGCTGGGCTTTGAGCCCCGGGACGTTTCCGCAGAAAAGTGCGGCTACGACATTGAAAGCAGGGTACCGGGCACCGGCAAGCTCAGGTTTATCGAGGTGAAAGGCCGGGTGGCCGGGGCCAGGACGATAACAGTGACCAAAAACGAAATCCTGACTGCCCTGAACAAGCCGGATGACTACATCCTCGCCGTGGTCACGGTTGAGAATAACCAGGTTACAGGCCTGACTTACCTCACCCGCCCATTTAAAAACCAGCCTGACTTTGCGGCCACCAGCGTCAATTACGACCTCAATGAGCTGTTAAACAGGGGCGAACAGCTGGCTTAAATCTGTCTTAAATATAGTTTGGCCTGAACTAACGGCTATAAAGCATGTGTTTAGGGTGGAGGCTTCTTAAACAAAGAAGACTAAAGAGGCTTCCTAAGTCAATAAGGAGAATGATGGTATGATCAATGGGAAGAAACTTATTGAAGTGTCCTTGCCCCTGGAGGCAATTAACAAGGAGAGCGCGCGGGAGAAATCAATCCGCCACGGCCACCCGTCAACTTTGCATTTGTGGTGGTCCCGTAAGCCTTTGGCAACCTGCCGGGCAGTGCTGTTCGCCAGCCTGGTGGACGACCCCGGTGAGTACCTTGAGGGAGATGCGGTGGAGAAGGAGCGGCAGCGGCTGTTCAACCTGATTGAAGATCTGGTAAAATGGGAAAACACCGGTAACGAGCAGGTTATCAACGCAGCCCGGCTGGAGATCGCCAGGAGCGTCGCCAGGCAAAAGGGGATGACTTTGCCTGCTGGTATTGCCCCGGAACAGGTAAACGCCTTTCTGGCCGAACACGCCCCGCCGGTAGCAGACCCTTTCGCCGGCGGCAGTAGCATCCCCCTGGAAGCCCAGCGCCTGGGGTTTAAAGCCTACGCCGGCGACCTGAACCCGGTGGCGGTGCTGATTAATAAGGCTTTAATAGAAATACCGCCCAGGTTTGCTAACATGCCCCCGGTAAACCCGGAGGCCAGGAGCAAGATCGGCGGTGATGTTAGCTATAAAGGGGCTGCCGGGTTGGCCGAGGATGTCCGGTACTATGGCCGGCTGGTAAGGGATATGGCCTATGAAAAGATTGGTCACCTGTATCCTAAAGTGAAATTGCCACCTGAGCACGGGGGTGGGGAGGCCAATGTTATAGCGTGGCTTTGGGCAAGGACGGTAAAGTGCCCTAACCCGGCCTGTGGAGCTACAATGCCACTGGTAAGTAAGTTTTGGTTATCCAAGAAAAAAGGCAAAGAGGCATGGGTGGAGCCTGTTGTTAATTATAGCCTTTCACCTCAGGAGATTACTTTTAACATTAATACAGGTAAAGGCAAACCAAGGGATGGGACAGTTAACCGCCGGGGCGCTACCTGTATTTGCTGCAGCACGCCGGTCCCCTTTGACCATATCCGGGCGGAAGGCCAGGCAGGCCGTATGAAGGCCAAATTGATGGCTGTGGTAGCCGAAGGACAACGGGGTAGAGTGTACCTGGCGCCTACGAGGGAACAGTCGGAGATTGCTGCTGCGGCGAAGCCGGAGTGGAAGCCGGAAAGCGATTTGCCCCGTAATCCGCGCGATTTTAAAACTCCGAATTACGGAATGACAACATTTTCTGACCTTTTTACTCCTCGACAGCTGGCGGCATTAACAACTTTTAGTGAACTGGTCAGTCAAATACGACAGTTAGTGGAACATGATGCACTGGAAGCCGGGATGTCGCACGACCAAACTCATCTGAATAAAAGCGGCACGGGTGCTAAAGCTTATGCCGAGGCAATAGCCGTGTATCTGGCAATGGCTTTAGATAAGGGGGCTGATTACTGGTCATCAATATGTAGCTGGCATGTAAGTAGGGATACAATTAGAAACACTTTCGCCAGGCAGGCAATACCGATGAACTGGGACTACGCTGAAGGAAATCCATTTAGTGAATCAACCGGCAACTGGCTTTCCTGTGTTAACTGGGTGGCTGAAGCCTTAGCTGCTGTCCCGGCAACACAGGGAGGTGTAGCCCGTATGGACGAGGCCTCTTCTTATACTAGCGGGCCGGCCCAGGCCCTCATCTCCACCGACCCGCCCTACTACGACAATATCGGCTACGCCGATCTGGCTGATTTCTTTTATGTCTGGCTCAAGCCGGTATTAAGAGATATCTACCCTGAACTATTCCGGACCATGCTCACACCGAAAAGCGAAGAGCTGGTGGCTACTCCTTACCGTTTTGGCGGCAGCAGGGAAAAGGCCAAAGAGCATTTCGAGCGGGGTTTACAAAAAGCTTTTCAGCAGATGTGCAAACACGCTGTAAAAGGTTACCCGGTCACTATTTATTACGCTTTTAAACAAGCAGAAGACGGCGGGGATGCAGCGGCCACTGAAAACGGAGGCCGGTTGGTGGCTTCCACCGGTTGGGAAACTATGCTCACTGGCTTAGTGAATTCCGGCTTTCAAATAACCGGCACCTGGCCCATGCGTACAGAACTGAGTAACCGTCCTGTGGCTGCAGGCGCCAATGCCCTGGCCTCCTCCATTGTCCTGGTCTGCCGCCCTCGGACTGCGGATGCGCCGGTGGCAACCCGGCGGGAACTGCTTTCAGCCTTGAAGAAGTACCTGCCGCCAGCTTTGAGAAAGCTTCAGTATAGTGCCATTGCCCCGGTGGACCTGGCCCAGGCGGCCATCGGCCCGGGCATGGCGGTGTTCACATCATACAGCAAGGTTTTAGAGGCCGATGGTTCCCCAATGCCTGTGCGCACGGCCCTGGCCTTGATCAACCAGGTGCTGGACGAATACCTGGCCGAACAGGAAGGGGAGTACGACAGCGATACGCGCTGGGCGGTGGCCTGGTTCGAGCAGTATGGTATGGCAACTGGTCCCTATGGTGATGCCGAAACCCTTTCCAAAGCCAAAAACACCAGCGTGGATGGCTTAGTGCAGGCAGGTATCCTAATGGCAAGGGCGGGACAGGTGCAGTTGCTGGCCAGGGAGGATTATCCCTCCGGTTGGGACCCGGCTGGCGACAGGCGGCCCACAGTCTGGGAGGCGGTGCAGCATTTGATCCTGACCTTGGAGAAAGACGGGGAAGAGGCTGCCGCCCGGTTGTTGAAAAAACTGGGGCCGTTCTCGGACCCTGCCAGGGACCTGGCCTATCGCCTGTACAGTATCTGCGACCGCAAAGGCTGGGCTGCTGAGGCTCTCGCCTACAACAGCCTTGTGGTGGCCTGGCCCCGGCTGCTGGAGCTGGCTGTGCGGATTCCGGACCAGCAGGTACAGGGGCAACTCTTTTAGGAGAGGGGTGAGTGCTTAAATGTCTTATAGTAACTTGGAGCGGGTAGGGAGAGGCCTGGAGGTGCTTCGGCGGGGCCTGAGCCCGTATATAGCCAGGGAGTTAAAGGCGGCTTACGGCCCCAAATGGTGGCAGGTTGTTTCCGGAACATCACTTCCCGGTACCGTGGGGCTGGAAAGTAAAAAAGAAGGCAAGGCCGCTGACGAGGCTTATGCTGAACTGGATGTCCAGGCCTTGCTGCTCTTGATGTGGAATAACTGGAATGAAGTCTTTCAAGCAAAGCTGGGGCACGCCGGGCGTAGTTATGTCAGTGAATTGAGAGAAGTGCGCAACCGCTGGGCCCACCAGAAGCCTTTTACCACCGACGACGCCTATAGAGCACTGGATACCATCACCCGCTTGCTGGAGGCTATATCTTCTGAATATGCCCGGCTGGCCAAAAAGCTTAGCCGGGACTTGTTGAGGCAGAGGTTTGAGGAAGAGGCCAAGCGGGAGCTTAAAAAGACTGTTCAGGAAGTGACCCAGACCGGCGCGGCGCCGGGCTTGAAGCCCTGGCGGGAGGTGATTACCCCCCACCCGGACGTGGCCTCTGGCCGCTACCAGCAAGCGGAGTTTGCCGCTGACCTGGCCCAGGTGCTCCTGGGGGAAGCTGAGCCGGAGTACCAGGATCCTGCTGAATTCTTTAGGCGGACTTACTTGACCGAGGGACTGGCCCACCTGCTGAAGATGGCCCTGGAGCGCCTGTCTGGTACGGGCGGCGACCCGGTGGTGCAGCTTCAGACTTCCTTTGGGGGCGGTAAAACCCACTCCATGCTGGCCCTTTACCACCTCTTTGGGGGTCATATTGCGCCAGCGCAAATTCAAGGTTTGGAGCCTATCCTTAAGGAACTGGGTTTAAGCCAGGTGCCCAGGGCCCGCCGGGCGGTCTTAGTGGGTACCGACCTGTCCGCAGCCCAGCCCCGGGTAAAGCCGGACGGTACGGTGGTGAACACCATGTGGGGGGAAATGGCCTACCAGCTGGGCGGGAGCCAGGCCTACCGGATGGTGGCCCGGGAAGACCAGCAGGGAGTGTCTCCCGGTTCCGGCGTGATTAAAGATCTGTTTGACACATACGGGCCGGCCCTGGTGCTGATCGACGAGTGGGTGGCCTTTGCCCGCAATATCTACGGGGTTGAGGGTTTGTGTGCCGGCAGCTTTGACGCCAATATGACCTTTGCCCAGGCCCTCACCGAGGGAGCCAGGCGTTCCCGGTGCTCGATGGTGATCACCAGCATACCGGCTTCAGACATAGAGATCGGCGGCGAGGGCGGGCAGGCTGCCCTGGAAAGGCTGCAAAACACCTTCGGCCGGCTGGAGTCGGTGTGGAAGCCGGCTGCCATGGAGGAAAGCTTTGAGATCGTGCGCCGCCGCCTTTTCAGCCACAACATTGATTATGCTGCCCGGGATGCGGTCATTAACGCTTTTATGGATATGTACCGGGAATTGCCAAAAGAATTCCCTAAAGAGTGCAGGGAGGCTGATTACGCCCGCCGGATGAAGGTAGCCTATCCCATTCACCCGGAGCTTTTTGACCGGCTTTACCAGGATTGGTCTACTCTAGAACGTTTTCAGCGCACCCGTGGCGTTTTGCGGCTGATGGCGGCTGCTATCCACCAGTTGTGGGAACGGGAGGACAAGTCCCTGTTAATCATGCCTGGCACCCTGCCCCTGGACAGCCCTCCGGTGCGTCAAGAAATGACCCGCTACCTGCCGGAGGGCTGGCCGCCGGTGCTGGACGCGGACATCGACGGGCCTGTGTCCAAACCCCTGGCCCTGGACAGAGACAATCCCAATTTAGGGCGTTACTCGGCCTGCCGCCGGGTAGCCAGGACTATCTTTGTGGGCAGCGCTCCCTCCGTGGCGGCCCAGCGGGTGCGTGGCCTGGAGGAAGTGCGCCTGAAGCTGGGCTGCGTGCAGCCCGGCGAGTCCCCGGCCGCCTTCGGGGACGCTTTGCGCCGCCTCAGTGAGCAGCTCACCTACATGTACAGCGACAATACCCGCTTCTGGTTCGACACCCGTCCCAGTGTCAACCGCCTGGCGGCCGACCGGGCCGAGCTGATGGGGGATAGGGTCGAGGCAGAAATCAAGCGGCGGTTGTTTTTAATCAAGGATAAGGGAGATTTTGCCGGTGTGCATATGGCTCCTGACAGCGGCGCCGATGTGGCAGACGAACAAACCACTCGGCTGGTGGTCTTAAATTATAAGCACTATTACGCCAACAGCGGCGCCGGTGACTCACCGGCTTTGCAGGCCGCCAGGGATATCCTGGAAAACAGGGGCGGCGGCCCTCGCCAATACCGGAATGTCCTGGTTTTCCTGGCCACCGAGAAAAACCGGGTACCCGAGTTGGAGCGGGCGACCAGGCAGTACCTGGCCTGGAAATCCATTGATGCGGAAAAAGAGGAGCTGAACCTGGACGTTTTCCAAACCAGGCAGGTGGAGTCCAACGTAAAGCGGGCCAATGAAACGGTGGACGCCAGGATCCAGGAAGCCTACGCTTATTTACTGGTTCCCACCCAGGAAGGGACTGGCCCGGTTACCTGGGAGTCCACGCGCATTTCCGGCGGCAGTGAAAGCATGGTGCTCCGGGCCAACAAGAAATTAAGAAATGCCGAGCAGCTGATCACCCGCTGGTCACCGGCGCTATTAAAAATGGAGCTGGACCGCTGGCTGTGGAGAGAACAGCCCCATATTAGTATAAAAACTCTGTGGGGCTACCTGACTACTTACTGCTACCTGCCCAGGCTGAGGGACGACAATGTGTTAATGGAAACCATCAGGGAGGGGATTTGCAGCACTGAATACTTTGCCTATGCAAGCGGTGTAACAGATGATGGAAGGTATTTAGGGCTGAGATTTGGAGAGCTCACCACGGCAATCTACATGGACAGTTCCAGTGTGCTGGTCAAGCCCGAGGCTGCGCGGGCGCAAATTGAAAAGGATGCTGAGGAGAAAAGAGCAGCGGCAGCAGGTGCGACTGGTGGCGTCACTTACCCGGTCAAAGCCGGAGGCAGCACGGCAGTTGTTGATGTAATACCCGCAGGCAAAGGAATAGCCGACTTGCCGGCGGATACCGGTAATGTCACCCCTGGCACAACCCACCGGGCAGTTAATAGGCGGTTTTATGGGAACGTGACCCTGGACAGTACCAGAGTGGCCCGGGACGCGGGAACCATTGCCCAGGAGGTTATCGCCCACCTGACCGCACTGGTGGGGGCAAATGTTGAAATCACCCTTGAAATAACGGCAAATGTGCCCGATGGAATACCGGAGGATGTTGTCAGGATTGTCACTGAAAACTGTCGGACATTAAAATTTAATAATCACGGGTTTGAGAATGAGTAAGTCCTTAAAAGTGGTTATTCAAACGAAGGCAACGGCAATGTCACCTTAGACCTCCGATTTATGGCAAATAAAAGTATGCTTAGATGAAAAATTTGAGGAAGATGAATGGTTATAAGTCTGGAGGCCATTTATATAAAAAACTACTCTCGGGGAGGGGCAGGTCCTGGCAAAGTGCCCTAACCAGTTGTTTATGTAAATAAATAGCCCGGGCTTTCTGAAGTGCTGCCTACAACTTCACCAAAGCCCGGGTATATTTATTTAAAGCTTCGGATGTTTCTTTGCAATCTTTCTCAACTTCTCGGTCATTATCTTTTCTGCTTCCACCTGGTCCGGGTCATGCTACGCGCTCGGGTTGTTCTCCAGCAGTGCCATATCCTCCAGGCAGGTAAGAGCCACTATGCTTAAGCAACTTTTCCGGAAAATACACATTTAAACAAAAATAAATTACACTCCCTAATAAAGATTTACATTTACATCACTTATACTCCCAAGTGTAGGCTGGTTCTTGGCACCTGCATAGCTCTTCTTAGTGTTGCACCACCCTCAATCCAATGTCTAAGGTGAGGTTGGAACCGAAGGAGCCTCTCTCTCTTTTTGAAACGCTTGTCCTAAATATCTTCAAACATTTTTAAGAAATCTCTTATTGTGAACATTTTTAAGTGTTGTTCGACTTTTTCCTTTGCGAAATGTATTATGTTACCGGTTATGAAATAATCTGCATTCCATTCAATAGCAGAAGCTATTACCGGTATATCCCATATATCTATGGCATAATCCTTATACCGGTTTAATATCTTGCCCCGTGGTAAGACGATTTCTTCAGCGTTATCCTTTACCCACTGGACAAGTTCCATATATGCATCTTCCAGCTTTTTGTCTACAAACACTTGCTCAAGCTCAAGAATGCTGTACTTTGGTACTCCCAAACGGAACTTTTGTTCCTCAGCTAATCTAAGCAGCTGGCTTGCTGCTCCCCCAGGTTTAGTGAATGCTGAAAAAAAGATATTTGAATCAATTGCTACCCTCAACAACTAAATATCTCCATAAACCTTTTCAAATATTTTTTTTCTATTAGCTCTCAGATAAGCATCAAGATCTTCGGGGGTGGGAAACTCCTTACGCAGTTCAGGGCCAATTGCCCTAGCCAGCCTATCAATAGCGGTCATTTTTTTGATGCTCGTAACTCCATTGCGAATTTGAAACATAATATGATCTCCATCCTTGAGGTCCAGTGCTTTTCGGATAGCAATGGGTATAGTTACCTGGCCTTTGCTGGTTATCTTTGATTCACCTATTACTGTATTACGAAGACTTGCCCCAGCATATCTTCTTCTGACTATGAAGGACCGCTTTTTTCTAACTCCACCAGCCACCTGGTCAGAAATACCTGTTGAGGGGACAGACCCTTTGGGTTCAATATCTTTTCGCCTACCATCATTTCTTCTTGTAAGACTAGACATGCTACCCCTCCTTACTTCCTTACTTTACTACTTATTATAAACCAATTTTCAACTGGTTAAAAGTGCTTACCAGGTCTCTAACGTACTACATGAGGTTCTTGTCATCATGCTATCCCGTGGTGTGGAGGTGCAGGGATTTCATCCCAAGCGGTGAATTAAAAAGCGAAAGAAAAAATGATTATTTAAGCTGTGGTAAAAATGGAGAAATTAAACAGGGGTTATAATGGAAATAGGCCAAAGCCGCCGGTCAAATGGGCGGGTGGCAAAGGACAGCTCATATCACAATTTGAGCCTCTATTTCCCAAGCAAAACTTCAGTTTATATATTGAACCATTCGTCGGCGGCGGAGCTGTTTTTTTCCACTTATTACCTTCGGAAGCCGTAATTATAGATAATAACCCGGAACTAATTAATTTTTACATTGTTGTGCGGGACGAACTGCAAGCTCTTCTTGCAGACCTGGAAAAACACCAAAATAATGAGGAGTATTACTATAGCATACGTGCCCTTGATCCGGATAAAATGGACCCTGTGTGCCGGGCTTCCAGATTCCTCTACCTCAATAAGACAGGATACAATGGCCTTTGGCGGGTTAACAAAAAAGGGAAGCATAATGTTCCCTTTGGGCGATATAAAAACCCCAGGATTGTGGACAAAGAAAATCTTCAACTAGTTAGTAGGGTTTTGCAGCATACTGAAATTATCCTGGGTGATTTCAGTAAAGCTTTGGATTTTGCCTTGCCGGGCGCTTTTGTATACCTTGACCCGCCTTACCACCCACTTTCTGAAACGGCTAATTTCACCAGTTATACCTCTGATTCTTTCGGAGTAGACGATCAGCGGAGATTAGCTGAGGCATTCAAAGAGTTTGATGAAAGAGGTTGCAAGGTTATGTTAAGTAATTCTGATACACCCTTTATCCGCGAACTTTACAAGGGGTACGATATCAGAGTTGTCTACGCAAGGAGAGCAATTAACTGCTGTGCAGAAAAACGAGGACCAATATCAGAGCTTGTTATCCGAAATTATTGTTAGTTCAGCCGGAAGTAACATAATGGCTGGCCATATTTAATCTATATATAACTCGTTACCTCCTCCATTTGTTGTAATTAAGTATTTAAGTTCAGCTTTCGGCGACTTTTTTAAAGAAGGCGGGTTATAAAGATCTACAGTGTACTTAGAGATGTGCATGGCGTCAGCTTTGTAACTAAATTACCACCGGGGATGAGTGTCGGCGAAGAATTTGAAGAATTTAGAGAAGTTAAGGCCAGGCATGGCAGATTTTGTGGAGGGTTTCAAAAATCCACCCACTCTCCACGGGCTACTTCCTGCTGGACGGCTTTGATTTCGGAAATTTCTTCTTCGGTAAAGTAGTCTTCATCGATCGGCAGTAGTTTTTCTCGAAACAGTGTTTTAAACAGTTCGTTTTTTTCAGCCGGCGAAAAAGTTCTTATTTGTTCGACGACTTTCTTTACCCGGGGAAACGCCATTTTGATCACCCTTTCAATCGGATTGTACCATGTATCGATTACATCATTCAGTAATCTCAGGATAGAACCATTAATTGATTATGGAAAAAGGTCGCTATTTGCGACCTTCAGAAATTAAGTTCAGTTATAAATCTATAATATCATGTGTGGTATCCGGTGTGGTGTCGGAGGCGGGACTTGAACCCGCACGGTTACCCACACGCCCCTCAAA
>LFSA01000087.1:0-4752 GCA_001512635.1 Pelotomaculum sp. DTU098 | reverse complement strand
TCCCGACTATTTTAGAAAATACCTTGAGGAGCCAACCCTCGCAAGGCTGGGACAGTTTTTCGGGACTGTCTTAAGCCATGGTGGTAGCCGGCAAAGGGTAAGATAATCCTAATCGAGCAAATGGATTTCTTTTCCGTAACGGTATCAACGTCCGGTTGTTGTTAGTTTGTGAAATAATCAAGTATGCGAGTTTCTTGCTAGTAAAGGGACAGGGTAGGTATTGTAATTTAAGGCTGTTTCAGTTAGACTAATCATAATATTCTACCGCATATAGTAATCTGCTGCTATTTTGCTGGCGTGTTTTTTACTAAAGTTTTTAGAGAAGAACGATAATCCGTTCCGTATTTACTATACATTTCTTTCAAAAAAAGCAAGCGCATTAATTGGGGCGGTGGTATTTTCGCTGTTTTTTTATTTTGAATGCAATCCCCGGGTAGCGCTACCCGGAGGTTTTCTATGGTTTAGGAGGTAGCCTTTGTGTACCCGCAAACGCATGTGTATTTTGCCGAGATGATTCTGGGAAGGCAGAGCGATGAAATTACTCTGGGCAGCATCCTGCCTGACATGCTTAACGGCAGGGGGATTAACCACTACGATTCACACAGCAAAGGTTCTGAGATCTATTGTTTTCTAAAACAGCACCAGGTTCTGCCGGACTTCGGAAAGGCAGTTTTAACCCATGGTTTTGTCCCCAGGGGGCTTGACTATTACGGGGACGAAAAATACCTGGATTATGAGAAGGGATATTGTTTTGAGAAGGCCAGGCCTTTTATTTTGGATACGGTTGAAGCGTGCAATGTTCCCCCGGAAATGGGTTGGTGGAAGGCCCACAACATTGTCGAAATGGGAATTGAACTTATCGTCAGTTCTTCGGGCGATTACGGCGATAGGATCAAGAGCGCCTTTGCCAATCACCGCCTTATATCTGAAGTAGATGGTTTGTTGGGCGAGCTTTTGAAGCTGGAAAACCATGATTTCATAAAGCGTGTTCAGATGTTTGCGGGGTTAATTGAAATGGAAAAGGCAGGGGCGTTTTCTCTCGCGGAAAAGTACAGGCTGCAAACGCGTTTTAAGCACCAGGTTGAGATTGATACCAAAAAGGTAGCCTCCCTCATTGAGCGGGCGGCTGAAAGTGTGTACGGCGAGCTGCAGGATTTCTTTAAAACCGTTGGGGGTTTGGTTAAAAACAACATTGATACCCTTGTTGCGCAGGGGTGTTAAAGCCCTGGACAAAATGATCCTTAAAGCGCCTCCCAGGGGTTTTGTAGTATTCTGTAAGGTTACTGGTAATGTTAACAGTAGTGTTAACCATGGTTTGAAACGCCCGGCAGGTTAAATATAGACAAACATGTTAAGCCCGGTCGGTAGAGGAATAACTGGAAAGGAATCAGAGGAGTCCAATGAAGACTGGAACAACCCGCTATAACCAGTATTCAACGCACCTGGTTCAGAGGTATGGAGAAAAGGTCTACAAACTCCCGGTCAACCTGCCGGGAACATGTCCCAACCGGGACGGCAGGGCGGGCTGGGGAGGGTGTATTTTCTGCGATGAGGAGGGCTCCGGTTTTGATTGCCTACCCAATACCTATGGTGTAAAGGAGCAAATTGCTAAGAACAAGGCTTATTTCCAAAAACGTTTTAAGGCAAAAAAGTTTATTGTTTATTTCCAGGCCTTCACCAACACCTATCTTCCCCTTAACAGCTTTAAAGATAATATTAACCAGGCCGCAGGTGAGGAGGGGGTTGTGGGTATCTCTATTTCAACCAGGCCCGATTGTGTAAACGACCGTTACCTTGATTTTTTATCTGAGCTGAATGAGGAAAAAAAGTTTGACATCAACATCGAGCTGGGCCTGCAAACGGTCAATTACCATACCCTGGCGAAAATTAACCGGGGCCATGGCCTTGCCGAGTTCATCGACGCCGTCCTGCGCATTAAGAAGCACGGCTTTGAAACCTGCGCCCACCTGATCCTTAACCTGCCCTGGGACACATGCGAGGACGCGGTGGAAAACGCCAGGATACTTTCCGCCCTGGGGGTGGAATACGTCAAGCTGCACTCCCTGTATGTCGTTAAGGGCACGCCCCTGGGCGACCTTTACGAACGGGGTGAGATAGAAATCATCTCCATGAAGGAATATGTAGAAAGGGTGTGCACCTTCCTGACTTACCTGGACCCTGCCGTGGTCATCCAGAGGCTGGTGGGTAAAGGCCCCAGGGAGAGCCTGCTCTTCAGCAATTGGGGGGTCAGCTGGTGGCTGGTCAAGCAGGAGATCGAGAATTACCTGGAAAAACACGATCTCTACCAGGGCAAAAACTTCGATTACCTTAACGGAAAGGCCGTGCGGGATTATATCCAGGAGGAATAACTACCGACTTGTCCTGCTTTTTATTAGTTCTATCAGGAAGAGGAGCCTTACTTATTAACCCTACACCCATAAATCTATAAATCCACACCTTATTGCATTTCATTAGCACATATTAATAGCATGAAAAATATTCTGTGATTGATCTATGTATTGTCCCTGTAATCTAATGATTTACTACTAATATAATGTTTCTGTATATTTATCCATGTATTTATCCTTAGCCATCCTATAATTGTTCCTTTGTCATGCCTTTAATTGCGGTTATCCATATAATCTCTGCCTTGATATTGTTTTCATTGATGTTGCCTAATTATTTCCTTTGACATATCCTTAATCTTCGCTTATACTCGATAATCCCCCGGGAAATAAAAAGAGGGGTGATATCAATGAAAACAATTATGAAAATATTGAACAGGATAAGTTTGTTGAACGATATTGATAGTTTGAAGAAAAAAATAGGTATTGTAGCGTTTTTACTGCTGTTACCGGCAACTCTGCTGCTGCAACCAGTTTCAGCCTTTCAGATGGTTATTAAACCGGGCAAGAAGGAGGTTGAGGTTGTAAACATTGACCTGAAGACCAAAGAAAGCCCAGACCTAAATGATGACCCGGAAGCAGGACCAAAACACCAGCCGGAGCCTGAGCTTAACGACCGGCATAGAGGTAGCAACGTATCCAGGAGCGGGGTGGACCGCAGTGACGTGTACCTGCTGGCCCAGGTGATTGAGGGAGAGGCGGCGGACGAGCCGTACGTGGGTAAAGTAGCAGTAGGCGCTGTTATTGTAAACCGGCTCGAAAGCGGCGATTTTCCTAACACAATCCCGGGGGTTGTCTATGAGAAAGACGCTTTCGAATCGGTAAGCAACGGCCAGTATACAAGGCCCTTGAGCGAGGAGTCCCTGCGGGCTGCTGTAGCCGCTCTGGATGGACAAGACCCAACAGGCGGGTGCCTGTATTTCTGGAATCCGGTTACAGCCACCAGCCCGTGGGTCTGGTCCCGTCCCATCGTTACGCAAATTGGCAGGCATGTCTTTGCCCGCTAGGGACTGCTTGATGGAGAAAGGGAAGGTCAAATAGGCGTTAAATAGGCGTTCTCTTTCTCCTTTTAACTTAGGGCAGGGCTAAAATTTTACAATTTTTCATTCAAATTTTGGTTAAGGGGTATGCTAGCCTTGTAATTTGGATTAAAATCAGATGGTAGGGAATGCTTGTGCTGGAGTCTGAGCATTTTAAGTAGACAGGAGACGGAGGTGAAATTTTGAACAACCAGCTCGCGTGGTGGACAATCTGGTTTCTGATCCTCGTTTTGTCCGCCTTTATTGTTCCCTTTACTTTTCTGTCCGGCGTTTACAAGGTAACAGGAGCATTTCTTTACTGGGGGGTATTTGCAATAGTAGCAATAATCAGTGTTGGAATTATAACCAGTAAATGGGGGAACGGTAGATGAAAGCGTCATACATTTATCTGACTGTTTTAGCCTATTTTTTGCTTGGGACAATTGTTGCCCTTTATGCCAAGCGGAACATGGTCAGGGACGTTTCCGATTTCTTCATAGCCAACCGGACCATCAGCGGTTTTGTCGCGGCCCTTACCTACAGCGCAACAACGTACAGCGCCTTCATGCTGGTGGGGCTGGCCGGTTTGACCTATATCGGAGGTGTGGGCGCCTGGGGTTTTGAGTTAATCTATTTATCAGGCCTGGTCTTAGTAGCCTTCTTTGGCCCGAGATTCTGGCTGGCTGGCAAGAAGTACAATTACATAACTCCCTCCGAGCTGCTGGGGGACCGGTATCAAAGCAAAGGCCTGCAGGTTGTCACTGCGGTAGGCTCCATCATTTTCTTGATCCCGTACAGCGCCGTGCAGCTGATTGGTATCGGGACTTTGATGGAAGGGATGTCCGGGGGCGCCATACCCTTTATGGCGGGACTTCTGATTGCTACCTTTGTCGCCATTATCTGGGCCTACATAGGGGGAATGAGGGCTGTGGCCTGGACGGATTCCCTCCAGGCCCTGATTATGCTCATCGTGTCCTCCGTCTCGGTGCTTTTTGGGGTCTACGGGGCCTTCGGGGGCTTCGGGGGGCTCTTTGCCTCCCTGGAAGCGAAGTGCCCGGAGTGGCTGGCCGTCCCGGGCCCGGGCTATTTTAATCCGGCGACCTTTGTGGCCCTTGCCCTGCCGTGGTTTTTCTTTTCCCTCTCCAATCCCCAGGTCAGCCAGCGGCTCTTTATTCCCCGCTCCCTGGGCGCCATGCGGACAATGGTCATGGGATTTATGGTGTTTGGTTTTATCTATACATTTGTATCTATTGTATGGGGCTTATTAGCCCGGCTGCTGCTGCCGGACCTGCCCAGCGGCGATCTGGCCACGCCCAGCCTGCTGGCCT
>LFSA01000023.1 GCA_001512635.1 Pelotomaculum sp. DTU098 | reverse complement strand
TCCGTTGCAACAAAGGAAAACAAACTTGCTGTTCAGTTGTAAATGGGCAATTTATAATAAAAGTCCATTTATGTTCATCTTAGCCTAAAAATTGTAATAATGACCACCAACAGTAAGAGTATTCCCACCCCCACGTAAAAGACACTCTTATCCCTCTTAGCTTGTTCTCTCTTTCTAAGCAATTCTTTTTTTTCGGGTGAAACGTAATCCAGCGACTTTAGCTTTCGCTTCTTCCCCGGGGTAAACTCATAAACCCTGCCCGAACGCTTTTCACCCAAATTCAATGCACCTCCGCTAAGATGAATTCTTTTTTCAGGTGCTAAACCCCTTTATGTAACAAATGTACAGATAAAAAAACATCTAAACCGTTGGTACAAGCTCTTGCAAACCAACAACTTATCATGCTAAAATAAGTTGCAGTCAAAAAATTGAAATTAACAACAATTGCATAGGTAATCCTCTGATCGCTGAATTCTTCTAGAAGCGGAGGAACCAGTTTTTTGGGTGAATCGGGATCGGTCTTTTCATTGGCTCAGGAATAATTATTGAGGAATTAAGGAATTAAAATCTTCCTTAAATAATTATTCAATGTAGCCGGTCTGATTCCGTAGGGTTACTTTTTCAATCCGAATCCGTCAGCTAACTTCGCAAGCGTGGAAAGGGAGGATAACTGACCTGTTGTGTATAACAACCGGCTGTTTGAAGTTTTTATCTTGCCCCGGTACGGATTCGTTTAACCGGGCTATTCTTTTCTCATTAATATAAGGTGCGATGCAGCCATCCAACTAGCTATTTTACACCAAAAAACAGGCGGCGGATGATAGGATATCACATTCCAATCCATTATTATACATTTATGTAAATAACATGATAAAATTGGCCATCTGAGGCCCAAACTAAAATTGATTTGTGAAGATATTTAAGATAAATCAAGCATATTAAGGGAGGGATAGAATGTCATTAAACGCTCCGCAGCAAAAAACAATATCCCAGGATGAAAGGACGGTTATTGCCTTAAACCGGGCAGCGGAATTGAAAGAAAGAATAAGTGACTATCTGGAAGAAAAAGAAACTATCAAAACCGGTTTTGACCTGGAAAACATCATCCTGGAAAACAAGAAAAGGATCTTGAACATATTCAACGCAACCTGGAAAGACTGGCAAAACTGGCGCTGGCAATTGTCAAACCGTATTCATGATGTCGCAACACTTTCTAAAATATTCTGTATCAACAAAGAAACATCTTTAAACATAAAGAAAGTGGGTTTAAAATACCGCTGGTCCATCTCGCCCTATTATGCTTCACTTTTTTATGAGAGGAACACCACAGACCCAATTTGGAAGCAGGCCGTTCCAAGTATCGACGAACTGGTGGAAACGGGCCAAAGTGACCCAATGGCTGAGGAATATACCTCCCCTGCCCCGTGCATAACCCGGCGTTACCCGGACAGGCTGATCATCAACATTACCAACCAGTGCGCCATGTACTGCAGACACTGCCAGCGCAGGCGCAATATCGGAGAAGTCGACAGGCACAAACCGAACAGCGCCATCCGGAAAGCACTACAATACATCAGGGAAAACAGGGAAATAAGGGACGTTTTAATCACCGGTGGAGATGCCCTCTTACTGAGTGACAGCTACCTTGACTGGTTACTGACTGAACTGGACAGGATCAAGCATGTGGAGATTAAGCGGATCGGGACAAGAACACCCGTTACGATGCCCCAAAGAATTACCCGTGAACTCTGCTCCATATTAAAGAAGCATCCACCGTTATATATTAATACACAATTCAACCATCCCCGCGAGATTACCCGTGATGCCGCCCTTGCCTGTGAGATGCTGGTTAACGCCGGTGTGGTTCTGGGCAATCAGGCCGTCCTGCTGAAAGGAATCAACAACACGCCTTCAATTATGAAAAAATTAAACCACGAGTTGCTGAAAATCCGGGTTCGCCCCTACTATATTTTCCACGCCAAACAGGTAAAAGGCACCGGTCATTTTATCACAAGTGTCGATGACGGCATAAAAATCATGGAAAAGTTGCGCGGCTACACCTCTGGTCTGGCGGTTCCGTCCTATATTATCAATACTCCCAACGGGTACGGTAAAACTCCGGTCCTGCCTCAGTACATCCTGGACAGGGATGAAGAATGCATTTCCCTCAGAACCTGGGAGCACCGTGTAATCAAGTACCCGAACGGACCACACAGAGATGCCTGAATAAATATTTCTTTCATGGGTGGTGCCGCCTGCGGCATGGACAACTATCCCGAGAATTGAATTTTACTACTGCCGGTGCCCCGTCAGCGGCAAGGATCTCTAAGTTGTTGATTAAACAATACCATTTGTAACCTAAGCAATATATTCTGCGTACAGCCGGAATAGAAGAAGGCGGGACACACCGCCTTCTTCTCCGATCAAACAAGATTGTTTCAATTAAGTCATCTTCCGCCGGCAAAGGATACCGCCTGGGCAGATAACGGGAATCTTAAATTGCAAAATCTTTTCAAGTCAGGCCGGCTCAATTGAGCATATCGATGAACTGTTGATAGTCGGTGACCGGCTCCTGACAGGTGTAATTCTGACAGACATAAGCCGTTGCCCTGCCATTTATGGCTCGCTTTTCTCTTAGATAAGGCGCCAGTTTTTCTAAATCTGGCCCGGCACCATCATCAGGAATGAAAGCAACCACAGTTTCCGGCATAAAACGACGCCGGACAGCCTTGAGCATGCTTTCAGCCTGGCTATCTCCTGACTTGCCTGCAATTACAATCTCTCTGGTGGGTCCCAGGTAAAAATCCAGCCCGGACATAAAAAATGTATAGACCTGGGGGTTATCTGCAACCTCGCCGGCAAAGGCCCTCACCTGTTTTTCCGCCTTGTCCGAAAGCGCCCCGTCACCGGTCAGGCGGGCAAGGCGCAAAAGATTCAGCAGCATTACGGAATTACCGGAAGGGAGCGCTCCGTCATAGATTTCCTTGGGTCGTATGATAAGCTGCTCGGCGTCTTTCCCGTAGAAGAAAAATCCGCCGTTTTCCCTGTCCCAGAAAAGTTCTAAGGCCTGGTGGGTCAAATCAAGGGCATCCCTCAAATACCCTGGGGCAAAGGTAGCCTCGTACAACTCCAGCAGGCCCCAGGTAACAAAGGCGTAATCATCCAGATAGGCGGGCAAAGCCGCCTCCCCGTCCCTGTACCTGGCCAGCAATCTGCCGTCATCACGCCTCAACTTGCTGAAGATAAAAGCAACCGCACGCTCCGCCGCCTCCGTATAACGGATTTCTTCCAGCACGGACCCGGCCCTGGCCAGAGCGGCAATCATCAGCCCGTTCCAGGAAGTCAGTATTTTATCGTCCTTATGGGGATGTACCCGCTCTTCTCTGGCCTTAAACATTCTTTCCCGGAGCTTATCAAGCCGGGCTAAGAATTCTCCGGATTCCCCGCTGGATGCAGGTTCTTCATTTTCAAACCTTTTATGAATTAAGTTGGGAATACTCTTGCCCTCAAAATTCCCTCCGGGGGTAATGTCATAATAGCGGCAGAAAACCTCCCCGTCCTCCTCACCGAGGATTTCCCGGACCTCCAGGGGTGTCCAAACATAAAACTTCCCTTCCACACCTTCGGAATCGGCGTCCTCGGCCGAGTAAAACCCTCCCTCCGGCGAGGTCATATCTCTAAGGACATAGCCCAACACTTCTTTTACAACACGGGCATAAAAATCAATGCCTGTAGCCTGGTACGCCTCGAGGTAAGCCAGGACCAGGAGTGCGTTGTCGTAAAGCATCTTTTCGAAATGGGGCACAAGCCACTTCCGGTCGGTGGAGTAGCGTGAGAACCCGTATCCGATGTGGTCGTAAAGGCCCCCGTTGTACATAGCTTGCAGTGTCTTTTCCACCATGGCCAGGGCTTCTTTATTACCGCTTCTTTTCCAGTAGCGCAGGAGGAACATCAGATTGTGGGGGGTTGGAAACTTGGGCGCGGCGCCGAAGCCCCCATATTCATGGTCAAACCTTCCCCGCAGCTGATTATAGGTTCTGTCCAGCGCTTCCCTGTCCAGAGCTGTCCGGGAACCCAAACCAAACCCTCTTTTTAGAACTTCCAGGACCTCTTCGCCAGCCTCCAGCACGCTGTCCCGTTCCTGTTCCCATATTTGGCTGACCTGGGTTAAGATATCCACCAGTCCAGGCATGCCCCATTTACTGTTTTTGGGGAAATAGGTCCCGGCAAAGAAGGGCTTTTTATCCGGGGTCAGCAAAACGGTCAGAGGCCAGCCCCCCTGTCCGGTCATGGCCTGACAGGCATTCATATAGATATGGTCAAGGTCCGGGCGCTCTTCCCGGTCAACCTTGACTGGAACAAACCGGTTATTTAGAATTGCCGCCACTTCTTCGTCTTCGAAGGATTCCCTTTCCATTACATGGCACCAGTGACAGGTGGAATAGCCTACTGATAAGAATACCGGCTTGTCTTCAGCTTTTGCCTTCTCGAAGGCTTCTTCTCCCCAGGGATACCAGTCCACCGGGTTATAGGCGTGCTGTAGCAGATAAGGCGATTTCTCGTTGATCAATCTATTTGGTACCGCATTTTTGCAGGTAATTTTATCACCTTCCTTCATTATCATAATAGTCTAGTATGCCCTGGAGAAGAAGGGATACTACTTTTAATGAGCAAGATCCAAAAATCGCCCGGTCCCTAATTGACCACTGCCCGCTCATTTTTGTAAACAAACCCACCTGTAACCTTAACCCTGTGAACAGCAAAACGAAAAAATACATCAACCCGGGACACCGGGTAAAAACTATTTTCAAAGAATTAAACTTGCTCAGGTCCTTTGGGTAAATAAGATTATTTTAAATAATAACGTATGAGTAAAATTAATGTGGGTTTTCAGTATAGGGAGCAGTAAAAACAGGTAAAAAA
>LFSA01000020.1 GCA_001512635.1 Pelotomaculum sp. DTU098 | reverse complement strand
CTTTTTTTACCTGTTTTTACTGCTCCCTATACTGAAAACCCACATTAATTTTACTCATACCGGCGGGAAAAGACGGGTCTGACCCGATAATAACCAGATAATAAGATAATAACCAGATAATAAAAAGATAACAAGCGGTGTATTGCATTTATGCTGCCTTTCAGCTTTCGGACTTGCGATAAACACCGGAGGCGCCCCCGGCGGGACGCCTCCTCCTCATCCTTGCTTTAAAACCTGCCCAACATTATTAAATGCTCACGTTTTTAACTCCCAGAATCCCATCAATCTTTTTAATCTTCTCCAGTGTTTCGTCAGGCACGTAGGCGTCGACGTTCAGAATCATAACAGCCTTTCCGCCAACCACCTTGCGTCCCACCTGCATACCGGAAATATTGATGTTTTGTTCGCCGATAAGATTGCCCACCGGTCCGATGATCCTTGGTTTATCGATATGGGGAATGTAGAGCATATGGCCTTCCGGCACTGCATCTACATGGTAGCCGTCGATGCTGACGATGCGGATATCATGGCCCCCGAAAACGGTCCCTGCCACGGAGATCTCGTCCTTATCGGAGACCGCCCGGATCGTGACCAGGTTGGCATAATCTCCGTTCCTTTCCATTTGCCTTTGAATAACCTTGATGCCGCGGTTTTTAGCCAGGACAGGAGCGTTAATGTAATTAACCATTTCCTGCAGGATGTTATCCAGGAAGCCCTTCAAGATGGAGTTTGTAATGGGTGATACTTCCTGTTTAGCCAGGTCCCCGCTGTAAGTTATTTCAATCTGGTTCACCCTCCCGCTGATGACCTGGGCTGTAAACCTGCCCATTTTTTCAGCCAGATCCAGGTAAGGCCTGACAGCAGCCAGAGCTTGCGGACTTATAGGGGGTATATTTACAGTGTTTCTAACAAAGCCACCCTTAAGGGCTGCCACGATTTCCTCCGCCACGTCACAGGCCACACAGAGCTGGGCTTCCGAGGTGGATGCGCCCAGGTGGGGGGTAGCTATAACATTATTCAACTCAAAAAGCGGGCTATCCGTAGTCGGTTCCTGTTCAAAGACATCCAGGGCCGCCCCGGCCACTTTACCCGATTTCAAGGCTTCATAAAGGGCCTTTTCATCCACCACGCCTCCCCGGGCGCAGTTAATAATGCGGACGCCGTCTTTCATCAGGGAGAAGGCTCTTTCTCCTATGATATATTTAGATTCCTTGGATAAAGGCAGGTGAACAGTAATAAAGTCGGCCTGCTGCAGCAAATCGTCCAGGGGCAGGAGTTTGACACCCAGCATTGTCGCTTTTTCTTCGGTAATGTAAGGATCATAGGCCACCACTTTCATTTCCAGACCCTGGGCACGCTTGGCCACAGCAGAACCAATCCGGCCCAGCCCGATGACACCAAGGACCTTATCCCTCACTTCAACGCCCATAAAAGACTTTTTGTCCCACTTGCCTGCCTTCAAAGTGGCACAGGCCTGGGGTATGTTCCGGGCCAGTGCCATCATCATGGCAATGGTGTGCTCGGCTGCCGCAATTGTATTGCCCCCCGGCGCGTTGACTACCAGAATCCCCCTGGTGGTAGCCGCTGTAATATCTATATTATCGACGCCCACGCCGGCGCGGCCAACGACCTTTAATTTCGAAGCCTTTTCCAGAACCCGCGCTGTGACTTTGGTAGCACTGCGCACAATCATACCGTCATAGTCACCGATAATTTCCACCAGTTCATCTTCCGTCATTTTACCGCGGATATCCAATTCAATATCCGGTTCCTGCCTCAGAACCTTAAGGCCCTCTTCTTCAACACCGTCAAGTACCAGTACCTTCATCATTTATATTTATGCCCTCCCTAAGAATACTTCCTGGGCTGCCCGTACACCGGCGCCGAGTTCAACCGGATAACCCAACTGCGCCAGAGCCATTTCAAGGGCGCCCACTGCAACTAATACATCCGTTTTATCGCAAAATCCCATATGGGCTATACGCATAGCTTTCCCTTTTAAAATCCCCTGGCCGCCGGCAAAGGCAACCCCGTAATGTTTTTTGGCCACTTTGCGGATTTCATCGGCCCCGATTCCTTCCGGGCCCCAGATAGCTGTCAGGGCGTTCGAAGCGCAGCGGTCCTCTGCCAGCAGTTTCAGCCCTATTGCCCTAATTGCAGCCCTGGTGGCCCTGGCCAGCAGCGCATGCCGCGCATAGACATTGGGCAATCCCTCTTCCAGCATCATGTCCAGCGCCGCTTCCAAACCGTAGAATAGTGATACGGCGGGGGTATAGGATGTATTTAGTTTTTCGTAGGACTTCCTGTGCGCCGGCATGCTGAAGTAAAAGCGCGGGGACTTATTTTTATTAATGACTTCCCAGGCCTTTGGGCTGGCAGTAACCATAGCCAGGCCCGGAGGAAGCATCAGAGCTTTCTGGGACGCTACACATAGTATATCCACATTCCATTCATCCACTTTGATCTCAATGGCCCCCACCCCGCTGACACCGTCCACAAGCAGAAGGGCCGGGGTCCTGGCAACCAGGGCACCAATGCCGGCAATGTCATTGACAACACCGGTAGAGGTTTCATTTTGGGTAGCCAGAACAACCTTGACATCAGGGTGTTCCTTCAGTTTTTCTTCCACAACCCTTAAGTCCACATCATTGCCCCAGCCGAACTCCACAGCAATTAATTCCGCGCCGTAAGCCCTGGCGATATTGGCAAAACGCTCCCCAAAGTTCCCCGTAATCAGGGACAGTACTTTATCTCCGGGGCTAACGGTATTGGCAATGGCGGTTTCCAGGGCGCCTGTACCGGAATGGGTAACAACGAAAATGTCGTTCTTGGTTTGAAAGACCTTTTGCAATTTTTCCACAACGCGCTTGTGCAGCTGGGCAAACTCCTCTCCCCTGTGTCCAATGATGGGTTTGGACATAGCCGCCACTACAGTAGGAGGAACGGGTGTGGGTCCTGGAATCAATAGATACTGTTTGTCCTGCAAAGTATAACTCTCCCTTCAAAAAACAAAAATATTAACTATTCCAAACGGAACCAAATAAAATAATGAACCTCTCATCCCGGCATAAAACAGGGACGAGAGGTTTTCTCCCGCGGTGCCACCCTTCTTGACCGGAAATAAATTCCGGTCCTCTTGAGTTTGTGATAACGGGTTCTGCCCGTGTTTGCCTACTACTGTTTTCAGCAAACACCCTCCAGGGAGCCAATTTCATCTGTCGTCCCTGCCGGTTCACAGCTCCCCCGGCTCTCTGCAAGGTTTACGACGGATTACTCTACCCCTTCACTGGGTTTTCTATAAATTTGTTTTACATATTACTACATGTTATTTAAATTTGCAATAGGTTTAATTATTGATATTATTTTCTTAAGATTTAACAAATTCGGCGCAGGTGACCCATACAGGGTTAGAGGCACTTTTCCAGGAAATAGCGGTGGGCTCTCAGATCCCCGGTTAACTCCGGGTGGAAAGCAGCTGCCAAAAATCTTCCCTGTCTGGCAAAAACAATTTTACCGTCAAAACTGGCCAACACCTCCACATCGCTGCCAGCGTTGAGGATATAGGGCGCCCTGATAAATACCGCCCGGAAGGGCTCCGGTCCTAAAGCTGGTATATCTATATCCGCCTCAAAACTATTCACCTGACGTCCGAAAGCATTCCGCTCCACAGTCATATCCATCAGGCCCAGGCGAGGCTGTTCCGAACCGGCGATATTCCTGGCCAGAAGAATCAGCCCGGCACAAGTGCCGAAAATTGGTAAACCTTCCTCACCCATCTTCTTAATAGGCTCCAAAAGGCTGAAGTCATTTAACAGCTTGCCGATGGTTGTACTCTCCCCGCCGGGGATAATCAGGCCGGAAATGCCCTCAAGCTGTTCCGGTTTTTTAATCAGGATCGAATCCACACCGCACCCGGCCAGTGCCCTCTGGTGTTCTCTGAAAGCCCCCTGCAGGGCTAAAACCCCTACGATCATTTCTGTAACTCACTTTCTAAAAAGATTTGGTCACCTGACCCGCCTGCCGCGAAACAGGTAACCTTTCAGCCTGCAGGTTTTATTTTTACCACCCCGGGCCAGTTTATCCCTCTGCCTTACCAACCGCGGTCCTGCATCCTTTGTTCGGGAGCGATGGTTGGAATTTCAATTCCCGGCATAGCTTCACCCAGGTCCTTGGACACCTCGGCCAGAACATGAGGGTCATTGTAATGGGTGGTGGCGGCTACTATGGCTTTTGCCCGCACAGCGGGGCGATCGGATTTAAAGATGCCGGAGCCTACGAAAATGCCGTCGCTGCCCAACTGCATCATCAGGGCAGCATCTGCCGGAGTGGCGATACCGCCGGCGGCAAAATTGACTACTGGCAGGCGGCCCTGTTCAGCCACCTGGAGTAGCAATTCGTAGGGCGCTCCCATCTCTTTGGCTGCCGCCATCAGCTCTTCCTTGGGCATATTCTGTACCCTGCGGATTTCCGCCATCATCATTCTCATGTGCCGCACGGCTTCCACGACGTTGCCAGTACCGGGTTCTCCCTTGGTCCGGATCATCGCCGCGCCTTCACCGATCCTCCTCAGCGCCTCGCCCAGGTTTCTGGCCCCGCACACAAAGGGGACTGTAAAGGCATGCTTGTCAATGTGAAAAGATTCATCTGCCGGAGTCAGCACTTCACTCTCGTCAATATAATCAATTCCCAGTGATTCCAGGATTTGTGCCTCCACAAAGTGGCCGATTCGCACCTTCGCCATGACCGGGATGGTTACAGCGTCCATAATCCGGAGAATAACCGTAGGATCGGCCATCCTGGCCACACCCCCGGCCGCCCGGATGTCCGCTGGAACCTTTTCCAGGGCCATAACCGCACAGGCGCCGGCCTCTTCTGCTATTTTTGCCTGCTCGGGAGTTGTGACGTCCATAATTACGCCGCCCTTCAACATCTCCGCCAGGCCTTTTTTTACTACCCAGGTGCCTTTTTCAACCATCGGGTTTCAGCCTCCAATCAAATCAAACGCTACTAGCTAGCTATCAGCTATCAAATAATTTTACAATAAGATCCGGGCAAAAACAAGAGAATCCTGGGGTTGCGCAACTGCAATGAAAAAAGTGACCCCTTTCGATGGCCACTACCTGAAAATTACCGGAGGTACATAAAAGTACCTGGATTTAAAACATCCGCCTGCCTGAAGCCGGGCCCGGAACAGAAGAACAGCTGCAACAGGCTTCGCTGACCCCTAAAAACTGCTCTCTGCCTTGAGCCTGTTCTTTAGCTCTTACTAAGATTGTTTAATTATTAAAATCTGTAACTAACTCCCCGTTTCGTGAGCTTACCATTTACAATTACATGTGTTTTCGATTAATAGACATCCTTTAGAGCCGGTTAAGGAGCGCCTGGAAACAAGAACTGGAAATAAGAAAAAGTATTATTGAGTAGCGATCCTGCCGCAAGGGTTAGAGAAAGGGTAATGGCCAACATCCAGAAAAGCCTCCACTCCTTTTTCAAGCAAACTCCCCCCAAGAATCTCTTTATTTTATATTACCAATATTTGTCAAGTTAAATATTTGTTATTTTGTCGCCGATTTGAGAGGCGTTTTGAGAGGTGAGATGTGAGAAGTTAGATGTGAGAAGAAGTCAATAGCCTCCGGCACCTTAG
>LFSA01000067.1 GCA_001512635.1 Pelotomaculum sp. DTU098 | reverse complement strand
ACCCTGTCCTGGAATTCCCCCTCCAATGGATTTCGCCGCCCATGCACCGCTCCTACGGCCATAACCGCCCCGATTAAAGCCCCGCAATTGTGCCCCGCCAGGCCTATACCGCCTCCAAAACCGGTGGCAAGAGCCACGGTCTCAGCAGGAAAATCTGTAATTCCGGTATCCAAAATCGCTTTAAACACCGACTCTGAACAATTAAGACCGTCGCGAAAATTCTGCCTGGCATTGGCCCTGGCCTTTTCAACCAATTCTTTACTCACTCGCTTCCCTCCCGCCTGTCAGAATATTTTAAATTTGTTACTTCTACAGGCGGAATTGATTTCCCTTTATTTCTGGAAGATATGTCTTGGATAAGGCACTGTTTACTGTCTACTATTATGTACACAAAATAATAAAGCCAACAACTGTTGGCCAAAGCTACCTGGATTATTTACCATCTTGTTTCATTTACAACAATTCTGTACGGTAGTCGGTGATAAGAACCGTACCCTGGGCTTCGATAAAACGCACCACCGCAGCCAGGGCCTGGTGGACATGGGCTTGCTCGCAGCTGACGAAAGATATCCCGAGAATACAGCGCTGCCAGGTATCCTGCTCACCCACCTCGGCCACAGACACATTAAAGCGGCTTTTGATCCGGTCAATGATAGCTTTGATAACCCTTCTTTTTTCTTTGAGGGAATTGGCTTCCCCCAGGAAAAGCTCCACAGTCAAAACGCCTACAATCAAGAAATTTCCACCCTCTAGACTTCGTTTTTTCAACCGTTTCCCTTTCGCAGTTTACTGTTTAAAAACCAGCTTTTTTTATAAAACATGGAATATAGCAAAGTCTTTCCGGGCCACTATCCACCGCCCGGGTTCGCGCTTTATCATAAATAATCCAGCAAATCCTCCCACTTGTGGAGCAATCCATCCGGCTTTAACTGCGCTAGCTCCTCCTGACTACCCAGGCCCCAGGTAACACCCAGGGTGCGGGAACCGGCATTTTTCCCGGTCAAAATGTCATAGGCGCTGTCTCCCACAAGAATCGAGCGCGCAGCCTCGACCCCCAAAAAACGCAAGGCCTTCAACATCGGTTCTGGATCCGGTTTATGCCTGGTTACATCATGGGCTGTCACCACAATGTCCATATAAGGTTTGAGTCCGGTATAATTAATACCTCTCCAGGCCCCGGGCTTGCCCTTGGAAGTAACAATACCCAGCCGGATTCCTTTTTCTTTGAGCTGGTCCAGCAAGGCCAGGGTACCCGGAAAAAGATTTGTATAAAGGTCATGCTCCCGATGGTAATAAAACTGGTAGATTTCTTCAAAATGCCCGGCCAGCTCACCGCTATAATGCCTGGCGATATCTCTCAGCGGCAGGCCGATCATCTTGCGGACCTCTCCTTCCTCCCACGGAAGCTTCAATTCTTCAAACACTTTCCGGTAAGTCCTCACGATCAGCGCCAGGGAATCGATAAGGGTTCCGTCGAGATCAAATAATACAGCCTCCGTCTTCATGGCTTACCTCTCTTCAAATAAACAAAATCGCACCACAGTCCGGGTCTCTCACAGAAGGCCTGTTAAATCATATATTTATAAAAAAGTATTTATAAAAAAGGATAGTTCAAACCATGTTTAATTTTAATCCTTTCCGCAGAAAAAAGCCACCAGGTAAAGCCCTTAACAAATTTAAGTCCAAAGACTGTCCCGCTGGAACGCTAATAGATAACCAGTTGGAAATTAAAATAGGAAACATCCTGGTAAAAATCACGCGCTGTTCCAGCATTCCTCCACAAAATGAACTCTCCGCCTTTATCCCCAGGCTGGAAATACGCCGGAGATGCTACAAGGACGGGCATTGGGCTGACGAAGAAATAATTCTTAATAGCATTACCCTGGTTGATGCGCCCCGCCACCTGCCCGAACAAAGGGGAAGGGGCACTGATCAACCCTAAAACTACAAGGCCGGTTTTCAAGCTCAACTTAAAACCAGCTTAACCGGCCCGGCTGTATTTTAATTTAAGCCACCTACCAGGTAAAGAGTACTGTTTATGCTCTTTAATCAACACTCTTTAATCAACACGGGGCAAAAATTAACAAAGTCTGCACTGACCAGGTGAAATTCAATCCCCCAGGCGCTACTGGGTAAACGCCGGCTAACAGCCGGCCCGTGCAGGTGCCCGTAAACAACGGTCTCAACACCGTAGGCCTGAAACAATTCTATGAACTCGTTTTTCTCGTGACGGTCGTTTGTGGGCATAAAATGGATCATGACAATTTTACTCCCAGGGGTGGAACCGGCACTCTTCAGCGAGTTTTCCATCCGGATCAGTTCCCGGCGGTAAATTTTCAGATCCGCTTCCTGGAAAAACTCCCCTCCGGGACAATTCCAGCCGCGGGAACCACAAACTACCGTCTGTCCGAAAACCAGGTGATCGTTTTGAATCAACCGCATATTGGCGGGCAGGGCAGCCCTGACCCGGGATATACTCTGCCACCAGTAATCGTGGTTCCCGGCCACGCCGGCAATGGTACCCGGCAGCAGGCCAAGAAAGTCCAGGTCGTAACGGGCCTGCTCAAGTTTCATCGCCCAGGAAAAATCCCCGGGCATCAAAACCACATCCTCCGGACTAACCGTAGCCAGCCAGTTTTCGTACAGCTTCCGGTAATGACAGCGCCATTCAGGGCCGAATAAATCCATGGGCTTGCTGGTTTCAACATCCTCCCAGCGTGCTGGGTCAACGGGCTTTGTGAAAGAAAGGTGGACATCCCCGATAGCAAAAAACTTCAACTTTTCCTCCCGCTGCTTTTTCTTGTTATTATATATTAAAAAATGAGAACTAAGAGGTTATCTTATTCCTTTTCCTTCAGCCTGGCCTCAACCCTTTTGGCCCAGACAATTTCCAGCTCTGCATCAACGGTAACACCATCCTGACCATGTTCTTCCCGGTACACTTTACCCTTTTCATGGACCAGGGAAAGAAGGCCGCTTTTCCTGTAGGGAATGAAAAATGTTGTTCTGACCCGCCTGGAGGAAAGGGCTTCGGCTATAGCTACCAGCAATCTTTCCAGTCCACGGCCATCCAGTGCTGAAACTGCCACTGATGGGAATTCTTTTTTAGAGGCTGGCGGTTTAAAATCCGGCACAAGGTCCGTTTTATTATACACTATGATACATGGTTTAGTGCTGCTGTCTAGGGATTCCAGGACCCGTTCTACCGCCTCCATTTGACCCTCAAGGTCAGGTTGGGATGCGTCCACGACGTGAAGAAGCAGGTCAGCTTCCACCACTTCTTCCAGTGTCGCCCTGAAAGCAGCTACCAGGTGGTGCGGCAGGTTGCGGATAAAACCAACAGTGTCCGTCAACATAATCACTTCATTGTTGGGCAGAACCACCCGGCGGGTGGTGGGATCGAGGGTGGCGAACAATTTATCTTCCACCAGAACCTGGGCACCGGTCAGCTTTTTCAACAAAGTTGATTTTCCAGCATTTGTGTAACCCACCAGGGCCACCAGCGGTACAGGAATCTCCTTGCGGCTGCGGCGCAGCAGTTCCCGGTGCTTTTGGACATCTCTAATAGCTTCGTTCAATTCAGCTATCCGCTTGCGAATGCGCCTGCGGTCCACTTCCAGCTTGGTTTCACCGGGACCCCTTGTCCCTATGCCGCCCCCCAGCCGGGACAGCTCAAGACCCCGGCCGACCAGACGGGGCAAAAGATAGTTGAGCTGGGCAAGTTCCACCTGCAGCTTGCCCTCCCGGGTTCTGGCCCTGCGGGCAAATATGTCCAGAATAAGCTGGGTCCTGTCAATTACCCGGACACCTGTAATATTTTCCAGATTACGCGCCTGGGCGGGAGAAAGTTCACGGTCAAAGACAACCAGATCAGCCCCCAGGGAACTGCAAAGTTCTGCCAGTTCTTCGGCCTTACCCCGCCCCAGAAAGGTGGCGGCATCAGGCCTGTCCCTTCGCTGCGTAAGCTGCATCAGGACACCAGCTCCAGCGGTATCAACCAGCCTCGCCAGTTCCTCCAGGGAGCTGGCGGTCTCTTCCGGACTTTCCTCCGGCAACTCAATGCCCACTAAAATTGCTTGCTCTCGGCTTCCCTCCAGTTTATGTCCCAATCAGTTCTCTCCCTATAGCAGTAATAGTTTTTAGCAGCGCTAACATTTCTTCATTAGCCTAATTAAAAAAGCTCAAGTGACGATAAATCCCCCCGGGCAAGAGTATCACCCTTGTATGTTCCGGCTTTGTTTAAGACTAGCTGTTGCCGGTGCTTTCAAATTGCCCAGGGCTGTACTTACTATACTGGGTCATTACTTAAATTAGATTTTAACAAGTTCATAGTCCCTCGTGCCCAGGCCAATTTCCTCAGCATACACCAGTTGCCGGGTCCAGTCAACGGAGGGATAGAGGGTGCGGAACAAATCACTGGCTTTTTCCTTACCAGCCAGGGTGCTGTTCGGCAAAACACTTTCCCTGTTGACCAGATCCACACAGGCCTGGTCCAGCGCCACCGGGTCCCGGGAGGCAAGGATACCTATGTCCCTTACCAGGGGTGCATCGCTCCAGCCGTAACAATCACACTGGGGTGAAATATTGGTGAGGAAGGTGATAAAACCGCATTTGCCCTGCTTGTTCTTCAAGGCCCCTTCCGCGTACTCCACGATTTTTTCCTGGATTGCATCCGGGTCGGTTTTCCAGCTGATTTCTAGGGCCTGGGTGGGGCAGGTGACCGTACACTCACCACAGCCGATGCATTTTTCCTCGTCCACCACTGATGTTTTACCCCGTAGACCGATGGCGTTTACCGGGCACCACTGGGCACACTTGCTGCAGCCTATACAGGTGGCCTGATCCACTACGGGGAGGACGTCGGAGTGCATCACCTGCTTACCACTCCTGGAGCCCAGACCCATGCCAATGTTTTTCAAGACCCCGCCAAAACCCGTCATCTCATGGCCTTTAAAATGAGTCACCGCGAGCAGTGCGTCGGCATGGTAGGCAGCAGAGCCGATCTTCACCTCCCGGCAGCGTTTCCGGTTAACCTCCACACTGACGTAGTCCTTGCCGGTCAAGCCGTCGGCTATCACCAGAGGCGCATCAACAACAGCGTAAGCAAAGCCGTTTTCCACCGCAGTCTGCAAATGGTCCACCGCATTGGCGCGGCCGCCGAGGTAGAGGGTATTGGCGTCCGTGAGGAAGGGCTTGCCACCCAGGGCCTTAATCTTATTCACAATTCTGCGCAAAAACTGCGGCCGGATATAACCTGTATTGCCCCGCTCCCCGAAGTGCAGCTTGATGGCAACCAGGTCCCCTTCTTTAATGACATTAGCAAACCCCGCCTGCTCAAACAACATCTCCACTTTATCCAGGAGGCTCTTCTTATGACCCGCCCGCATGTCTGTAAAATACACTTTGGAAGACAAAGTTTTAAAACTCCTTTCCCCAATTTTTAGATCCTGGTAAATAAGTCCTGCCTGTGTCCCCTTTGGGATTACGGTTATTCAGAACAGACCACCCTGCTGCTCAAAAGGGATGATCATCTACGCAGATTGGACTGAAGCCGTTTGACTGAGCAGCACAGAGGATGTAAATAACTGCTATTACAGCCATCATATTGAGACAGCCGGTACCTGTCAACCATCCCGGTCAAATTTGGAATTAAGAAGAGGCTCCAGTGATGCAGCACTGAAGCCCCCTGTTGATTTATTGAGCTCCTGAAGCAGGCCGATTTTCGAAAACCAGCTTCCCGGACTGGTCTGTTTTGACCAGGATAGTACCGCCCTGTTCGTTTTTCCCTTCCAGAATATAAACCGAAAGGGGGTTTTCCAGGCGGCGCTGGATGACCCTTTTGAGTGGCCTCGCCCCGTAGACAGGATCGTAGCCCTCTTCGGCCAGAAGCTTTTTGGCCTCCGGAGTAACTTCCAGCGATAGGCCGAGTTTGGACAGCCGCTGGGCCAGCAGCCCAAGCTGGATATCCACAATTTTGCCGATTTCCTCCCTGCCCAGGTTGTTGAATACAACCACCTCGTCAATCCGGTTCAAGAACTCGGGCCGGAAGTGCAGCTTCAGCTCTTCCATTACCCGGGTTTCAAGCACCTCCCGGTTTCCGCCGGCAAGCTCGCTGAACCACTGACTGCCCAGGTTCGAGGTCATAATCACCACCGTGTTCCGGAAATCCACCGTCCGCCCCTGTCCGTCAGTAAGGCGTCCGTCGTCCAGCAACTGGAGCAGGATATTGAACACGTCGGGATGGGCTTTTTCAATCTCGTCAAAAAGGATTACCGAGTAGGGGCGGCGCCTGACAGCCTCAGTGAGCTGTCCCCCCTCGTCGTAACCGACGTAGCCCGGGGGTGCCCCGATCAGGCGGGACACGGCGTGCTTCTCCATGTACTCGCTCATGTCGTAGCGGAGCATGGCCCGCTCGTCGTTAAAGAGGAAATGCGCCAGTGCCCTGGCCAGCTCGGTTTTACCAACGCCGGTGGGGCCGAGGAAAATGAACGAACCCATAGGCCGGTTGGGATCGGACACGCCGGCCCTGGCCCGGCGAATAGCTTCCGCCACAACCTGGACCGCCCGGTCCTGGCCCACCACCCGCTGCTTGAGTTTGTCCTCCATCTTCAAAAGCTTCTGGATTTCCCCCTCCAGCATCCGGGAAACCGGAATTCCGGTCCACTTGGCCACCACACTGGCTATATCTTCCTCGTCCACTTCTTCTTTCAGCATTTTATGGACTTTTTGCAGTTCTTCCAGCTTGGCATTGTATTGCTCAAGACGCTTGGTTAACTCCGGCATGACCCCGTAGCGAAGTTCCGCCACCTTGCCCAGGTCGGCGTCCCTTTCAGCAACCTGTTCCGCCAGCTTGGTTTCCTCAATTTTTTCTTTGATTTCACGAATGCTCTGGATCAGTTCCTTCTCTTTGGACCAGTGATCCTTTAACTCCTCCATCTTTTCTTTGAGGGAAGCAAGTTCTCCCTCCATTTTTTGGAGCCTTTCCCGGCTTCCCTTGTCCTGTTCCTTGGCCAGGGCCTGCTTTTCTATTTCCAGCTGCCTGATCCGGCGGTCAATTTCATCAATCTCCGTGGGCATGCTGTCAATTTCAATCCGGAGCCGGGAGGCAGCCTCGTCAATCAGGTCAATGGCCTTATCCGGGAGAAACCGGTCCGAAATATAACGGTGGGAAAGCACCGCTGCAGCCACCAGGGCGGCGTCCTTGATCCGGACCCCGTGGTGCACTTCGTACTTCTCCTTCAGGCCCCTTAAAATGGCAATTGTGTCCTCCACGGTGGGTTCTCCCACATAGACCGGCTGGAACCGCCGTTCCAGGGCGGCATCTTTTTCAATATGCTTGCGGTATTCGTCCAGGGTCGTGGCACCCACACAGTGAAGCTCGCCCCTGGCCAGGGCCGGCTTGAGCATGTTGGCCGCATCCACAGCGCCTTCCGCGGCCCCAGCCCCCACCAGCGTGTGTAATTCATCGATGAAGAGGATGATTTCGCCCTGGGCTTCGTTTATCTCTTTTAACACCGCCTTCAGGCGGTCCTCAAACTCACCCCTGTATTTTGAACCCGCTATCAGCGCCCCAATATCCAAACTGAGCAGGCGCTTGTTTTTCAAGCTTTCCGGGATATCCCCGCTGACAATCCGCTGGGCCAGGCCTTCAACAATGGCTGTTTTGCCTACCCCAGGCTCCCCGATTAAAACCGGGTTGTTCTTGGTACGCCTGGACAGAACCTGGATCACCCTGCGGATCTCCTCGTCCCTTCCAATCACAGGGTCCATTTTACCTTTGGCGGCCAGATCCGTTAAATCCCTGGTGAAACGGCTCAGTGACTGGTACTTGTCTTCGGGATTCTGATCGGTAACCCGCTGGGTGCCCCGGATTTCTACCAGGGTTTTATAGACTCTGTCCGGGGTTACCCCATTTGAGCGCAAAATTTTGCCGGCCTCTCCCTCCCGCCGGGCAAGCATACCCAGCAGCAGGTGCTCGGTGCTCAAATATTCATCCTTTAACCTTTCGGCTTCCTTCCAGGCCGCATCAATTATCTCGGAAAGACCTTTAGACAGGTAGATCCCGCCGGCACCGTGAACTCTGGGCAGGCGTTCCAGCGCGGCTTCCACCTGCCTCTTCAACCTGGCCGGATCCACTTCCAGCTTTTGCAGTATTTTTGGTACAACACCATCGGGTTGATCCAGCAGTCCCCAAAGGACGTGCTCCCCTTCCATCTGCTGGTGGCTGTACCTGGACATCAGTGATTGTGCTGCCTGAAAAGCTTCCTGGGTCTTTATGGTCATTTTATCCATTCTCATTACTTATCCCCCCTTTATAAATTGTGTTTTTAGTGAAGAGTTTAAACTGTGCTTTATAGAAAAGCGAGGGCTCTTCCCCTCGCTGGACCAGTAACAAAGTGTAAGCATTTACAGTAACGAACTAAAAATACTCAACCTGCCGGGAGTAATGTTTTTTAAAGGATTAGCCTTCAATTTCAATGTTGAATTCCTTTTTATCCGGCTCTTCTAATTTAGGAAGGATAACCTCCAGCACACCGTCCTGGTAACGGGCTTTGATTCCCTCCCTCTTGATCGGCACATCAACTGCAAAGGACCGGATAAAAGTACCGTAATTACGTTCAACTCTGAGATAATTAGCGCCCTCTACTTTATCCTCCTGTTTGCGTTCAGCCTTGAGCACCAGCATATTGTCTTTAAAGTTTACTTTTATATCTTCTTTGTTCATCCCGGGCAATTCCGCCTTAACCAGGACTGCTTCGGGAGTGTCCTGAATATCTACCGGGAAGCTGAAACCCTCTTCAAAAGTTCTCTCGGGCCACCTTAAAAAGCGGCGAAAGTTATCATCAAAAAGCCTGTTAATTGAGTTCTGCAACCCTGTCAGTTCGCGGAACGGGTCCCATCTTACCAAGGACATTCTTAAAACACCTCCTGTTAATACAAGTAATCTTTACTCCCGGCTGGCATCAATGTAAAATTTGATATTGACTATCCTTGACCTTAGTATAAAACAGGCTTGCCCAGTTGTCAAGATATTCATTTACTTTTTTTACATAATTATTCCCTATAATTTTACATTTAACTCAGAAAGCCCCCGGGTTATCACTTCCTGTTCAGCAAAAAGTGCTGTATAATTTTGTGAACTACCGTTAAGGATGTAGCTTAATTGCACCTGCTGGCAGGAAGTATTCTAATATTGGTTTTTTTAATCGGGGTAGCTAAATCAGGGTTAGCTTCTGTTCCATATTTTCAAAGCAGGCCTCCCCGCAAAAAAGACCATTGAACTAAAAAAGGAATGAGGAGAAATTTAATAAGCATACACAAAAATTGAGCTGTAGCAACAAGCGTTCGAACAAAGTGACTACAGATAGCCGGGGGATTAATAACATGCAGCATCGCAGGCGAAATCAATATATGTCCGGTGGTGACAAAACAAAGAAGATAAATAAAGAACAGGAAACGCCTAATATATCCGCAGAACTAGCGATAAATACCTTTATTGAACAAATGAATAAAAAAGCTAAGCAAATTGGAATGACCAACTCAAATTTTATAGAGCCTGCAGGATTTCCAAGTACAATTGAACACACCATGTCAACCAGGGATATGGTCAAAATGGCAATACACGCCTCTGGGTATAAGGTTCTTACAGAAATCTGGAATAAAAAATCATACAAGTTTAAAATTGAAGGTAATAACCCTAGAGAAATAACGATAAAAACAACAGTTTCCTTACCAGTAATCGAAAAGGACTATTATATATATGGGGGAAAAACAGGCGAAATTTGGGGTACAAATGAAATAGATGGTTACCATATGGTATTAATAACAAGTGCACCGAATGGCAGACGGTTTGTAGTAGCCCTTAGAGGGGCCTCAACTGCAGAAGAAAGATGTAATGATTTAAAAACTTCTCTAGATAATGCAAAATTATTGCTTAATAAGCCAGACGAAACGGTAAGTGATATTTCATCCGATAGTGTCAGTGTTTGTTTAATGCCATTAGGCAACCCATTTTCCTATGGACAATATGATATACCGTTAATTTATTCAAAAAATGCCGATAAACCAGGTCACCCTGCATCCGTAACAAAGGTTATGACCGCCATAACAGCTTTAGATTATATGACAAATTTAGATGAGAAGATTGTAGTCCAGGAGTCAGATATCACTTTCGGGATGGGTAACTATTTTAATATAGGGGATATCATCACTTTTCGAGATGCGTTATACAGTATGATGTTGCCATCTTCTAATACGTGTGCAACCGCTGTAGCCAGGACAGCCGGAGAAAGAATATATCAAAGGATAAAAGGGTAACGTAACATTCGGATTCAACCAGGTTAGCACAAACATAAAAACAAACAAGGCACTCTACAATATCGTAGGGTGCCTTGCTGTCTATAACCATATTTACTTGTAACGTTTGAAAAGCACGTTGTTTTCCTTGGCAATATGAAGGATAATATCATCTGTCAATTCATGGAGTTTTAGAAAAACAGCCTTCATTGTAGGGCAGGCATACTCCGGAGGCGTAAAATCGCTGGTCTCTTTAATTAAGCGCTTAATAATCCGCCCTGCGCCCTCGTGTTCGTCCTCCAATTGTAAAATTAGTGACCTTATAGCAGCTTCATTCTCGTCTGTTTTATCCAGTTTAAGCATAGCCGGAAAGAGTTCTTTTTCCTCCTTGGCAAAGTGTTCTTCCAACTCCATCTTTAACTCGCTGAAGATTCGATGCAGGTTTAGCAACAATTCTTTACCATGCCCGTAATGCACAAGCAAAACCAGGTTCACCAGCTGATCTAATTCTTTCCATAAGGTACGCTCGGGCTTGTGATGGATTTCAAGTATCAGTTCTATTAGCTGTTTATCAGGTAACTCCGTTACAGGTAATTCTTTATCCGGTCTTACCAGATAATCGTTATAAGCATTTTGTATTTCCGTAAGAAAATCTGGTGTAAGCCCCGCATCTTTAATAGCCTCCCCAAGCGTTCGGTTTCCCTGGCAGCAGTAATCTATGTGCAACTCGTTAAGCCGGCTGGTAATGGCAGGGAAATAAGTTACAAGTTCTCCAAGACGTGTTTCGTTGCTGATCTCAATCCGTTTCATCGAAATCCACCCCTCTTAAATTTAATAAGCTGACCTGCGTTTTTTGATTTGCCCCCTGGTGCTTTAATAATAACAAATTAAAGGAAGATAAACCAATATATTAGTAAAGCAGCAGGGTGATCGAATTTCCGCTGCCCCTTGAAGAATTACTATAAAAAAACCTGAATTTTAGCCGGGAAGAAGATAAAAAGGAAATACCCGTGGGAATACAAGCATACATTTACAACAAAAAGAAAGGAGGGTCTTTGGATGAGGGTCTTCAACGCCGCAGCAGCCGGCCTGATTACCGCTCTCCTTCTATATTTACTGGTTTCCCTCGGCAACACCAAGGTAGTCTTTTATTTCTTCCTGGTGGGCTGGGTGATTTTTACCCTTATATTTAACCACAGGGCGGAATCAATCCGGAAAATCTGGGCGAGAGCCTGTTTGACCGCCGCAGTTGAATGCCTGATCATTCCCGTGGCAGCCCAGGTTCTTCCGTTCTTTTACGGGCAGCAGTCCGTGCAGGCCGCCAGGCAAGGCGCATTTGCAGCAGGACAGAGCGTCGGTTCAGCCATAGGCGGCGGACTCGTCAATATGCTTACAGGATATGCCGGAGTTTTGATTGGATTTGTACTCCTGGCCACAGCCTATCTTTCTCTTAAACCTGTCAGAAGAAGGCGCTAGCAAAACAGGTTCCCGCTTTTCCGCTTCCACCCCCCTGCCCTTTTAACACCGGATCCCCTTAAGGGACCGGTAGTTTTCTTTTCCACGAATGGGTCCACAGGATCAGAAAAGCAGGTCCCCCTCTCAAGGGGATACCTGCCTGCCCTATACTCACCAAACCCGCCGGTTGAAAACCCCAAGCCGTGACACTGGCCCAGAAAATCTATTTTTCCTCGGCAACCGCCTCTAATAGCCTCCGGATGTAAAGTTTACCCGTATTGCTCCTGGGGAGACTGTCCCTGTATTCAATAAACCCGGTTAAATTCCTGCTCTTTAACTTCTTCATGAAAAAGGCTTGCAGGCGCTCGGGATCAAAAACTCCCGGCACAGGTACTACATAGGCTTTTACTACCTCTCCCACGGCCAGATCCGGCAAGACGGCCACATCTGCAACAGACGGATGGGTCAGCAAGTAATCCTCCAACTCCCGGTAATCAAATAAGGCCTTTTCAGGGGTTTTCTGCATCATTATAACCTCTCTTACTTGCTCTTAAATGTTGGTTAATTCATTATATTCTGGTTATTTATATTCTGACTATTCACTAAATTTCCTTTAAAGAGATCAAAAAAAATTTACCTATTTAGACAGCAAGACTTTTTTTGAATTTTTTTCATAAAACTGTGCCAAACTATGCTAAAGCATAAAGGAGGTGGAGCAAAATAATGCAGCTTACGGAAATGGAGCTCTTTTATATTCAGGAACAATTACGCTCCGAAGCCCTGGCCATTGCCAAATCCATGGCTTCCGCCAGCCAGACGACAGACCCCAGGCTTCAACAATTGTACTCAAGGGTAGCCGACAGGCATAGAAGCCATTATGAAACAATTTTAAGATATTTACAGAACGTCGCACCCCAGGGGCAATACCAGACGCAGTATTAAGGAGATGATAAGAGTGCTTGATGAAAGGGATCGCCTGCAAGATTCGCTGGTCACCCAAAAATACATTGCCCACGGCTACAACAGCGCAGCTACGGAAGCTGCTAACCCACAGCTCATGGATACATTTATAAATATCCTGAGGGACGAGCACCAGATTCAAAAGGATATTTTTAACGAAATGAGGATGCGCGGCTGGTACCAGCCTAAAGAAGCCAATACCAGCGACATCCGCCAGAGTTTAAGCAAATGGAACCAGGAACTCCAGCGGTTCCAGAACAAGACCATGCAAGCCGGTGCCCAGCAGGCCGGCACTCAACAGACAGTCGCCCAACCACCCGGTTACCAGACAGGAATCCCGCACTACGGATTCCAGACCGGGATAGGGATGCCGCAACAACCAAATGACATCCACCACCAAAACCTGTACCGCCCACCTCAAAACCCGATGATCTAGGGTCTAAACCGATCCCCCTTAGGGGGATTTTTTTTATCTCACCCCTGGATCTTTCCTCTACGGGTAACCATTTAACCGCAAATACTGCATTTGAAGTACTTTATCCGATAACTGAGAACAAAATGATTAAAATTAATAATTGAATAGTGTATGATATAATAGCACCTGGTTACAGGATGATAGGATCCTTCATATAAACCACTGGGCAGAAAAAGACAATCCTATCAGGACTTGAGGAGTGAATAGAAATGAGTGTGGAAAAACAAAAAAGCGCTTATGTAAAAACCCTGCTAACAGAAGAAAGGGTCTTTCCTCCGCCACAGGAATTTGTTGAAAAAGCCCGGATAAAAAGCTGGGAACAGTACGAAGAAATGTGGCGGAAATCCATAGAAAACCCGGACGAATTCTGGGGAGAGATGGCGGAAGAACATATCGACTGGTTCAAAAAGTGGGACGCAGTTGAAGAGTACAGCTTTGTGGATGATGTTTACGTACGCTATTACCGGGGCGCCAAGCTCAATGCTTCATATAACTGCCTGGATCGTCATTTAAACAGCTGGCGAAAGAATAAGGCTGCCTTGATCTGGCAGGGCGAGCCGCTTGAAGAAAGCCGGACTTACACCTACCAGCAATTACACCGGGAAGTATGCAAATTTGCCAATGTTTTAAAAGGCATGGGCGTCAAAAAAGGTGACTGTGTTACCGTATACCTGCCGATGATCCCAGAGCTGGTCATCACCCTGCTGGCCTGCGCCAGAATCGGTGCCATCCACAGTGTGGTGTTCGGCGGTTTCAGCGCCGAAGCTCTGCGTGACAGAATCCGGGACTCCCGTTCAAAAACGCTGGTTACCTGCAACTATTCCCTGCGGGGCGGAAAACAAATCTGCACTAAAGAAAACGCCGACATGGCCCTTGCAGCCTGTGAAGATGTGGAGAACTGCATCGTTGTTAAAAGATTGGACAGGGAGTGTTCCATGACGCCCGGGCGAGACCACTGGTGGCACGAACTGATGAGCGCCGCCTCCCCTGTCTGCGAACCGGAACATATGGATGCGGAGGATCCGCTCTTTATCCTCTACACCAGCGGGAGCACCGGCAAACCCAAGGGAGTCCTGCACACCACGGGCGGATACATGGTCTACGCAACGGTTACCTTTAAGTATGTTTTTGATTACCGGGACGAGGACGTGTACTGGTGTACAGCAGACATCGGCTGGATCACCGGTCACAGCTACATCGTCTACGGCCCCCTGTCTGCCGGAGCGACGACCCTGATGTTTGAAGGGGTGCCTCACTATCCCCAGCCCGACAGGTACTGGGAAATCATAGAAAAATACCGGGTCAACATCTTCTATACCGCGCCCACCGCCATTCGTTCCATGATGAAATCAGGCAACCAGTGGCCGCTGGGCAGGGATTTGAGCAGCCTGCGGTTGCTGGGATCCGTTGGTGAACCCATTAACCCCGAGGCCTGGATCTGGTACCACAAGGTTATCGGCAAGGAGCGTGCCCCTATCGTAGATACCTGGTGGCAGACTGAAACAGGGGGAATTTTAATCACCCCGCTGCCGGGATGCACTCCTACAAAACCCGGCTCGGCTACTATACCTTTCTTTGGCGTAAACCCGAAGATTATTCGTCATGACGGCAGCGAGGCCGGAGTCAACGAGGGGGGTTACCTGGTCATCACCAGGCCCTGGCCCGGCATTATGCGCGGAATTTATGGCGATCCCGAGCGGTTTAAAAACACCTATTTCGTGCAGTACCCCGGACTCTATTTTACGGGTGACGGCGCCCGCAGGGATAAAGACGGCTATTTCTGGCTGATGGGACGTGTGGATGACGTAATTAACGTTTCCGGACACAGGATAGGCACGGCGGAACTGGAAAGCATCCTGGTGTCTCATCCGAAGGTGGCGGAAGCAGCCGTTGTGGGCTACCCTCATAGCATAAAAGGTGAGGGCATTTACGCCTACATAACGCTTAAAGATAACGTAGAGGTAACAGAGGATTTACGCCTGAAGCTGATTCAACATGTCCGGAAAGAAATCGGTCCCATTGCTTCACCGGATGTGATTCACTTCGCCGAAGCCCTGCCCAAAACAAGGAGTGGTAAAATTATGAGGAGGATCCTCAGGAAAATCGCTGCCGGCGAAATCGACCAGCTCGGCGACATAACCACCCTGGCTGATCCCGGGATCATCCAAAGTCTTATCGTTAAATATACGGAAGTCTTAAAGAATGCTAAATAACCCTTCACACCATACTTTTATTATTATTATCTGTTGTTGTTAGCTGTATTGTTTCCCATACGTTTTAAAGTGAGAAAAAACAAGAGTGTAAAAGCTTACCAGGGCCATGTCCGCTTTACCCCAAAGCTGGCACGGCCCGCTTTCGACCTGACCGGGCCGTGGTATTCAACCCCGGCCCTGCTCTTTTGTTTCAAGCAAAGAAGGTAAGCCCGGCATAGGAAACAACCTCATGTCCGGGCTTACCAACTTCTACAAGTGTAAGGCAGCTTAAATAAATGTGCATATTGGTAAAAGGTAGAAAATGCATCTATTCTGAGATTTTGGAATAGAGATCCGGTATGCAGTTTGATGTTAAAAAGGCGGAACAATCTAAAACCTGTTTTCGTCAAAAACATATAGAAGTATACCTTTACTCTGTATTTGGCCTCACTTTCCGCTCCTTCGGGAACTTTTCGGAATAAATATGGATAAATATACAGAAATAGAACAGGCTGCCCTGGAACAGGCGGGCAGAACGGAGGAATTAAAATGTTTATGAAGTCTTTTCGAAGAGTTATCATCGCTGCCGTCCTGATCTTTTCCTTTCCAATCTGGAGCTTTGCCAGCAACGGCGGGCCCACCATCACCATCAACGGTTCCAAGTTAAACTTAACAGGAGTAATCCAAAATGGGCAGTTGCTGGTACCCCTTGAGGAACTGATCCAGGCTCTGGGAGGTTCCTATATCTGGGATCCAGTCGTAAAGACAGCTACAATCAGCATCCCCGGCTTGTCCTGGCCCCCGGGGAGCGACTTGAAAGACAGCTGTACCATTGAAGTCACCAAAATTACGGAAGGAATAAGCCTGCTCATCCTGACCGGCGAAGTAAAAAACACCAGCCCTTATCAACTCACCTCAATTACCGTTTACGGCAAACTGCTGGATGAGAAGGGCGAAGAATTAACCAGATCCTTTACTTACAAGCTCATCCCAGCTCAACTCTTGCCGGGAGAAACAGGTAGTTTCGAAATAATCTTTTGGGACTATAACAAATATAAGGACAGCAATGCAAGATATGCAGTGTATGTTCAAGGTTTTTCAACGGAAGTAAACTAAAGGCGGTATTGGACAAACAGGTTTTAGCGTCGGAGCCGCGCCGCGCAGAAATAAAAACGCTGCCTGCATTAATTACGGTAACTGGTTAATGGCACCCTGGGAAAAATAACAGCCCAAGCCAGTGTATTAGGAAACAATCATTCATGGTGATATAGACTTCCAGCTCTGGAACAGCGCCGGACAGAACTGCCGCTACTGCTGAAACACAGGCGGGCAGGCCTGTAAGAATTAAAAACCCTATAATCGGCAAAACCCCCTGCTAAAGCTTGTCCACAGGGGGTTCTTACACTTATACGGAAATAACTTGTTTTACTTCCTTAATCTCCTGCTTGAGCAACCGCTCAATACCCTGCTTGAGGGTTATTGTCGCGCCCGCTCAGCCGCTGCAGGCTCCTTTCAAGCGAACTTTTACCAGGCCATTGGCATCAACATCTACAAGTTCAACATCGCCACCATCTCTTTGGAGATACGGGCGTACTTTCTTAAGAACCTCCTCAACACGTTCCCTCACCTGTTGACCTCCTTCCTATTAATTTATTATGACATGGGAAAGCAACTTGTATGTAACCTTTAGCTTACGTATTTCATAAATATTTTATCTGTTATGAATTGTTATATCAAGAAGAAATATTTATTACGCCAGTTTAAAGTAATAAAACTTTTTAATAAAAAAAGAATTAATCTAAACCAAGCTAGCTTCACAGTAAGCAAAACAGCAAAATCCATACGTTATGGGGAGAGTATGCTTTTCCTTTATTCCACTCCGGTACAGGTGTAAAAACCGTCACTGTCAACAATGAGAGGTTATGCTTTTTCTTAATATTCAACATTTCCTTGCGTTGTCATATATACCATAATATACTAATATACCAGGTTAAACACAAATACTGAGAGAGGATACTGAGTTCAATATTTAAGCATTCAACATTAAAGCAGGTAGGTGCTTTTTTAAAGAGCATAATTATATATTACTTGATGTTAACCTGAATAATTGCATATTCTGCCAGGCTGGAGAGGGTAAGGAGCTGTTTTTTGCAATATTCCATATCCTCACGAACTTTCTCCAACTGTATTGTAATTTCTGGAGGAGGAGCGTTTCCGTGTTTTTCTATTGCCTCAAGGAGGATTTGTTCTTGCACAGCCAGTTCCTTGAGCCTGGCTTCATAAGTTTTATATTCATGACTTATGTCCTTACGGTTCGTCTCGCCTATAGTTAGCTTTCCCAAATTATGCATTGAAGTTACCAGGGTTTCGTATTGATTGGCCGGCACCTTCATAATCATTGCTCCCTCACCGGAATTACCAGCCATTTGAATACCCTTGCTGCTGGCCAGGGACTCAAGTTCGTCTCGAACATTCTGGTCGCCATCAAGGTATAGGATTGCGTTTTGAATGATTTTTTGTTCAGACTTCTGGTTGGAAGGAGGAATATTACCATAGGCAACCTTTTTGGATATTACCCCTTCCTTAACAGCCACGATCCTTGGAACATTTAAACTCCTCGAGGTATCGGTAAAGCTGTTGCCCTGGTTGACTTCCAGCATATTCACTTCTTCCTCATTTATGTTTTGTCCGGCTGGAAAACTGGAGCGCTCCGGTTGTGAAGCAGGAGTTAAAACGGCTGCCATGGTGACTATTTGAGCTGAATCGCCCTTTGCCGTACCACCCCCCGTAACCGCCGCCGGGTCAGGGAAGTGTTGAGTTTCCGGATCGGAATTCCCCTTTAGATCATAATCCTGATTAACAGCAGCAAGCTCCTGATCCCGGCCGGACCTGGCCTGCTCCTGCTCCCCCTGCCCCTGGTCAAGCAGGATTTGGGGGATTTCTTTCCCCCTTTCCTTCTGCCAGGGCATTCCATACATCATCATTGACATCCCAAAGGTAAACACCAGCGCAGCAGTAAGGGCCGCCACCCGCGTCCAGGACCCCCTGGTAAAACCCCGGAGAAATCCCGGGAAAAGCCTCTGCCTTTTTATGGGCGGTAAAGCAGCTACATTTTTTAAAACCCGGGCGCTGAACCCGGGAGTAGGAGACAATTCCGGCAGGTCCTTTAAAATACTTGCCAGATCACTGAGTAGCTCAAATTCAGCCCTGCAACTTGGGCATACAGCCAGATGAGCAGATACTTCCTCCTGCTCCGCCAGGCTGAGCTCTCCGTCGAGATAGGGGGACAACAGTTCCCGGACTTTAAGGCACTGCATTTAAATCACACCTCACTTAGCTAGACGTGAGCATTGCCCAAAAAGTTCCCTCTTGCTGACATATGTATTTCTAAATGCCTTTCGGGCACGGCTTAAGCGGGATTTTACCGTTCCCAGGGAACACTTCAAGACGCCGGCTATTTCTTCATAAGAAAACCCCTGTATTTCCCTCATCACCAGGATTAAACGCTGTTCCTCCGGAAGTTCATTAAGACACTGTTGAACTAACTCATTCAATTCGTTCTGTTCGGCAGCTTCCTCGGGAGTAGGGATCCGGTTCCTTCCCAGTGTAAGTGAAACAGTCTGGCCTCCGCTGTTGACCACTTCGTTTTCCCAGGACACCAAGGGGTTTCTCTGCCTTCGACGGATCTCGTCACGGCAGGCATTGGCAGTTACTGAATAGAGCCAGGTAACAAAACTGGATTCTCCGCGAAAGCCCGGCAGGGCTTGATAAAGCCTTAAAAAAATCTCCTGGGCAAGGTCGGAGGCATCAGCGTGACTGCCGAGGAAGCGGTAAGCTACCGTATAAACTTTATTCTCATAGCGGCGAACAAGCAGCTCAAAGGCATCCATGTCGCCGTTTTTCACTCTCTTAACAAGAATGTCGTCGGAAGGCTGCATTTCACCACTCCTTCCAAAGAAGGGAAAGCCGGTAATGCACAAATAAAACCGGCTAATCCACCCGTCCCGCCCTGCAAATATATTGGAATGTTTTAACCTTCTTCGACATTCCTGTATTTAAATCCTTCGTTTTTAGTTAAGTACCTTAATTAAGTTAATTAAGGATATTGTTGATAATACAGGCTAGATATCCTTGCCGCTGACACGGCACCAGCAGGAAGATGAAAAACGTCTATTTAAGGATAAAACCGATATACTTGTGAACATAAGGAAGCTTTTTCTTAAGGGGAAATACCTCAGGGTGAAGTGGTTTTAGATAGCCTGTGATAAATAATCCAAAAGGGAAATCTCAAAAAACCTGCGAGAAATTGTCACCGCCGGTCCAAATGGTAAGATTGACGGACAGGTTCTTTTCTGTTAGAATAGTTGTTGCATGAAATATGATATGCCGAAGTGGCGGAACTGGCAGACGCAGCGGACTCAAAATCCAATGCGTGAAGGTTTTTCGTATAAGCTGTAAACCTTGATAAATCTGGGTTTCAGCGAATATGATAAGTGAATATCCCTCCACAGCATCCCTCCAATTTCCTCGGGTGTGTAAGTGGTCGGATAAAACTAAATAGTTAACGTGCCGATGTGGCGGAACTGGCAGACGCCCACGACTCAAAATCGTGTTCCCGGAAGGGAGTGTGGGTTCGACTCCCACCA
>LFSA01000136.1 GCA_001512635.1 Pelotomaculum sp. DTU098 | reverse complement strand
CTGGAGGCTATTGAGGCAGCCTTGCTTTCCGCATACAAACGCAACTTCGGATCACTCCAAAACGCCCGGGTCCATATCGACCGTGAAACCGGGGACTTTAAGGTTTTCACCCAACTGACTGTCAGTGATCATGTTGAAGACCCCCGCCTGGAGATTTCACTGGAAGAAGCTCAAAAAATAAACCCCAATTACAACAAGGGAGATATAATCGAAACCGAAGTAACCCCCAGGGATTTCGGCAGGATCGCCGCCCAAACAGCAAAACAGGTGGTGGTTCAGCGAATTCGGGAAGCAGAGAGAAATATTATTTATGAAGAATTTGCAAACCGCGAAGGGGATATTGTAACGGGAGTTATTCAGCGAATTGAACAAAAAAACGTTTATATCGAATTGGGGAAAACCGAAGCCATTTTGACTCCCTCGGAACAGATGCCCGGTGAGGAATACCGGCAGGGGAACAGGATTAAGACCTATATAATTGAAGTGAGAAAGACGACAAAAGGCCCGCAAATACTGGTATCGCGCACGCATCCGGGACTCTTGAAGCGCCTGTTCGAACTGGAAGTACCCGAGCTTTATGAAGGTGTCGTGGAACTAAAGGGAATTGCCAGAGAAGCTGGCGCCCGCTCAAAGATCGCTGTCTATTCTAAGGATGAAAACGTGGATCCTGTGGGGGCCTGTGTGGGGCCAAAGGGTATGCGGGTCCAAAATATTGTCAATGAACTAAATGGAGAGAAAATCGATATTATTAAGTGGAACCCTGATCCCTCCAAATTTGTGGCCAGTTCTTTAAGCCCGGCAAAGGTTCTGGCAGTTGAAATCTGGGAAGAAGAAAAGGTTGCCAGAGTAATTGTGCCTGATTACCAGCTTTCCCTGGCCATCGGCAAGGAGGGGCAAAATGCGCGCCTGGCAGCAAAATTGACGGGGTGGAAAATAGATATCAAAAGTGAATCACAGATGCGTGAAATGTATCCTGAGGAGTATAGCGAGCTTTTCGGAGATGAGGATGAATAGGAGGTAGTCCGATGCCAAAAATAAAAAAGATACCCCAGCGCATGTGTGTCGGATGCCAGGAAATGAAACCAAAGAAGCTTTTAATCCGCGTAGTCCGGAGGCCGGATGAAACCATCGAGATCGATTCTACCGGCAAGCGCTCGGGACGCGGTGCCTATATCTGCCCTGATCCGGATTGTCTAAATAAGGCACTCAAAGGAAAACGCCTGGAGAAAGCGTTGCAGCGTGCAATAACCCAGGAAATAGTGGATGATTTGAAACAGAGGCTGGGGCAAAATTGACTATCGATAAAATGCTTGGTCTTGGACAGCGGGCAGGCAGACTAATATCCGGGGACTTCGCGGTTAAAAGCGCAATCAACAGGGGCAAGGTTAAGCTCCTGATCATCGCCCTTGACGCCGCCAAACGTACCCAAAGGGAATTAACGGGGCTTGCCGCATACAAAAATATACCCGTTATAACTTATGGTTCGAAAGAAGAACTGGGGAGGCTAATTGGAAAATCACCTCGTTCGGCGGTGGCTTTCACAGATGAAAAAATGGTCAGCGGTATCTTAAGGAAAATGGAAAGGAGAGATGCCGACCGAACAATGACTTAATCTTGGAGGTGTTTATATGGTAAAAAAGCGCGTACATGAAGTTGCCAAAGAACTTAACATAGAAAGCAAAGAACTCATCAAAAAATTGAAGCAACTGGGCATTAATGTAAAATCTCACATGAGTACGCTGGAGGACAGTGAAGTACAAAACCTGGTGCAGCTCTACAAAAAAAGCACCCTGACCGGAGAAGAATCAACTCCTGTTAAACAACAGCCGGCTGCTGCGCAAAAAAAAGCCGCTATGCCGGACGCAGGCACGGAAAAGAAAGAGACTGCATCCAGCGCAAAGGAAACAGCCCCCGGCGAGAGCAAAAAAACTGAAAAGGGCAGGGGCACACAGCCCGGAACCAAAGGAGAATCCCAGGGAGCCAGGGCTGACTACTACAAGGGGCCTGGTTTGGTCGACCGGGTACCTGCAAGACCTCCGGACAGGCGTTTTCAAGAAAAACCCAGACAATCCGAAAGACCTGCAAGGTCCCCGGGTCAACCCCGGGCCGAGCAAAAGGCAAAGCCAAAAACAACTGATAGCACAGGTGAACGTGCAAAAGCTGACCGGTCCCAGCAGGAACGCCTGCCCAAAGCACGGCAGGAATCTCAGAGTGAGTCGCCCCAAAAGGAAAAAATCGCCCGGGACCGTCAGGCTCAGGGAAAACCGGACGAGGTACTATCTAAACAGGAGCAGGCACCGCAAGGCAAGTCCCAGAGCAAGCCAGCAAAACAACCTGCTCAGGACAGGGTTACAGGCCTGAAGCTTCAGGAACAGCAACAGAAAGGACATGCAAAACCAGGCGCCGCCGCAAGGGATGGCACTCCCGGCGCTCCCCAGAGGTCTCCCAAAGCAGGTGAACGCGCCCCGCGAACCGCAGCCGGTGATAAAGTTAGACCCTTTGAACGTCAAACTTCACCAGACCAGGGCCAGGCAGCAAAGCTGCGGTCTGATCAGGCTGCTATAAAAATACCCGTCCCGCATTTTGATGACAAGGTGCGACCGGGTGAAAGAACTAAGGGAGCTCAAAAAGCACAGAAGCCCGGCTCCCAGAGAGCGGCTGCAAAGGGTCGCAGTGAAAAGCGCAGCGCCATAGCTGAACATGCTGAGGAAAGACTGCGGCTGAAACCGCCCCAGGGACGTAAAAAGGGAACCGGCAAGGCACAGGAGACTCAAAAACCTGCCCAACCGGTGGAGAAAAAGCCTATTACCATTGGCGAATCGATAACCGTCCATGAACTGGCTCTTAAGATGCATAAAAGCCCGGCGGAACTCATAAAAAAACTGATGCAATTAGGCGTGCTGGCCACCATCAACCAGGAAATCGACAGTGACACCGCCACTATTCTGGCAGGTGAATTCGGCTACGAGGTTAATGTCAAGCTACCGGTAGACATCGAGGCCATGTTGATGCAGGAACCGGAGGAAGATCCTGCGCTGCTTCAGCCCAGGCCTTGCGTAGTTACTGTGATGGGGCACGTGGACCACGGTAAAACCTCCCTGCTGGACGCAATCCGGCAAACAAATGTTATTGCAACCGAAGCAGGAGGGATAACCCAGCATATCGGTGCCTACCAGGTTGAGCACGCCGGCAAAAAAATCACCTTTGTGGATACACCTGGTCATGAAGCATTTACAGCCATGCGCGCCAGGGGCGCCCAGGTAACTGACATTGCGATCCTGGTAGTAGCAGCGGATGACGGGGTTATGCCCCAAACTGTGGAAGCCATCAACCACGCCAAGGAAGCAAAGGTACCCATAATCGTAGCAATTAACAAAATTGATAAACCCAGTGCAAACCCCGAGAGAGTCAAACAGCAATTGACCGAATACTCCCTTGTTCCCGAAGAGTGGGGGGGAGATACCATCTGTGTCAATGTCTCCGCCTTAAAAAGAGAAGGACTGCAAGATCTTCTGGAGATGATCCTGCTTATAGCTGAAGTCAGCGAATTCAAGGCGAATCCGAACCGTCCGGCCAGAGGTACGGTGATCGAGGCGGAACTGGATAAAGGACGCGGCCCTGTTGCCACAGTCCTGGTTCAGAACGGCACACTCAATGTTGGTGATATGATTATAGCCGGAACGGCATTCGGAAGGGTTCGGGCTATGATGGACGACAAAGGGCAACGCATAAAAAAAGCAGGTCCTTCAACTCCGGTGGAAGTGCTAGGTTTTTCAGAAGTCCCGCAAGCAGGAGATATATTTATTGTAGTAGAAGATGAAAAACTTGCCCGGCAAATTGTTGCCCGTAGACAAACCAAAAAGCGCGAAGATGAACTGAAGGCAAGCGCCAGGGTATCCCTGGAAGATTTGTTCAAGCAGATTAAAGAGGGGCAGATTAAAGAACTGGGGATTATCATCAAAGCAGATGTACAGGGTTCTGTGGAAGCTTTGCGCCAGGCCCTGGAAAAATTGAATACAGGAGAGGTAAAAGTAAACATTATTCACGGTGGTGTGGGCGCTATTACAGAGACCGACATCATGCTCGCCTCAGCCTCCAATGCCATTGTCATCGGTTTTAACGTCCGGCCAGATGTAAACGCCAGAAAAGCCGCCGAAAACGAAAAGGTGGACGTCCGCCTCTACCGGGTCATTTACGATGCAATTGAAGACGTCAAGGCAGCCATGAGCGGCCTTTTGGAACCCGAATACCGGGAGGTTACCCTGGGCCGGGCCGAAATACGCAAAATCTTCAAGGCATCTAAGATTGGAACCATTGCCGGTTGTTACGTTGTGGAAGGAAAAATTGAAAGAGACGCCGGGGTTCGTGTGGTGCGGGACGGTATAGTCATCTATGAGGGCAAACTGGAATCCCTAAAACGTTTTAAAGATGATGTCAAAGAAGTTGTTCATGGATATGAATGCGGTCTGGCGCTGGAAAAATTCAACGACATCCAGGAAGGCGACATGATTGAGGCGTTTACCACTGAAGCCATAAAACGCGAGTTAACCTGATTATGTCTGCCCATCATCGAACCTTAAAAGGTGGTGTTTGCTAATGTCCTACCGCCCTGAACGGTTGGCAGAAGCCATCAAAAAGGAAGTTTCGGACCTGTTGAGAGGGGAATTAAAAGACCCCAGAATTGGTTTTGTATCCATTACTTCTGTGGAGGTCTCCAAGGACTTACGCTATGCAACAATCTTTGCCAGTGTTTTTGGCAGTCCTGCCGAGCAAAAGGCAACCATAGAAGCCCTGCAAAACGCCCAGGGCTATATCCGCAGTGAACTGGGCAAGAGAATCCGCCTGCGTCACACACCTGAAATTACCTTTAAATTGGATGAATCCATCGAACGGGGTTCAAGACTACTAGCACTTATGGAAAAAGTCAGGGCTAAGGATGACAGCGGCAATGAATAATCTGGTGGAAATTGGCGAAGCCATCAAGAGGTCAAACCAGGTTCTATTATGTGGCCACGTGATGCCGGATGGCGACTGTTTGGGGTCGGTGCTTGCCCTGGGGTTAACTCTGGAAAGGCTTGGTAAAAAAGTCATCATGGGCGGACCCGACCCCATTCCCGAAATATATCATTTTTTACCAGGTCAGGATCGTTTTATTGTTGGTAAACCACCCGAATATGAATACGATACCTTCATCGTCCTGGATTGCTCCGTCCCGGAAAGGCTGGGTCAAGGATACCAGGACTTCCTTAACAGGGATCTGGTACTGATCAATATTGATCACCATAAGGGTTCCCAGCCCTTCGGGGATTACCAGTACATAGACCCTAAAGCAGCAGCAGTGGGGGAGATTATCCTTGACCTCCTGGACCTGATGAGGGTTCAAATAACAATTGAAGCCGCAATAAATCTTTATACAGCCATTATCACGGATACAGGTTCATTTCGCTATGATAATACAACACCCGGTACCCACCGCAGGGTAGCATCACTCCTTGAAATGGGCATACCAGCCGCAGATATCCATGTTCACCTTTACGAGGAAAAACCCATGGCTGCTTTGAAAGTCCTGGGGGCAGCACTGGACACTTTAACAACAAGCGCCTGCGGCAGGGTCTGCTGGATGACTATAACCCGGGAAATCCTGAACAAAGCAGGAGCCATTGATGAACATACTGACGGCCTGATCAATTATGCAAGATCAATAAAAGGCGTTGAGGTTGGACTGCTTTTTCATGAGATTTCGAAAGATCTATACAAAATAAGTTTTCGTTCCAAGAACTCTGTGGATGTAAATAAACTGGCCGCCTCATTCGGCGGTGGCGGACATATGCGGGCTGCTGGTTGTGTTCTACAGGGCGACCTCAAAACTATCCAGGAACAAATAATAACTGCAGCTATACTTGCCGCCGGGGGTACTGGCCATTGAAGGGGATTATAAATGTTTTAAAACCCCCTGGAATGACCTCCCATGATGTCATTAATTATATCCGCAGAGTTCTCGGAATCAAAAAAGCAGGACACACAGGTACTCTGGATCCCGGAGCAGCGGGTGTTCTGGTAGTTTGCCTGGGATCATCCACACGTCTGAGCAGGTTTTTACATAATGACGATAAGGAGTATCGCGCAGAAATCACCTTTGGCTTGACAACCTCCTCAGGAGATTCCTTTGGCACGATAGTTGCCGCAGGAGATGCACGGCAGCTTACAGAAACTAAAGTCCGGAATGCTCTAAAGCATTTTACAGGGGTTGTCAGCCAGATTCCGCCCATGACCTCAGCCCTGAAATGGCAGGGCCGGAAATTATATGAACTAGCCCGTTCCGGCCAGGTGGTTGAACGCCCCGCCCGGAACGTCAGGGTGTATTCACTGGAATATATTTGGGGCACAGGATGGGGCAAGCCGCGCCCCAAGGCTATTCTCCATATTACCTGTTCCAAAGGCACCTATATCCGGACCCTTTGTGCCGACCTGGGACAGCACCTGGGCTGTGGCGCTTATATGTCCTTTCTGGTGCGAACCCGTGTAGGTTGCTTTAGAGTTGAGGATTCCCTTACTTTGGAAGAAATAAACAGGGCGATTTCTGCTGGAACCATAGAAAGATTCATAGTTAAAGATGAAGAGGCGCTGGCTGACCTTTTACCCGTAACTGTGAAAAAGGGGGCTGTTAAATCTGTTAAATCCGGCTCAAAACTATACCTGCCGGGGGTTGACAAGCTACCCGCCGGCCTTGAAGAAGGCACTATAGTCCGAATCATGGGGCCAGAGGGTCTCCTGGCAGTAGCTGAAACGCTGCTCGATCCGGAGAATCCGGCAAAACCCTTCTTTAAACCAATTTGCGTATTGTAAGGCAAGTAGGAGGACTGTTTAATGTACCTTTATCACCACTGGCACAACCTCAAAGACAAATACAAAAACCTTGTGGTTGGCCTGGGAAATTTCGACGGACTACATCTAGGACACCAAAAGCTGATCTCCGAAGTGGTCTATATGGCGGAACAACTTAAGGGGACAACCTCAATCTTTACTTTCCATCCACACCCCCTTACTGTGTTGAATCCGGACAACAGTCCCCCGCTTCTGTTGTCACAAGAATCAAAGCAAAAGCTTATGGCCGGTATGGGCATCGACCTACTCCTGGTGGTACCCTTTGACCTGGCATTTGCCAGCATGTCCCCCACAGATTTCGTCCGGGACGTCCTTTACAAGGGACTGGGGGCCAGCGCTGTTGTAGTGGGTTATAACTATACATTTGGTTACCGTGGCCGGGGAACTCCGGAATTGCTGCAAGATCTTTCCAAGATATACGGTTACCAGCTTAAAGTTATTCCACCCATCAAGGTTGATGGAAAAATTGTAAGCAGCACTCTGATCAGGAGTCTCCTATTAAGAGGGGAAGTGGCAGAAGCCGCCAAATTCCTGGGATATTATCCATTTGTAGAAGGCCCCGTGGTAACAGGTGATAAACGCGGCAGTAGCCTGCTGGGATTTCCAACAGCTAATTTAGATATTGATGATTCCATCCTGGTGCCTTCTAACGGTGTATATCTAGCCAAAGCACAGATCCACGGGGAATCCTATCTCGCTTTAGCAAATATTGGTGTAAAGCCTACATTCCAGGTGCAGAAAAGAAATATTGAGGTGCACCTTTTAGATTTTTGTGAGGATATCTATGGAGAAACTATAAAAGTTAGCTTTATCCGAAAAATTAGAGATGAAAAAAGATTTCAAACTCCTGCGGAGCTGATTAAACAAATTGAAAGGGATATCCTGGAAGCAAGGGCAACCTGGTCGGAAATAAAGAATAAAACAAAAGGGAACCAAATATAATTTTGAGTAGTATGAGTAAAATTAATGTGGGTTTTCAGTATAGGGAGCAGTAAAAACAGGTAAAAAAAG
>LFSA01000111.1 GCA_001512635.1 Pelotomaculum sp. DTU098 | reverse complement strand
AGTGTTGAACAATGTTTACCATCCAAAACAAGGGGGTTTGCCGGCCAGGAAAATGGGGCGTGGCAATTCATATGGCTTAAATCGATTCTTTGCGCAACTGAGTCGGCCCGGGATTCAACTGAGCTAACAAAAAAAGAAACCAAACTATTGGAGAGAGTTCCATAAAGTGGGAAAGGCCCACATTGACTTGACACAAACTATAGTAACATAAAATTTCAATTTTTGACGCATTTTTAATAAATTATTTACTAAAAAAGACTCCAATCTTTAGTGCTATAAGAAGATATTATCAATTTTGTTAAAAGGAGTCTTTTTGTTTCGCTGGTTCATGGTTTATTTCCTGGCGCTTCAATAGTGGATACAATATAGCTTTTGCTTGTCATTGATATCATTGATTTGAGTCCTTCATTCTTTCCCTAATTTCATCCCTAAGCTTTAATTGTTCATAGTAATCCTGAATAAGCTGGTCAACGGCTTTTTCTTCTTCCTGTTTAATAAACTCACAATGCTGTCCCGCAGGGCAGTTTTCTTGTTCAAGACAATGGCTGATCTGCACCAGATCATAACCGCACAGTCTCTCAGCGAGATGCACTCTGATATGCACCCTTGCTTTCTTGTCTATTACCCTGCAAAAAGTTTCGATAGTTTGTTCGATTTTCACCTTTTACACCTCCTCCATATTGTTTCGGCAGGAGTGGAATATTCCCTTTTTCAGGATCAAATGCCGGCTCGTTCCTGGCCTGCAGGAATCAACTAATTCCAGATATTTACAGACTCCCGAACAAATTTTCTATGGCTACGACAACCAGGTGATCTGGACCCGGTTTAGAATTATTACTAGAGCTGTTTTTACAGGAGGAATTGCTAAATATGGAAACATCAATTGAGCAACTCAGGCCAGGCCAGGCAGTAAACGGTGCCTTTGCTTTAAGAGTGAAGAAACTGCTCCCTTTACGCAGCGGAGCAGGGCATTACCTGGCTGTAGTCCTGGGAGACAGGACGGGGCAAATGGAAGGCCGGGTCTGGGAATCAGTATCTGAGATAGATCACAGCTGCCGGGTCGGGGATATTGTAAACATCCAGGGTCAAGTTGTGGAATACAACGGAACACCCCAGATCCAAATATCATCAATGTCAGTATGCCGGGATTATGAAGCAGATCCAAGCAGGTTCATTCCCTCGAGCAAACTGGACCCGGATACTGCCAGGGAACAGCTTATCTCTATTGTTGAAACCTTGCACAACCCACACCTGAAAGGCCTTCTGTCCCTGATTTTAAAGGATAATTATTTTATGGACACCTTTATCAAGTCGCCGGCCGCCAAGCACAACCACCACGCCGTCATCGGTGGTCTTTTGGAGCACAGTCTGGGTATCGCCAGGGCTGCAGAAGGGATAGCTGCTGTTTACCCGAAGATTGACCGGGACCTGCTGTTGACCGGCGCTCTCCTCCACGATATCGGCAAAGTGGAGGAATACCGGCTGAATTCTCATATCGATTTCACCGACGAAGGCCGCCTTTTGGGGCATATTGTCCTGGGAGTACGGCTCCTGGACAGCTATATTGACCAACTGCCCGGTTTTCCTCAAGAACTCAGAACCAAACTGCTCCATATGATCGTCAGCCACCACGGGCAGTACGAGTGGCAGTCCCCGAAAAGGCCTAAGTTTCTGGAAGCCGCCGTCCTGCATTATCTGGATATGATTGACGCTACCATTGATATGTTCAACTCGGCTGTGGAAAGCCGTGCTGCTGAGGATGACCACTGGAGCAGGTGGGTTAAAGGCCTGGACAGGTTCGTTTTTTGTAAATAATAGTTAATAAAGCTTTTTACAATGGTTTTGAAACCATAATTTCTTTCGTTTTTTAATTTTAAAAGGGAGAACACTATCTTTTAGGAGGTGATGACCGCAAAGTGTTAATAAAAGAAGACATGAGCAGGTCCGGAATGACAATAATGCTTGCGGCTTCAGTACTGTTAACAATCCCCTTAATCTGTTACACAAAGGACATTGCAGATTCCCTGCGTGAAATTTCTGGAAGAAATCAGATCCACATAAAAGACACCACAAACCAGCCGTAACATCATTAATACTCTTTATTAAGTTTTTTTAGATTTCCGGCCAACGGGCAAATCCGTCGACTGCCTGGTGGCTGTTTTTTATGTGCATAGAAAAAGATCTGCAAAGATAAAATATCATCAATACCAAATATCCGGAGGCTTACAAGCAATGGATTTATCCATTAGTCAATCTAATACCCCTGCTCCCTCGGAGGAATACCCGGTTGAAATTGTAGAAAACATCAGCCTTACATCCTCAGAAATTGCCAGCCTGTGGTCTTCCTGGATGGAAAGCAGTATTAAGGAACGGATGGTCCAATATTTTTTAAAAACCGTTGTAGACCCGGAAATCAAAGAGGTTCTGGAATATACTCTAAACATTGCCCGAAAGCACCTTCAGCGGATTAGAGAAATCTATATCCGGGAAAAGCACCCCATTCCCCGCGGCTTCACCGCCGAAGATGTAAATCTGGAAGCTCCCAGGCTTTTTTCAGACTCTGTTATCATCAGTTTCCTGGCTGACCTGGCCAGGAGCAGGCTGGATGGATACAGCACCGCGCTGCAAACGTGTGCACGCAGTGACGTGCGCCAGTACTTCACCGAATGTGTGGCTGATCCCGCAGAGATCTATAACAGGTCCGTGAGTGTCATGCTCTCAAAGGGTATTTTTGCCAGGCCTCCCCAAATCCGCGTTCCCGAAAAAATTATCTTTACAACAAAACAGAACTTCCTGAGCAGCCGGATTTCAAAGAAAAAGCCATTTAACTCCATTCATGTTACCCACATCTTTTTCAATCTTCAGAGAAACCACTTGAGAAAAAGTATATTAACCGGCTTTAGCCAGGTAGCAAAGGAAGAACAGGTACGCCAGTACATGCTTAAGGGAAAAGAGATTGCCGAAAAGCATATCGAAATATTTAGCACATTACTGCTTAAAAATAATTTCCCCGTCTCCCTGGCCTGGGAATCAGGTGTAACGGATTCAACAATTGCACCCTTTTCTGATTTGTTGATGCTGCAAGAAGTCCGGTCCATGAACGTGATCTTATCGGCTAATTACGCTAAGGCTATCTCTATCTCAGGTGATAGAAAGGATTTGGCGGGTGATTTTGCCCGTCTTATGGCAGAAATCTTAAAACATGCCAGGGAAGGAATGAACCTGCTTGTCAATAATGGCTGGTATGAAGAGCCTCCCCAGGCAGAAGAACCCGGTGCCCCTTTAAATACTGTTCACTAGGATCTGTCCTCAGAAAAAATCCCTTACTTATGGATCCTGATTGAGGGAGTTAACAAGCAATAAAAAAAGAAGAGGCACAGCCCCTGTAAAACGCTTGCAGGGGCCTGTGCCGTAAATATTTCTTCGTATTGATACCTGCTGCCGCAGTTTAACGGACGATCATCGCAACGTAGCTCACAATAAGCAGGGCCACGATGTTGACCACCTTGATCATCGGGTTAATGGCCGGGCCGGCCGTGTCCTTGCAGGGGTCGCCCACCGTGTCGCCGGTGACCGACGCCGCATGAGCGTCAGTGCCCTTACCGCCGTAATTACCCTCTTCGATATATTTCTTGGCATTGTCCCAGGCACCGCCTCCGGCTGTCAGCATAATTGCCAGGAACAGGCCGGTGATGATTACGCCCATAAGCATACCGCCCAGGGCCTGAGCACCCAGCAGAAAGCCCACCACGAGGGGTGCCACCACCGGGATCAGGCCGGGGAGCATCATTTCTTTAATAGCGCTCTTGGTCACAATATCAACACAGCGGCCGTACTCGGGCCGGGCTTTGCCTTCCATCAGCCCCTTGATCTCCCTGAACTGGCGCCGCACCTCGCTGACCACCTCATTGGCGGCCCGTCCAACAGCGCCCATGGCCAGCGCAGAAAAGATAAAGGGCAGGGCACCGCCGATGATAAGCCCGGCTAGCACCCAGGGATTCTCAACAGTAAAGTTTAGTTTCTCCAGGATTCCGGCGCTCTCACGATAGTGGCTTATCTCCATCGTATAAGAAGCAAAGAGGACGATAGCGGCCAGGCCGGCAGAGCCGATGGCGTAACCCTTGGTCACCGCCTTGGTGGTATTGCCCACCGCGTCCAGCGGGTCGGTAATATTGCGTATTTCAGGCGGCAGCTCAGCCATTTCGGCAATGCCGCCGGCGTTATCGGTGATCGGGCCGTAGGAGTCAATTGCCACAACGATACCCGTCATTGAAAGCATTGCGATTGAGGCTATCCCAACTCCATATACATCGCCGATAATGTAGGAAACCAGGATTCCGGTCACGATGACTAAAGCCGGCGGAACACTGGCCTCCATTGCGACGGACAGGCCGCTGATAATGTTGGTTGCATGTCCGGACTGCGAAGCTTTGGCGATAGTCCTGACCGGCCGGAAACGCGTAGAGGTATAGTAATCGGTAAGAAAGACAATGGCTAAGGTCACTGCAACGCCCACCAGGGCCGTGTAAAAGTACTGGGGCGAACCGAAAATGTAAGTGGTTACCGGATAAAAACCAATAAGGGAAATAATCGCAGATGCAAGCAGCCCTTTATAAAGAGCCGACATAATTTCCTTTCCAGGGGTAAGCCTGACAAAATAGCTGCCGATAATTGTGGCGATGATGGCAATACCACCCAGAATCAGCGGGTAAACAACATACTGCTGTTGTCCGGGGAAGAACAGCTGACCCAGCAACATGGCACCAATGGCCGTAATGGCGTATGTTTCGAAAAGGTCCGCCGCCATCCCGGCACAGTCCCCCACGTTGTCTCCCACGTTGTCTGCAATCACCGCCGGGTTGCGGGGGTCGTCTTCCGGTATACCTGCTTCCACCTTGCCCACCAGGTCGGCCCCGACGTCGGCGCTCTTGGTGTAGATACCACCGCCTAAACGGGCAAACACGCTGATCAAACTGCCGCCGAAGCCCAAGCCAACCAGGTAAATGGGATCCTGGAATAATACATACAGGCCGGCAACACCCAGCAGGCCGAGGCTGACACACATCAAACCAGTGACGGCTCCGCCCTTAAAGGCCACCAGCAGGGCATAGGGCAGGCCCTTTCTGGCCGCTTCACAAACCCGGGCGTTGCTCCGCACCGATACATACATCCCCACGTAGCCGCAGAGTCCGGAAAAAACAGCCCCTACGATGAAGCCCACGGTTGTAATCCAACCCAGACCAAAATAAAGTAAAATTGCAATAATGATTCCAACCACGGCAATAGTCTTGTACTGCCTGTTCAGGTAGGCCATGGCGCCTTCATAAATAGCTCCTGAGATTTCAATCATACGCTCATTGCCGGGAGGCAGCTTTAAAACCATCATGGCCAGGTATCCGGCAAACAGAATACCCAATAACGAGGCGATAACAGCGTATATGGAGAAAGCCCCGACTGTCAAATTGAACACCACCTTATAAACCTTAATGTAAAATCATTTTCTGGAAATTTAATCATAGTAGAGCCTTAAATACTAGCGCTCACCTCCTAATTCGGGACAAATCCTTTTTCCAACCACCTCCTGCTACGATTGATTAATATCCAAAGAAGGAGACCTTCAAAAAACAACCGGTTTACAATTCTACGGCGCAGTCAAAGCCGGCCTGTCTATAAAGCCGCCCTTCCAGGATGACCTCTGCCTTTGTTAAGATGTCCGGCTGTTGCAATGACATTATCGTATCCCCAAAGCCTGTGTTGGTGAGCCTGTCCAGATTCAAGTTAATGGAGTTATCCCGGCAAAGGACGGGTTTACTGATTACCCATTATATCTCAAGAATAACCATACTTGGTCAAGAGAATACGCAAAATTTTGGGAAATTCGTGATCCGGGTCAAGCGGCAAAGAACCAAAGATAAAAGAGTTATTGGATTAATCGTGATTAACCGGCAGAGTCGCCGAAAAAAATAACTTGCCGGAGCAATAATAACCCGGCCTGGGCAAAAAACCCTTTAAAAAGAGAAAGTACACCTGTTTTAAGATAAAACCAGCAGTACACTCGTTAATGTAAAAAATTCAGCTTTTACCATTATAACGACAAAAGAGTTTTTTGCAAACCTTTTGTTTCCGGATTCAGCAGTATAGCAAAAAAAATGCCGCTAAAAATAAACGGCATTCCGGCGCAATTCGCTAGTTGTCCACAGAGTTATCCCAACTTTCCACAATCTTACAGCTTTGTTTATCTTTCTCTGGAGAAAGCAACGCCATTAGACCTTATTATGACACCTATTCGGGCGTTTTCGCCTCCACATATTACCGGTTGACTTGGTCAACCATGTTAATTATTAAGCTGGTGCACCCTGTTTAACTGTTTGTAGAACAAATCATAATAATAGCGGTTTGAGAGCACTTTTTCATCATACTCCAGTTCAATACCCGTCTGATACCGGCGGGCCAGTTCCACCACCCTGTCCTATTCGGGATACTCCAGACCGTAACCGCATTCGTAAAGATTCCCGCCGCCTGCATCCGGGATGGAGACCGGGAGCTTTCCTTGCGGTTTCACAATCCCGAAGATGGCCCTGATGCCGGCCGGTATATTTGGACCCTCCGCCGCACCGTAAACGGCCAGGAAGGCTTTTGCCGTGGGCATGTAGGCGATGTCGTAGGGGTTCCGGATAGCCAGTACAGCCACGGGTTTCCCGGCCTCCTCCGCCTGGGCCAGGGTGTCCAGAGCGAAATCGGGCAACCAGTGGCTGCCGGGAACCCTACTTTCCAGGTCGTAACTGTACGAACCTAGCACAATATAATCGGCTGTCTGAAGCGCTTTCTTCTGCTGCTCATTCAAAGCAGTAAGGTTTTCATAAACAAAGCCTTCTATTTTAACGTCTTTAATTTCAGCGTCCTGAACAATCTGGGCCAGTGTTTCCTCCATCAGCTCCAGCCTGTTGCTCCAGGGAGCAAAAAGGACAACCCTATCGCCATCCTTCAGTCTAAAAGGAAGCATCATACCGTCATTTTTGAGCAGGGTCACTGCCTTTTCTGCGGCTTCTCTTTCCACAGACAGGTGCTCCGCACACCCCACCAGGGCTTGCGCGGCTTTAAGCCTGGCTTCCAGGTTAGCTCCGGGTTCACCGGAAGAAAGTCCCTGTTTAGATAATAACCCCATCTTCTGCTTAAGCTCGAGGATCCTCTTCACCGAGGCGTCCACCCTGGCTTCGGAAATACGGCCTGCCCGTATTTCCTCCAGGAGCGCCTGCAAGGCTTCTTCCAGATCCCCGGGCATCAGGACAATATCCGCGCCTGCTTTGACAGCCATGACCACCGCTTCCCCGGGGCCAAAATGGTCCTCTATCGCTTTCATTTTGAGACTGTCCGTGACGATAACCCCGTTAAAACCGAGCTTGTTCCGCACCAGTTCCGTCAGTACCTTTTCGGAAAGGGTCGCCGGCAGAAAGACCGGCTTTCCGTCCAGCCTGGAGACAGCCTGCGTACTGTCAATAGCCGGGAAGGTTACGTGGGCGGTCATGATCATGTCCACACCCTGTTTAATCGCCTCCCGGAAGGGAACCAGTTCGACGGCTTCCAGCCTCTCCAAATCATGGGGAATCGACGGCAGCCCCAGGTGGGAATCGACGCTGGTGTCACCGTGGCCGGGAAAGTGCTTGGCGACGGCAGCCACTCCGGCGTCATGGAGGCCCTTGATATAAGCTGTTCCCATTTCCGCCACCAGCTGCGGGTCGGAGCCAAAGGAACGGATGCCGATTACAGGATTATCCGGGTTGTTGTTTACATCCATAACAGGAGCAAAATTTACATTGATCCCCAGGGCATTCAATTCTTCACCGATAGCTTTCGCCACTTTATACGTGGTTTCCGGCGAGCGGGCGGCGCCCAGGGCCATATTGCCCGGCATTACGGTTCCCGTCTGGAGCCTGACAACCATTCCCCCTTCCTGGTCAATGGCGATAAAGAGCGGGATAGCCCCAGCCGCCTTTTGCAACTGGTCAACCAACCGCACTGTTTGCTCCGTTTCTTTTACATTCTCCCTGAAAAGGATTACCCCGCCCACGTGATACTCCCGGATGAGCCGGGCAATCTCATTGTTGATGGCGAGAACGTCCTCACCATTCCAGGTTCTAAAATCGGGCATCAACATTTGCCCCAGTTTCTCTTCGAGGGTCATGCCGGCCACCAGCTGGTCCAGGCCGCCGCTTTCAATCAGCACCGCTCTCCTAACGGGATCCCAGGCAGCGGAGTAAACATCCAGGAGCCCGCAAAAATCCCGCAGGGGAACAACTATTCTTTGATTGCACACCCGGCTCCCCCCTGCCAGCTCCCGGGGCCTGCCTTCAATATAAAGCAGGGCTGAACCGGCCTGCACCCGGACCTCCCGGTTTCCTTTGAGCACGGTAGCGGTGCCGCTCCCGGGGTCCCACTGAACCTGCCAGCCCAGGGCTTCGGCTAAAATACGCAGGGGGACCCAGGTTCGTCCATCTTCAAGAAAAGCTTTCTGGTCGGGGAAGTTCAGCTCCACCCCGTCAATAAATACAGGAACCCCGGCTTCCCGGCCAGGTGCCTCCTCCCCGGAAACCTGTGGGACCGGTTCTAAAACACTGATCACTGCCGCAAACCTGTTTACAGGATCCTTACCCTCTTCCCAGGAACGTTTGTATTCAAGGGAAAGGGAACCGGATCCCGGACCGGCGGCTTTTAAAAACCAGTACTCCTCACCCGGTGCGCCGGGTAAAACCCCTTTGCTTCTAAAGCCGTGTTCAATCACATTCAGGACGCCGGCAATATCCAAGTCGCCCTGCCAGGAGTAACCCGTCGTAGGATTGCTTTCCAGGGTTAACTCCAATATATCCCCGGGATACAGGGTCAGGGTTTCCCCGCTGTTGTTTTCATTTATGGTCAACTGCGCGGCCGTCGCACCCCCGGAACCCGGCAGGAGCAAAACAATTAGCAGCGCCAGAAGATAAAGGATCATTTTACGGCGAATCATTTTTTAATCAACTCGCTTCCTTATTGAATTATATAAGTGCAGCACCAGACACAGCTGTCCCGGGCTTAAGCACATAATTCTCGACAAAAGGAAACATTTCCTGCCGCTTGCTATAAAATGGACGGGTTTCCTGGCGGCATGGCGGAGGATAAAGATCCCGGGTTCCCCACCGTAAATAAACGCATTGACCGGGCACGGTACAACCCGTGCGCTGCCTGTTCAATATTATAAATAATAACCCTGCCAACCGGCAGGGCTAAATCTTAATAGTCGTTTTAGATTAAGGATTCATAGCTCCGTTTCCAAAAACCTGGGCTACGCTCCAAAAAGCGCAAACATAATAATTCCCCCGAAACTGCCCGGCGCATCAAGGCCCCGGGCAATTTCCCGGCTCTTCCCGGCCCTTTCCGACGGTTCGATAATCCTTCCTTACTTTAAGAACCCCGTCTGTAAGCCACTTCCAACGGAAGTGATTAGCAAGGTTTCCCTCACCCGGATTTCGGCTTCTTTGGTTCATCCTCCTGATTATCCTCCGGCTCCCCGGACGGCTCTCCAACCCCGGGCGAAACCGGGTTGCCGTCCTCCGGTGCGTCCTGCGGCTGGTCGTCAGGTTCCTCCGCACCGGGGTCAGGCTGGTTTACCGGTTGGTCCGGCGAGTTGCCCGGTTCCGGCTGAGACGGCTGTTCCGCTGACGGTTCGGACCCGGCGCCTGCCGGCTGGACCGCCGCACCGTTCTGGGCAGGCTTCCCGGGTTCCGGCTGAGACGGCTGGGAAGCCGCCGGCGCCGGCTTTGCGGCTGGAGATGTTCCGGCTGGTGCCGGGTTTGCAGTCCCTGAACCCTCCGGCCCGGCGGGCAGGCCCATTGCCGGGTTTTCCCCGGCCGGGAGAGTGTCATCCTCCTCCCCGGGCTGATTATCCCCCGGAGCAGATACCGGCTCAATGGTTGCTTCGCCGGCGGAAGGGTTAATTTCGTCCAGTACTTTGTCCCCAAAAGCATAGGGCCAGGCTGCGGATACAGCAACCATTAACAATACCGGCAGGACTGCTGCAGGAAGCCGGTAAAATGCTGTTGCGGCCAGCAGTACGAAGCCCGCCGCCCACAGGCAATAATGGCAGGGTATGATCAATTCGGTGTACCAGTTCCAGAGGGCCCAGCCGGTTAACAAAACATGCGCTCCCACGGCAAGCCAGAGCATACCACCTGCCCAGCGAAATCTTAGCAGGATGGCAATAATGCAGACCACATAATAGCCTATACCTATATAGGCAATGATATTTCCCGCGCCCTGGGCGGCCACAATGGCTGCGACCAGGGCCAGTAAAGCTAAGATTTTACGAATGTCCCAGTACCTGCTTTCATTCGATCCAAAAATCAATTCTCACTTGCACTCCTCTACTCTTTTATGAGTATAGTTTAATTTTTATCGTGTGACTTTGCTCCAGTGGTTATTGTAGGCACTAAACTCTTTAACTTAAAAGAATAACTGCTGGACAAAGCAGCCTCAACCTTAATGTCCCAATAACGGGGCCGGCAAAAGTTGAGATGAGCCAGGCAACCCCTTCACACTCCGGCCTTTAATCCCTCCCACCTTCTTTCAAAGCATTGCTTTTAAGGTCATGAGCATAAATCTATAACACATTTTGCAAACAGCTGCAGTCCGGCTGGGATTCAGTTGGGGAAGACGTTTTTCCGGTTACAGGAGCCGCAGGACCCTGCCCTTCGTGGAGTCCGCCTCCCTGATCAGGGTTTTCACAACCGCACGGGGAGCTGGAAACGGCCCTGCCCCCTTCAGCTTCCTCAGAGCGCAGGTCAGGTTCTCCCTGTTTTAACTCAATGGTTTCTCCGGGAAAGAGACAGGGCAGGTTAACCCTGCAAACCTCCAGAGCCCTGGCAGCCCCGCCTTCACGAAAGAGTTCGGCCTGAACATCCAGATTACATAACCGGCAGCGCTCATAAACCAGGTAGCTGTTGAGGGTCATCTGATGACTTTCTGCCTGCTGCTTTTTCGCCTCGTCGGCTTCGCTCACAATGATCAGTCCGGGCACCTTCCCGCCGGCCATATCTTCATAAATTGCACAACGCAGTTTATCCAGATTAACCACTTCGCCGGCTTCCTCGTCTCTTAAAACTACGCTGGCCAGAATCAGGATTTGCGAATCTCCAAAAACGCCCCTTGTCCGGGCGTTCTCCAGGATCAGCTCAATGGCCTCATACACGTCCAGCCCCCCGAGGTCCAGATTGTTAAGATTTAAATCCGTGCCTTCCCCCGCACTACGGACCTGAATGACTTTACTTTCCCGGTTAATCATTAATTCTATGCCGCTATTGATTTCCAGGGCTACTGAAGCCACAGCTTTTTCCGGACCGGCCAGGGGATAGGCAATACCCAGGAGCAGCACCACGGCAAGGGCTGCGGCTACAGCGGCATACTTAAAAAACGGCCGGGTGCAAAAGAAACCTGAAGGCACGGACACGTCAAGCACCTGCCCCACCGGATGCTTTTCGCCTGGTGTGGGGATCTCCATAAAAGCCCCGTCACTGGTATATATAACTGTTTTCTGATTAACGGTCCTTAAGACGACCCCTCTGACTCTTTTGATCCGGCAGCACCCCCTTTTTCTAGCCCGGCAAAGCTTCTCAACGGGTAGAACTCCGGTTCCGTTATGATTAAAGCCACGGCAATGATGTATTTCCTTCCTTTTTCCAAAAACCTGCGGCTTTTTCCAGTGATTTCTTTCAGTTCAAGAATGGGCAGACGCCGGTTTTTTTTCATGTATTCCATCAGGCCTGGCTCTCCGGCCAGAAGTCGGGCCGTTTCGGTTAACTGCCCCCTGCTGTCCCTGTGCTTCGGGGAAGCTTTAACCAGATCATCCAGGGTTATATTATACCAGGCCAGAACCTCAATAAAGCGCTCAATAGATTCTTTAAAGACAGCCTGGCCGCTCTCATCCTGGTACCTGGCCCGGGAACGTTCGAGCCCTTGCCGGGTCAACCGGTCTTCGTTCTCAATCCCCGCCGGCAGGATTACTTCCCTGTTCCTGCATTCCTTGCGGTAGTAATCCCACAGGCGCCTCTGGATAACTGTCCGGGCAAAACTGTGAAAAAGCCCTTCTCCGGGTTTGTATTTATCAATTGCTTCATTGAAAGCCAGTAAGGCGATACTCAGTTCATCATCATTATCCCAGACAAGGTGGCGCCTGCAGATTTTGGAACTGGTTCCCGCAATGAAATCCCTGTGTTCCTGAATCAGTTTTTCACGGGCTCCCCGGTCTCCATTTCTGGCGGACAGCAACTCCTGCTCCAGTTTTTGACTTACCAATAAAATCACTCCGCCTGTTATACAATTCGAGTGAAGAACGAGTATTTTGGTGGGTCGAAACAGTTCTTCCAGCCTTAATAGAAAAGAATTTTTTTAGTTCAGGTAAATCATCCATACGATTTTACGATTTATAAAAAGGAATTAAAAAAGCCTCCTTACCTTTGACGTCCGGAAATGCCCAAAGGTTGTCCAAATGATTTGACTTTCCGGACAGGACTAAGGGCCGCAGAAGGGCATAGCCATCTTTGCCGGGACTCAAGGCGCCGGCAAGCCCGAAAAAGTTCAATAAAGCGTAAAACGGGGTTGTAATCAGCAACCCCGTTGAATGTTGGAAGAGTATTATCAACTTGAACTATGTTAACTGGTAATATTTACGGTCATGGTGTCGCCGAACCACTCCACCTGGCACCCCAATGCCTCCGAAACAAACCGTAAGGGCACCAGGGTCCGGTCGTTCACAATCTTTGCGGGAACATCCAGTTCCACGGGTTGATCGTTGACGTAAGCCATACCGCCGATAACAAGCTTAATTATTGTTCCGTCTCTCTCCGCCCTAACGGTTTGGGTCGCACCGTCCCATTCCACGCTGGCCCCCAGCGCTTCGAAGATCACCCGCAAAGGCACCAGGGTCCGGTCGTTTTCAATAATTGGAGGCACGTCGAACTGAAGCATCCGGCCGTTTAAGATTACACGGACGGTCCCATCACCATTGCCGGGAGCTGTATTAGGGTCAATGCCGGGATCAGAAGTAATCCCTGTTATACTGAACTCTTTAAGCTTCCCGTAACTGGTTCCTCCTGCGTTGGTTGCATAAGCCCTATAATAATACTTGCCGGCGGTTAAATCTCTCAACTCCGCATCATACTCGGCAGGGGTGCCCTCAGTTCCCACAATAAGTTCTTCCAGTTCATTTTTGTCTTTACCCCACAAAAAGCCGTATTCACTAAGTTCCCCGCCGCAGTTGGAGATATAGCCGTTTAAAACGGCGGTATTATCAGTAATGCTGGCTCCCTTTGTCTCGACCGACGGTCTCGTTGTTTCACCTCAACCATAAGCCTGATTCAAGCTTCCCGTCATAACTGCCGCAACTAGAACCGCCAGAGCCAAAAGTATTTTAGTCCCTTTAAATAACCTGTAATGAGCAGCCATTTTATCACTTCCTGTAATTTAATTAAATTTTTGATCCCGGAAAATAAACCTTATCCCTCTTTTTTAGATGAATACTCAGTTGAATAACGGCAAAAAGCAAAAGAGCTAAAAAAATTATATCAGTCCATTATTTTAATGTAAAGGTTAATCTTGCTTTCAGACAACATACCGGGAAAACCACAGGGGCAGGTCCTGCCGGCTGCAGGCGAATACTCAGGCAAATACTGAAGTAAATCATGCATTCTTAAAGAACCTGATAACTCACAACTCTCACTTAATATATATCGTCAAGCCCCTTTTTCCAGGACCTCGCCCACAGCCTTAATTCTCCCATTAATGATCAGGACGGGCTCGGGCATGATCAACAAGCCCTCCGGCCTACACAGATAACCCTCCCCTTTTGGAACACACCCGAGATTCCTGTTATATAAACGAACACATTAAGATGCCTGATAAAGTTTATAATAGTAGGAATATTGGGATTTCTTGAAGAACTGCTCCGCTTAACCCCCGGCATAAACCTTGCATGTCTATTATGGCAAGTTTAGTTTATCAATTATTATGCAACTATTATGAAGGGGGTTCGGAAAATATGGATGTCAAAGCCATAACTGATGGCCTGCAAGTGGCAATGGTGGTTTCGGATGCAGATTTTAATATTATTTACGCCAACAAAAGAGGAGAGGAAGTCTTTAAAGCGCTTTTAAACGTCGATGATCTCGTTGGCCGGAACATGACGGGTTGTCATAAGCCGGAAACCATTGAGAAGCTTAAAAAAATTTACCAGGATTTTGCCGATAAAAAAACCAAGCTCCATTATTATGTAATGGACACACCGGACGGAAAGGCAACTGTAGTTAGTGTTCCATTCTTTAACGGGGCTAAACTGGGCGGGGTTGTTGAGTTTGTTTTTGAAAGCGCCCTCGGCTAGTTCAAAGGAACCACCTATGGGCCTGGCTTGAAGCGTAGAGTATCTCATTGTAGAGTATCTCGATCATTAAGGTCCAGCAAAACCCCTTATGTATCTGAATTTGTATCTGACAGGTTTTCAGGACTGTTTGAATTGTCTCATCATAAAAAACAGCGCTTCCCAGGGTTTGCATTTAGAGCCATGGGAAGCGCTGTTGTTTTATGATCATATGATGTTTCCTGACGGATTTTGGATAACTAATTTGGTTTAGTGTTAATCAAGACCAAAACCCTAGGCAGGGCATAAATGGGGACACAGCGTCCTGAAACTGCAACTCTTGCATTTCCAGGCCATCCCCGGGGGGATTGGCTCGGCGCTGCCGTCCAGTAGCGCCAACATGGATTTGAGCAAGGCTACTGCGCTGTCCGGGTTGCTTTTTTGTTCGAAAGTCTCAATCTTATTGGCCTGTTTGACTCTGATCTGTACCCTGATTTTCGGCCGGTCCAGAAAATAGGCATACAGCCCGGCCTGGGCCAGGGCTACGGGCTTTAGATGATGAAGCAGGTAATAACTGTTGACCGACCTGAACTCATAAACAAACTCATCTGTAAGCCCGTCCGGAAACCCTACGATGTAACGGTTTTCCCATTCCCAGAAGGCAATAATGGTGGGATGTTTTTCCGCAAATTCAAAGTGTTCCGTGTCACCCGTCTCCTGCTGGGAAAGGCAGATCCTGCTGCACAGGGAACGCCATTCGGAATAGGTGATTTTTACCGGTTCAAAAAACTCGCCAAAGTGCTTTTCAAACTTTGCGGGATCCAGCCTGGCATAAAGAACTGTTTCACCTGTTTCCAGGTCCAGCACCTTTTCAAAGGACTCTCCGGGCGGAGTCCGGACATTGGGCTTATTAATAGGAAGAAGAGATCTTAAATTCGGGATAACATAAACCAAAGGTTCAACCACCGGTACATCATAGTAATTACGCCCCCACCCGTTTTCCCTGATCTTTTCCACATTGCGGCGGGCTAAATCCTCGTTTTCCCTGCAACGAATAATCGCTTCAAAATGGCACCATTTTTGTTTGGCAATATTCCCGGCCAGGAAATAAGTGGGGCCGCAAGTCAAGTTCTTCACCTTCTTTAAAAAACGCTTACCTCGTTACAATTATGCATAAAACAAAAAAATCCTGCACAAAATGGCTGACTTTGAAGGATTTCCTTTCATTTTTCGCAGGCATCAAAAGAAAGCACTTTTTTGTAGTGGAGCAGACTGACTATAGTGAATAAGAAGTAACTTAGAAGCAGTCAGCCGCCCTGGAGATCATCCTAAGGAAACGAACCCGCCCTGACTGAAAAGACTCAGGAGCAAAAATAATTATTTACAGTATTTTTGCATAACATCGTTGAACAATTTTATATGGTGATACTCATCAAGGATGATTCTTTCCAGCAGTTCTTTAATATAGGGATCTGCAATCCTTTGCTGGTGATCACGGTAGTAGGCTATGGCAGCCCATTCACCGGCGATATCCGCAGCCAGCATGTCGCAAAGGCTCAGACCATAGTAGACATAGGTGCCGCTCCAGTAAACTTCCTGGTTATTGCGAAAAACCCGGTAACGCGGGCTGACTCCCAGGAGGCGGATAGTTTCGGCCAGCATTTCCATATGATGCATCTCCACCAGGGAAACACATTCCAACAGGTCGGCCACTTCAGGGTTAATGGACTTAAGCACAAAATAATGGTACAGGTACTGTTTGACGGCTGTTATTTCGCTGATCATCCCGGTGTAATCCTCCAGGAGCAACTCGGCGTACTGCCGGTTGGGGGCCATGACCCTGACCGGCGGGTAAGGGGCAGGAAGGCCGCACTTTAATGTACCGGGCCTGTGTACTGTTTTTTCTTGCAGGATGGATCCCTCCCATTTAACTGATCTTTATCTAAAGTTATTGAGCTCTAATGAAGTATATACCAAAAACACACATACTTATTTACCCATGAAAAACAACCCTGCTTTTTGCCGGGTTGTTTACTCTCAGGTCATTTCCAGGCCAGAATACCAGCTACAACGGGCATTAAACATTTATTTACCGGCCAGGTAGGTCTTTTTTCAGATATCTAGAATTTAATTATGCATGTAGAATTAAATAATGCATGGAAAGGAGCAGTGTAAGGATGAAAACCTTAAGCTGGGAAATAAAGCTTGGGATCTCCCTGGTCACCTTTTCGGCGCTGGTCTACCTGGTCAAATATATTGTCCTCGGGGATCCGACGAATACTTATAACTACGTTTTCAACGCCCTCGGCTTTCTCCCCATAAATGTCCTCCTTGTGACCCTGATTCTAAACAAGCTGCTCAGTATCAGGGCAAAGCGGGACAGACTGGAGAAGCTCAATATGGTCATAGGAACGTTTTTCAGCGAAGCGGGTACCGAATTATTAACCTGTTTTTCCAACTGCGATCCGGAACTTGACCAGCTCAGAGACCGTCTCCAGGTAAAGGACTACTGGTCCGACGAAGACTTTTTGGCAAGAAACGCTCCCCTTAAAAACCACCGCTACCAGGTGAAATGTCAAATAGTCCTGCTGGAAGAGCTGAAGCGCTATCTTTCGGAAAAAAGAGATTTCCTGCTGAGGCTTTTAGAAAACCCGGTTTTACTGGAACACGAATCCTTTACGGCCATGCTTCGGGCTGTCTTCCACCTGGCGGACGAACTGGAACACAGGCAGAACTTCAACGAACTGCCCGGCACCGACATTGAGCACCTGCAGGATGACATCAGCAGGGCTTACAGCCGCCTGGCTTTAGAATGGATTGCCTACATGAAGTACCTGAAGAAACATTATCCCTATCTCTTCTCCTTTGCCCTGAGGACAAACCCCTTTGATCAGGAAGCCTCTCCAATCGTACGTTAAGACATCTTATTGTTTAGACGGTGCCGCAGGCTTCCTGGCCCGGATGAAAGCGCTGACCACCGCTCCATCGATCTCCCGGCGGACGGCATCGGAGATGTTCCCGGGCACTATATCCGCTTCATAGCGCCTGGTCACTTCCAGGCCGATATCCTCAAAGCCGGCTGCGGCCAGTTTGTCCCTGTACTCTTTTTCCAGCAGGGCGCCGGCGATGCAGCCGGCCCAGGCCGTGAGGTCCTCCCGCACCTCTGCCGGCAGGGGGCGGGTCAGGACGATATCCGAAACAGCGAGCCGCCCGCCGGGCTTCAGCACGCGGCAGGCTTCCCGTAGAACCCGGTCCTTAGCGGGGGAGAGATTAATGACACAGTTGGAGATAATGACGTCCACGGAGTTCTCCGGCAAAGGGATCTCCTCAATGTGCCCCTTTAAAAACTCCGCGTTCTCAATGCCCGATCTCTCCTTGTTGGACCTGGCTTCAGCCAGCATTTCACCGGTCATGTCCAGACCGTAGGCCTTTCCCCCCGGAGCAACGCGACGGGCAGCAAGCAGCACATCCAGACCAGCCCCGCAGCCCAGGTCGAGCACCACTTCCCCGGGGCGCAGGTCTGCCAGGGCCGTAGGATTACCGCAGCCAAAGGAGGCCCCGGCAGCTTCCCGGAGCGGGCCGTCCAGCTCATCGGGCTGATAGAGTCCGGCGGTAACAGCTTCAATTGTTAGACCCCCGGAACCCCCGCAGCAGCCCCCGCCCCGGCTGTCGCCGCAACAGCCTTTCTTTTGGCTGATAGCCCGGGCATAATTCAGCCTGACGAATTCACGAACATCTTTACTCACAATAGAACCTCCCAAATATCAAATATTTTTGATGTATGAGACAAAAAAATTATCTCAATTTAAAATCGTCCTTTAATTGTTCAATATAACTTCTCAGCGCTTCACGGTTTAAGCGGTAAAACTTCCACCTGCCCCGGGGTTCCTCCAGAACCAGACCCGCGTCGGTCAAACCCTTCATATGATAGGAAATCCTGGACTGGATCATGCCCAGGCTTTCCATTAATTCGCAATTACATAAACCCGGGCGGGGTTTTTCACCGGGCAGGGAACAGCAGCTGGTGCTGCTCTCTGCCAGCATCTTCAAAATCCTGTATCTTATAGGATCGCTCAGGGCCTTTGTAATCTTATCTGGTTCTTTCATGAAAGCATTATATCAAGAATTATTGATATTAACAAGTTTCTGGATAATTTTTATTATAGCCGGGGAGCAAAATAATACAGCATACCACCCCGTTACCATACCTATAATGAACAACCCCCCCTTCAGGCCGGGGGGGTGAAAAGCTACATTTTTAAAATACTTTTTAATTGTTCCAGCTCGCTTTTATATCCTTCTTCAAACAGCGTCTTGTACCTTTCTTTAATCTGTTCATCCGGAAGGTGAGTACTGTACAAAAAATCATTGAGATTTTTACTGCACCTGTTGTATCCTTTGGTAATCTGCTCAAAAGCCAGGCTTTCCTTTTCCTGCTCACTCAATTCATAATCTTTATAATCCGATTCAAGACTCAGAGCTTTTATTTCCTTTTGCAGATTTTGCAGCGTAATCAGGTACTCCTCCGTATCCAGTTTACCGTTTAACCAGTTGCTGTGTGCGTCACTGGTTCTCTGCCCGATTGCTTCCAGGCGGGTGGTCCAATCCTGCAGGCTGGAAACAAAATTCTCCGCTGTAATAAGATCAGGATCAACTTCCGTTTGATTCTGACTAACTGACGTATCTGTACCGGGATCAACCTCTTTTTGTTTATTTTTTGCACCGCAACCGGCAGCCGCCAGCATGACAACTATCAGTGCTAATCCTATTATGCGAATTTTCACCCGGAACCCTCCTTTCTGTAAAAAAATTATTCTTTGTGTTCTCTAAAAATCCTCTTGTAAATTATAGTGAAAAATGGGTTCGCACAAGGTGGAGGTTAAGACAGGAAAGGTTAAGGCCATATGGTTGTTTGAGAAACCACAGGCCTCCCCTCTTTCCTTACGGCTTTTATTAAAATCTCTTGAAGCCGCGTCGCCCGCAAACCGGACAGTCTCCTTCTTTCTTAAACCTTTTATTAAAACTCCTGTAAACGGCTACCCCCTCATTCTATTCCTGCCATATCTCTCATTCGTTATTCCCCATTTTCCTCTCCATTAGCTCCTCCTGATTAATGG
>LFSA01000003.1 GCA_001512635.1 Pelotomaculum sp. DTU098 | reverse complement strand
ATCCGTCGTTTTCGACCACGCCGATTCGTATGGTGCGCACGCGGGGCCTCCCTGTCTCCCTTCCTCGTCTGTCCTTATTGGCTAGACGGCGATAATGCATTGCAAGACGCGGTTGGATTTGTTTTTTCTGGCATGAAGACCCGCGATGGGTGCTTCGCGACACGCGCGGTAGTGTCGTTTTCCGTGTTTTTCGGGTTTGTTTTCCGTTTGTTCGTGGTGCCGTCCGTGTGTTTCGTCCCGGTTCCCGGGGTTTCGGGCTTGTTTTCGACACGCCGGTGGATGTGTTTGTTTGCAGGGGTTTTGGGGTGTTCGTGTGGGGGTGGGTTTGCGTGGGTTCGGGTTTTGGTGTAGGTTTTTCTCTTGCTGCTCGGCGCGGCACGGTTCCCCTCCTTGAGGGTGGATGGTTCCGGGTCGGTGCGGTGGTGGTTTGAGAACTCAAGAGCGTGTTTTGTACTACTTCTTTATAGTCAAATGATTGCCAGTCCGTCCACGGCCCGCGCGCTTTCGGCGTGTGGGTGCCGGGAAGCCGGTTGAACGGGGCGGGGTTTTTGCGGACAGCGCCGTTTTCCTGAAAACGGCTTGTTCAATTTCTTTTATTATTTTGAGAGTCATCTATTCGATGTCTTTCCATGAAGGTTTTTTGTGGAGGGTTCGATTCTGGCTCAGGATGAACGCTGGCGGCGTGCTTAACACATGCAAGTCGAACGGGATCGGCTGGAGCTTGCTCCGGCCGTGAGAGTGGCGAACGGGTGAGTAATGCGTGACCGACCTGCCCCGTACACCGGAATAGCTCCTGGAAACGGGTGGTAATGCCGGATGCTCCAATGCGATGCATGTCGCGTTGGGAAAGATTTCATCGGTATGGGATGGGGTCGCGTCCTATCAGGTAGTCGGCGGGGTAACGGCCCACCGAGCCTACGACGGGTAGCCGGCCTGAGAGGGCGACCGGCCACATTGGGACTGAGATACGGCCCAGACTCCTACGGGAGGCAGCAGTGGGGAATATTGCACAATGGGCGCAAGCCTGATGCAGCGACGCCGCGTGCGGGATGGAGGCCTTCGGGTTGTAAACCGCTTTTGTCGGGGAGCAAGCCTTCGGGTGAGTGTACCCTTCGAATAAGCACCGGCTAACTACGTGCCAGCAGCCGCGGTAATACGTAGGGTGCAAGCGTTATCCGGAATTATTGGGCGTAAAGAGCTCGTAGGCGGTTCGTCGCGTCCGGTGTGAAAGTCCATCGCTTAACGGTGGATCTGCGCCGGGTACGGGCGGGCTGGAGTGCGGTAGGGGAGACTGGAATTCCCGGTGTAACGGTGGAATGTGTAGATATCGGGAAGAACACCAATGGCGAAGGCAGGTCTCTGGGCCGTTACTGACGCTGAGGAGCGAAAGCGTGGGGAGCGAACAGGATTAGATACCCTGGTAGTCCACGC
>LFSA01000106.1 GCA_001512635.1 Pelotomaculum sp. DTU098 | reverse complement strand
TTTCTCAGAGGTCTTCCTCAGTCTCCATCCCATCTTTTCCCACAAACATTTTACACAGACTCTTTATATAAAACGGAGTCATGATTGTAATGAGTTATTATAAATCGGAGAGGATTATCTGATTGAATAATTTTCGGCATAATTATGTGTAAAAAGACAAAATACGTCATATTTAACAAATAATAAAACACTATCACTTGGAGTGGAAGGACTTTTCAAACAATTTTACCGGTTAAGATGAAGGATTTCATCCTGAGTCAGCGAATATCTTACTAAGATAATACGCATACTAAATTAGTTTTTATGTCGATAGAGATATTTTTTTGTTTTTTTTGATGTGAGTGGGTGGGGATGTATAATGCTGGAGTTTTTTGGGGAGATAAAACAGGACTTGCAGGTGGTGGAAAGAGAACTTAATTCCGTAGTACGAACGCAAAATGCTCTTCTTACGGAGACTTCTACCCATCTTCTGAATGCGGGCGGCAAGCGTTTGAGGCCGGCGTTAATCCTGTTCAGTGCTAAATTCTATAATTATGATCTGGAAAAGGTTTTACCGCTGGCGGTTGCCATTGAGNNGTCGAGTCTGGTTCACGACGATGTTGTAGACGCTTCCATGACCCGCCGCGGTATTCCTACGGTAAAAGCCAAGTGGGGCAACAGCATTTCAATCCATATCGGCTCCTACTTCTTTGCAAAATCATTGAACCTGATCGCCCGTTATGAAGGAATACCGCTGATTTCAAAGGTTCTATCCGATACCAGCGTAAAGATGTGCGAGGGTGAAATCCATCAAATATCCGCATCGTTTAATGTTCAACAGAACCTAAGGGACTACCTGTACCGGATTAATCGCAAAACTGCCCTTCTGATAGCAGCCAGCGCCCAGTTGGGTGCGGTGGCCTGCGGGGCGCCAAAAAGCATACACATGCCCCTGCGGCGTTACGGGCATGGTATCGGTATGGCATTCCAGATTACCGATGACATCCTGGATATGGTTTCGGAGCAGAGCCAGTTGGGTAAGCCAGTAGGAGGAGACCTGCGTCAGGGGATTATAACCCTTCCGGTGATTCGTGCTTTGGCCTGCAGTAAAGAGAGGGAACGTTTGAAAATCCTCGTTCACAAAGTGGATAAAAGCGAGGATGAGGTCCAGGAATGTATCAGAATAATCAAGGAGTGCGGCGCCATTGATTATTCTTTTGAGATTGCCTTAAAGTATATTAAAAAGGCAAAAGAGGAGTTGAAGCATCTACCGGATATTCCCACCAGGTTAACCTTGAATCTGGCGGCCGATTTCGTAGGTGCGAGGAAGTTTTAATCGACAAAAGGGTGGTGTAAGCTTGCCCGGGCGTTATCCCGTATTCCTGGATTTATCCCAAAAACTGTGCCTGGTTGTTGGCGGTGGACCGGTTGCCGAGCGCAAAGTTAAATCGCTCCTGGAATGCGGTGCCCGTGTGCGGGTCGTTAGTCCGGAAATAACCCCTGGAATTGAAAAACTTGCAGCTGAAGGCAGAATTGACTGCCAAAGACGTCAGTTCCGCCCGTCCGACCTGGAGGGAGTTTTCCTGGTAATTGGTTCAACAAATCAGGAAACAGTTAACCGCCAGGTTGCGGAAGAGGGGGCTGCCCGCAACCTGCTTGTCAATATAGTTGACGACCCCCGCAAAGGGAATTTTTTTGTACCATCTATAACTAGGCGTGGTTCCCTGACAATCGCAGTTTCAACGGACGGCAAGAGTCCGATGCTGGCCAGGAAAATACGTGAAGAACTGGAAGTAATTTTTGGACCGCAATATCAAGAGTACCTGGATTTGGTCGGGAAACTCCGGGAGGATGTCATCCGCAACGTTCAAGACCCGGAGAAAAAGAGAGAGATACTGGAAAGTTTTGCTGATGATAAAGTTCTCGGCCTCCTCAAAGAAGGCAGGCTTGCTGAGGTAAAGGAGAGGCTGCTGAATGCTTATTGCGGTTGTAGGCCTTAACCACAGGACAGCCCCTGTGGAGGTGCGGGAAAAGCTGTCCTTTGCAGGGAGCCATCTTAAGGAAGCTCTTTTGCAGCTGAAGGAGTATCCTGTTATTGAAGGTTGCGCTATTTTATCGACCTGCAACAGGACTGAAGTTTATGCTGCAACCATGGAAATGGATGAAGGCATGAACGCCATCTGGGATTTTTTATCCCGCTGGTCCAAAGTAGATATCTCCCAGATTAAGAACTATACCTACTGCCACACTCTGTACGATACAATCCGTCATATTTTCCGTGTTACATCAGGGCTGGACTCAATGCTTCTGGGGGAAACGCAGATCCTGGGACAGGTACGTTCAGCCTACCAGAAAGCAGTTGAATACGGATCTACCAACCGGGTTTTAAACACACTGTTTCAGCAGGCAATTACGGTGGGAAAGCGCGTGCGTACGGAAACGGGCATCGACCAGAACCCGGTATCCGTAAGCTACGCTGCCGTGGAGTTGGCCAGGAACTATCTGGCCGGTCTGGAAAAACGGTCCGTACTCATTATTGGCGCCGGAAAAATGAGTGAGCTCACAGCCAGGCACCTGGTGGCCAACGGTGTTACCGGGGTAATAGTATCAAACCGGTCCTTTGACCGGGCGACTGCCCTGGCTGCACAGTTTAAAGGCAAGGCGGTCAAGTTCAGTGAATTGTACCATTACATGGAAGAAGCGGATATTGTGATCAGCTGCACTGCCGCAAACCACTGTGTGGTGAGGGCGGAAGAGATGAGGCAGGTTATGGAAAAAAGAAGGGGTCGCAAAATATTTATGGTCGATATTGCCGTACCCCGGGATATTGAAGTCGAGGTTGGACAAATTGAAGGTGTCAGCCTTTTTGATATAGATGATTTAAACGTTGTGGTGGACAAGAACCTGGCTGAGCGCAAGAAGGCTGCGGTCAGGGCGGAGGAGATCATTGAAGAAGAACTGGATAAGTTCATGAAGTGGCTGGGAATGCAGTTTGTTGTTCCCACCATCACAGCTTTGAAAAAGTGGGGAGAAGAAATTAAGCAGAAGGAGTTAAAACGTGCCTTAAACCGTCTTGGCGAGCTTTCGGAGCATGACCGGAAGGTGGTCTGTTCCCTGGCCAACTCCATTGTCAACCAGATCCTTCATCTCCCTGTGATTCAGCTTAAAAAGTATGCTCCTACCACGGAGGGACACCTGTATACTGAAATTCTGCAAAACCTTTTTGACCTGGATGTACCGGGCCAGAAGCCTAAAAAGCAGAAGCTTTCTGAGCATCCTGAAAAGCCCCTGGTGCTTAATAAGGGGTAATATAAACAAGCAAGGGGTAGCATAAACAATGCATGTTTGGAGGCCGAAATGAAGCGGGAAATTGTCGTGGGCACCAGGGAGAGCAAACTTGCCATGTGGCAGGCTAAATGGGTGGTGGACAGGCTAAAGGAGTCCTGTCCTGATTATAATTATCGTATTCAGGGAATTCGCACCCTTGGAGACAACATCCTGGATGTAGCCCTGGCGAAAATTGGCGGCAAGGGCCTCTTTACCAAGGAACTGGAAGTGGCCCTTCTTGCTAAGGAAATCGATTTAGCGGTTCACAGCATGAAGGACCTGCCCACAGAACTACCGGAAGGTCTTGTGATCGGGGCCGTCTGTAAAAGGGAATACCCCGGCGATGTTCTCATTTCCCGGGAGGGGAAAAGGCTGGAGGAATTGCCTCCCGGTGCCCGGATCGGCACCAGCAGCCTCCGGCGCTGCGCCCAGCTTTTAGGGTTTAGAAGGGATTTTCAGATGGTCAACCTGCGGGGAAATCTCGACACCCGCCTGCGCAAGCTCAGGGAAGAAGGGCTTGACGCCGCCGTCCTTGCCTTTGCAGGAGTGGAGCGCCTGGGCTTGCGGGAAAGGATTACCCAGATAATTCCTTTTGATATATGCCTGCCTGCTGTGGGTCAGGGTGCCATTGGGGTGGAAGTGCGGGCAGAGGACGATGAAATCCTGGAACTGACCCAAAAGATTGATGATTACGAATCACGCTGTGCTATCAGTGCCGAAAGGGCGCTGTTAAAAAAACTCGAGGGCGGCTGCCAGATCCCTGTTGGAGCCCTGGGTACGGTTGAACAGGGACGTTTGCATTTACGGGGAGTGGTGGCGACCCTGGACGGGGAATGGATAATCCGCTCAGCATTGGAGGGGGATCTCCGGGGAGCTGAAGAGATTGGTGTGCGGCTGGCGGAACAGCTGGTGCGCATGGGAGCCGGTGAAATTTTGAATAAGATCAGGCTGGGGGGTGATTGCTGTCGCTAAAGGAATAGTATATCTTGTGGGTGCCGGACCGGGGAACCCCGGGTTGATCACAGTAAAAGGCGCGGAATTGCTCCGCAAAGCCGACGTTATTGTTTACGACCGCCTGGCCGGTCACAGGCTTATGTCTCTTGCCCGGCCCGGGGCCGAGGTTATTTATGTGGGGAAATCGCCGGATTGCCACACATTGAAGCAGGCTGAAATAAACAGCCTTTTAATAGCTAAAGCCCGGGAAGGAAAGCTTGTAGTCAGACTCAAAGGCGGCGACCCTTTTGTTTTCGGCAGAGGCGGAGAGGAAGCAGAAGCCCTTGTGGAAGCTGGAATCGAGTTTGAAGTTGTACCCGGCGTCACTTCCGCCATTGCTGTACCGGCATATGCCGGGATCCCGGTGACCCACCGGAGTTTTACCTCCACTCTGGCCGTAATTACCGGAAACGAGGATCCAACCAAGAAAAACCCGGACATAGCCTGGGATAAGATTGCAACCGGCGCCGGTACCCTGGTGTTTCTGATGGGTATGGCCAACCTGCCGGCCATAGTCAGGCGCCTGGTAGAAAACGGCCGCTCCCCCCAAACCCCGGTGGCGCTGGTAAGGCAGGGCGCTGGACCGGAGCAGCAAACCCTGACGGGGACCCTGGAGGATATCTGTGAAAAGGCAAAGAATGCGGAGTTTAAAAACCCCGCTGTAATTATTGTTGGAGATGTTGTTTACCTGCGGGAAAAACTTAACTGGTTTGAAAAGAAGCCTCTCTTCGGTAAGAGGGTGCTGGTGACCCGTTCCCGGGAGCAGGCCAGCGCCCTGTCGGCGGCCATTGAGGAAGCAGGGGGCGAGGCCCTGGAGTTTCCCGTCATCCGCGTGGTGGAACCGGAGGATTACGGGCCCCTGGACCGGGCGATCAACAATTTGAAGACCTTTGACTGGGTCATATTTACCAGCGTCAACGGAGTGCAGGCTTTTTTCCGGAGGTTGCGCCACCTGCGCAAGGATATCCGTGAACTCTATAGGGCAAGGCTCTGCGCTATCGGGCCTAAAACTGGGGAAGCGCTGGAAAACTATGGTTTGCTGGTGGAAACCGTACCGGAAAAATATCGCGCGGAAGAAATTATAGAGGCTTTGCGGGATAGGATTGAAGCGGGCACGAAAATCCTCCTGCCCCGGGCGGATATCGCCCGTAAAGTGCTGCCGGAGGCTTTGCGGCAAGTGGGTGCGGAGGTAACGGAAGTCACCGCCTACCGCACCGTTGCAGGGGACGGTGACAGCTCAAGGATCAGGGAGATGCTGGCGCGGGGAGAGATTCACCTGGTTACCTTCACCAGTTCTTCAACTGTCCGCAACCTGGTTAATATGTTGAATGCCCCGGATCTCCAAACTTTACTGAAGAATGTCGTGGTGGCCTGTATCGGGCCGATTACAGCCGGCACCGCCAGGGAACTGGGGCTCAAGGTGGACGTGGTGGCGAAGGAGTATACCATTGAAGGGCTGGTCAGGTCGTTGCTGGAGTACTACAGCTTACAAACCGTTTAAATAATGTAACCCGTAAAGGTGTGAAATCTATTGATCAGTATAACCAGGCTTTTATGCGATACGGACTACTACGGAGACAGGCTCCGGTACAGCCCCGGCTCCCGGGGCCAGACCCACGGCGCGGTTTCAGGGAGCGGCCCGGTGGTGGTCTGGAACTGTACCCGGACCTGTAATCTGAAATGTATCCACTGCTATTCAAACTCCGACGCCAGGCAATATGAGGGAGAACTTACTACGGAAGAGGCCCTGCGCTTTATTGACGACCTGGCAGAGTTTAAGGTACCGGTACTCCTTTTTTCCGGCGGGGAGCCCCTGCTGCGGAAGGACCTGAAGGAACTGGCGGCTTACGCCAGCAGCAAAGGTATCAGGCCGACCATCTCCACCAACGGTACGTTGCTGAAACCCGGTACTGTGCAGTCCCTGAAGGAACTTGGGATCGGCTATATAGGCATCAGCCTGGACGGTATCGGGGAAAACAACGACCGCTTCCGGGGCCGGGCCGGGGCTTTTGATGCTGCCCTGAAAGGGATCCGGAACTGCATTACCGCCGGGCAGAGGGTGGGACTGCGTTTTACCATCAACCGGCATAATTACGAGGAACTTGACGCCATCTTCGACCTGGTGGAGAGGGAAAATATCCCCCGCGTCTGTTTTTACCACCTGGTTTATTCCGGGCGCGGCAGCAAGATGATGGAGGAGGACATATCCCGGCAGGAAGCCAGGGCGGCGATGGACTTGATCATGGAGCGGACACTGGATTTTCACCGGAGGGGTCTGGCCAAGGAAATCCTCACCGTGGACAATCACGCCGATGGTGTCTACATCTACCTCAAGCTGAAAAAAACCGACCCTGAAAGGGCGGCGAGGGTGCTGGAGCTCCTTCGTATGAACGGGGGTAACCGCAGCGGAATAGCCATAGGAGCGGTCGACTGGTACGGAAACGTGCACCCCGACCAGTTCACCCAGAATCATACCTTCGGCAATGTCCGGGAGAGGAAGTTCGGTGACATCTGGACCGACATCTCACACCCCATCCTGGCCGGCCTGAAAAACCGCAAGCCCCTCTTAAAGGGACGCTGCGCTGCCTGTAACTGGCTGGATATCTGCAACGGCAATTTTAGGGCCAGGGCCGAGGCTGTCACCGGCGATTTCTGGGAATCCGATCCTGCCTGTTACCTGACTGATGAGGAAATAGGAATTAGTTCAAAATAGGTGAAACAGTATGGTAAGCGCATTTATATTTTGAGTAATCAGGAGACAGGTACTTAGAAATTCTAGGTTGCGTCCTGAAAAACCTAAAGATTTAGATAATTACTTCTAAAGGGAGGATTCTCGCCATGTCTTTTCCTGTCCAGCGTCCCAGGCGTTTGAGGAGCAACGAAAACATCCGGCGGATGGTCCGGGAAACCGTGCTATCTGTGGATGATTTGGTTTACCCTGTTTTTGTGACTCATGGAAAGGGTGTAGCACGTCCTGTGGAGTCCATGCCGGGTATTTATAACTATTCAATCGATATGCTTTTAAAACACCTGGAGAAAGCAGCCCGCCTGAAAATCCCCGGGATTCTGCCCTTCGGTATACCGGCTACAAAGGATGAGGTGGGTTCCGAAGCCTATGCGGAAGACGGTATCATTCAACAGGCGGTACGGGCAATAAAGGAAGCCTTTCCGGACTTTCTGGTTATTACCGATATCTGTTTGTGCGAGTATACGAGCCATGGCCATTGCGGGTTGATCCAGGACGGCCGGGTGGCAAACGACCCCACTCTGGATCTTCTGGCCAGGACGGCTGTTTCCCATGCCGCGGCGGGGGCGGATATGGTTGCCCCTTCTGATATGATGGACGGGCGGGTGGGCGCCATCCGCCGGGCCCTGGACAAAGAAGGATTCGAAAGCGTGCCTATTATGGCCTACTCGGCCAAATATGCCTCGGCCTTCTACGGGCCCTTCCGGGATGCCGCCGGTTCCGCACCGCAGTTTGGCGACCGGAAGGCCTACCAGATGGATCCTGCCAATTCTGACGAAGCGCTGCGGGAAGTCTGGCTGGATATCGAGGAGGGCGCGGATATCGTTATGGTAAAACCGGCCCTGGCCTATATGGACGTGATCCGTCGGGTCAAGGACGAATTCGGTTATCCTGTGGCGGCTTACAATGTCAGTGGCGAGTACAGCATGATCAAGGCCGCAGCGCAAAAGGGCTGGGTGGACGAGCGCAGGATTGTAATGGAAACCCTGACGGGCATCAAGCGGGCGGGGGCGGATATCGTGATTACCTACTATGCCCTGGATGTTGCGGAATGGCTGAGGGAGTAAAACACGGGATTTGAGGACCTGGGGCTTTTACTCCGGGTCTGGGTTTAAATATATACCGGCATAGAATTTGGCAGTAAAATGACGTAATGCTGGAGGGTACAGGGATGATTATATCGTGGAATACAACCAATGCCTGCAACATGATGTGCAAGCATTGTTACCGGGACGCCGGAGTCAAGGCCGAGCAGGAGCTGAGCACAGAAGAGGGTTTGAAACTGATTGATCAAATTGCTGAAGCCGGGTTTAGGATCATGATCTTCAGCGGGGGTGAGCCCCTGATTCGCAATGATATTTATACCCTGGTAAAACATGCCCGGGAAAAGGGGCTAAGACCGGTTTTCGGTACCAACGGCACCCTGCTTACCGCTGAAGTGGCCGAACGGCTGAAGGATGCCGGGGCTGTAGCCATGGGAATCAGCCTGGACAGTGTCGATCCTGTGATCCATGACGAGTTCAGGGGTGTGAACGGGGCCTGGCAGCAGGCGGTGGACGGTATGCGTGCCTGCCGGGAGGTAGGCCTGCCCTTTCAGATTCACACCACCGTGATGGACTGGAATATGGCGGAGGTTGAAGATTTGACCGATTTCGCGGTTCAGGAGGGAGCCAGGGGACACCACATTTTCTTCCTGGTTCCCACAGGCCGGGCTGTCAATATTGAACAAGAGACACTGAGGGCCGAACAGTACGAGGAATTACTCCGCCGGATCATGAAAAAGCAGAGCGAAGTTAAAATAGAGTTAAAGCCCACCTGTGCCCCCCAGTTTATGCGGATTGCCTCGGAGATGGGGCTGGAAACACGCTTCAGCAAAGGTTGCCTGGCCGGTCTGTCCTACTGTATCATCAGTCCCCTGGGTATCGTCCAGCCTTGTGCTTACTTGAATATACCCGCCGGTAACGTGAGGGAAAAGTCCTTTGGCGAAATCTGGCGGGAAGCTGAAATATTCAAGGTTTTGCGTACCGAGAAATACAAAGGGGGCTGCGGTTCCTGCCGTTATAAAAAAGTGTGCGGCGGCTGCCGGGCCCGCGCCTATTTTTACCAGGGTGACTACATGGGTGAGGAGCCATGGTGCCTGTACAGAGAGAGAAAGGGATCGTAGTCATGCAGTTCGATGCATTGGACAAAAAACTCCTGAACATGATCCAAAGTAATTTTCCTCTGGTCCCGGAGCCTTACCGGGAGCTGGGTAATGCCCTTGGGATCACGGAAGAAGAGGTTATAGCCAGGTTGCAGTCACTCATGGAGAGCGGGGTCATCCGCCGCCTGGGAGGGGTTTTTGACTCCAGGAAACTGGGGTACAGCGGCACCTTGTGTGCCATGAATGTTCCTGATGAGCGGATTAGAGCAGTAGCCGGGGTGGTCAACTCTTTTGACGAAGTAACCCACAACTATTTGAGGGAAGACTACTTCAATATGTGGTTTACTGTCCTGGCGCCAACCGTGTCCAGACTCGGGGAGATCCTGGATGAAATCAGGGAGCTTACAGGTATCCAGGAGATTTTGACCCTGCCCTCGGAAAATGTTTTTAAGATCAGGGTAAACTTTGATCTTGACTGAGGTGAAATCCCATATTGACCGAACAGGATAAACAAATCGTCCGGGAACTGCAAAAGGGCCTGCCCCTGGTGAGCCGCCCCTTCAAAGCAATTGCGTCTAAACTGGGAATGAGCGAGGAGAAACTCATCGGGCGGATTAAGCAATTTGTTGAAGATGGGAGGATCAGGCGTTTCGGAGCTGTGGTCCGTCACCAGGACCTGGGCTATGTGGCTAACGCTATGGTGGTCTGGGATGTACCGGAGCACAGGATCCAGGAGGTTGGGTCTGTCATGGCCAGTTTTGAGGAAGTAACGCACTGTTATCAACGTCCTCGCCATCCGGGCTGGCCCTATAATTTATACACCATGGTACACGGCCGGAACAGGGAAGAGTGTATTCAGGCGGCCCAGAGGATCGCCCGGGCCACCAGACTGGAACAATACCGGCTGCTTTTCAGTACTGCCGAACTGAAAAAGAGCAGTATGTGCTACTTTGAGGAAAAGGAGTTTGTGGAATGCAGAAAGAATACTCCAGATCCGTAACGCTTTTCAAGGAGGCCGCAAAGTATATCCCTGGCGGTGTGAACAGTCCAGTGCGGGCATTTAAATCGGTGGGCTTAAACCCGGTCTTCATAAGCCGGGGGGAAGGTTCGAATATTTACGATGTGGACGGAAATGAGTACATTGATTACGTCGGCTCCTGGGGCCCGTTAATCCTCGGCCACCGGCACCCCCGGGTAATCGAGGCGCTGGAGAGGTGCCTGCGGGAGACAGGCACCAGTTTCGGCGCTCCCACTGAAATAGAGAATACCCTGGCAGCCATGCTTGTGGCGGCGCTTCCCTCGGTGGAACAGGTGCGCCTGGTAAATTCGGGCACGGAGGCTACCATGAGCGCCCTTCGCCTGGCCAGGGGCTATACGGGCAGAAACAAAATTGTCAAATTTGAAGGCTGCTACCACGGGCATGCGGACTTCCTTCTGATTAAGGCCGGCTCGGGCGCGCTGACCCTGGGAGTGCCCACCAGTCCCGGTATCCCGCCGGGCTCAGCCGCCTATACAATCACTGCCGCCTATAACAACCTGGATCAGCTCAGGGAGATATTTAGGCTGGAAGGTTCGGACATTGCCGCGGTAATTGTGGAGCCCGTGGCCGGAAATATGGGGGTTGTCCCGCCGGAACCGGGCTTCCTGGAAGGGCTGCGGGAGATAACCAGCGCTTACGGGAGCCTTTTGATTTTCGACGAGGTTATGACGGGCTTTCGCCTGGCCTACGGCGGTGCCCAGGAAAAATACGGGATCACCCCTGATTTGACCTGCCTCGGGAAAATTATCGGCGGGGGGCTTCCGGTGGGCGCTTATGGCGGAAGGCGCGAAATCATGGAACATATTGCGCCGGCCGGTCCGGTTTATCAGGCCGGGACCCTGTCCGGCAACCCCCTGGCCGTGACCGCCGGGATTGCTACCCTGGAAGTTTTGCAGCAGCCGGGTGTTTACGAGAAACTGGAGCAAAGTTCTTCTGAACTGGCGCAGGGATTGCAGAAATCTGCCCGGGAGGCCGGGATTGAGGTGAGTTTCAACCGGGTGGGTTCAATGCTCTGTTGCTTCTTTACGGAGCAGAAGGTCTATGATTACAGCACTGCCTGCACATCAAACACTGCCCGCTACGCGGCGTTCTTTAAGTCCATGCTGGAGCAGGGCGTCTACCTCGCTCCTTCCCAGTTTGAAGCAGCTTTTATGTCACTAGCCCACACCCGGGAGCAGATTGAGCGGACGGTGGAGGCCTCCCGGGCGGCATTCCGGGCGGCACTGGCAGTGTAAATAAATGGTTTTATGTTTTCTATTTTTTGTGATTGAAAACACAAATTAATGGTGTATAATAAAATAAGGATGATTATTCCAGTGGGAATAATTGTAATAGTATTAGCAATATTATAATAATAAATAATAAACCAAGCCAGTTAAGGCAACCTGACGGGTATGGGCGGGTCCTGTCCCGGAGGGTCTTTAAGTAAGCTCTGCGAAGAAGGGGAGTTCCTGACCTCAAGGAGAACCGGTGGCTAACCAGGCCCTTTTTTCGCATTGCGGAAAAAGGGCTTTCTTTATGGAGAGAGCAGTGGGGGAGGTGAGGATTTGGGACGGCGTATTGGGGTTATCGGAGTGATTGTGGAAAACAGGGAGAACTCCTCCCAAAAAATCAACAACGTTCTCAGTGAATACAGCGAAATTATCGTGGGTCGTATGGGTATTCCTTACAGGGAGCGCAATTTGTCGGTAATCTCCTTGATTATCGATGGTTCCACCGATGAAATCGGAGCCTTAAGCGGAAAACTGGGTGGAATTGCAGGGGTTAAAGTTAAAACAGCGCTGCTCTCAAAGGACCTGTAAGGTTTAACAAGGGCTGATTTGATTGCCGACCCCAGAAAAGGGCACTTTGGTTAAATAATTGGTTAAGTAAAATAAATAAACAATTTTTTGCCAGGTAAGGGGGCGAATGTTCCTTTGACTGTAGGAAGCTTAAATGAGACACCCAGGGGAAGCAGACTTCACATTGCCATTTTTGGCAGGCGTAATGCCGGAAAGTCAAGCCTGATCAACGCTCTGGCCAACCAGGAAGTTGCCATTGTTTCCAATGTACCGGGCACCACCACTGATCCGGTCTATAAGACAATGGAGATCCTGCCGCTGGGGCCGGTAGTGCTCATAGACACAGCCGGGATCGATGATGTAGGGGAATTGGGAGGCCTCAGGATTAAAAAAACCATAGCTGTGCTCGCAAAGGCGGATTTTATGATTCTGGTTATCGATGCCGGTCAGGCCCAGGGGGATATAGACTATGAACTGGATTTGGTCAAGAAAGCCGGGGAGCAGGGCGTACCCGTTCTGGGAGTACTGAACAAAATTGATCTGTATCCGGAGTCTCAGGCTGCGGAATTAGAGAGGCTACTCGGGATCAGGGTAGTTCCGGCAAGCGCCGTTTCCCGGCAGGGCATCGAACATGTGATTAAAGAAATGATCCGGATTGCCCCCAAGGACTGGGCTTTGCCGACCATTCTCGGCGATTTGATTGATCCGGGCGATACCGTGGTCCTGGTTGTTCCCATAGATAAGGCGGCTCCTAAGGGGAGGCTTATTCTGCCCCAGGTCCAGACAATCCGGGATATTTTGGACAATAATGCTATGGCCCTGGTGGTGAAAGAAAGCGAATTGAAGGCAGCCCTTGCCGGCCTGGCCCGGAAGCCGAAGCTGGTGGTTACCGACTCCCAGGCTTTTTCTAAGGTGGACGCTGATACCCCCGGGGATATCATGCTGACCTCCTTTTCCATCCTTTTCGCCCGCTATAAAGGAGATCTGGAAGCGCTGGTGGCCGGGGCGCTGGCTGTTGATTCCTTGAAGCCCGGAGACAGGGTTTTAATCGCCGAGGCCTGCACCCATCACCGGGTGGAGGACGACATCGGTACTGTTAAAATACCCCGCTGGCTGCGCCAGAAAGCTGGGGGAGAACTGCACTTCGACTGGTCCAGCGGCCTTGAGATGCCCGCGGAGCTGGGTCAGTACAAACTGATTGTTCACTGCGGGGCCTGTATGATCAACCGCAAAGAAATGTTACACAGGATCATGCAGGCAACCAGCGCCGGTGTGCCGGTGGTTAACTACGGGGTGCTCATAGCCAGCCTGCACGGTATTCTAAGGCGGGCCCTTTCACCCTTCCCGGGCGCCCTGCGCCTCCTTGAAGAAAGTAAAACGGAAGTGAATGAGTGTGCGAAAGGTCTTTGCGGATGCACTGGAACGGGCTGCTAACGGAAGAGAGCTGTCCCGGGAAGATTTGCAGGTGCTGTTGGGGGCGGATGAGCAAGAAAGCACTAGCCTTTTTGAGCTGGCAGATGAGGTGCGCTCCCGGTTTGTAGGTGAAGAGGTCCATTTAAGGGGGCTCATCGAGTTTTCCAATTACTGCACCGGAAACTGCCTGTATTGTGGACTGAGAAAAAACAACCGCTCGCTGGTCAGGTACCGGATGAGTCCGGAGGAGATTATGGAAAGCGCCCGCCGGGCCGCAGATCTGGGCTGCCGCACCATTGTCCTCCAGTCGGGTGAGGATAGATACTATACAGCTGAAGATCTGGCAGAGCTGATCAGCAGGATGAAGGGTGAATTGGATGTTGCCATAACGATTTCCATCGGCGACCGGACCCGGACGGAGTACGAGCTGCTCAAGGAAGCCGGGGCCGACCGCTACCTCTTAAAATTCGAAACCAGCGACCCCCGTCTGTTTAGTGCCCTGCGTCCCGGGACCACCCTGGAGGAAAGGCTGAAAAGAATAGCCTGGCTGAAAGAGCTGGGTTACCAGGTGGGTTCAGGGAATATCGTCGGTCTGCCGGGCCAGTCCCTGGAGATCCTGGTCGGAGATATCCTGTTGCTGCGCAGGTTGGGCGTGGAAATGGCCGGGATTGGTCCCTTTATCCCGGCTGACGGGACGCCCCTGGAAAGATTTCCCCCCGGTGATTTGGAACAGGTTTTAATGACACTGGCTCTGGTCCGCCTTGTCCTGCCCAGGGCCCATCTGCCGGCTACCACGGCTACGGCCACACTGGATTCCCAGGGCAGGCTCAGGGCGCTAAAATGCGGAGCCAACGTGATTATGCCGAACATGACACCGCAGTCTTACCGAGAGAACTACCGCATCTACCCTGGTAAGTTGGGGATCGGAGAGATGCCGGAAGAAAGCTATGCAAAGGCGGTCAAGATGGTAGAAAGTGCCGGACGTAGGGTGTCCCGGGACTACGGGCACGGGTACCGGGTACGGGAGGCTTTGAAGACGGGTTCAGGTATTAGTTAATTGAAGTGGTTAATAAAAGCGCCTTGAACGGATTAGATGAAAGTAAAAATATAAAATCAAAGATTAGAGGAGGGTTTTTCTTGAACCAGCAAAGAGCGGACTTCATTGACGAGATATATATTAACGGGTTGCTGGAGGAAGCCCGCACTGCGACTCTGGATGATGCCAGGCGAATTATCGACAAGGCGGGGCTGTGTAAAGGTCTGACGCCGGAAGAAACGGCGGTGCTCCTGCATGCCGAGGACAGGAAAATACTCGAAGGAATATACCATCAAGCCAACAGGATTAAGGAGAGCATCTACGGCAAGAGGCTTGTTTTTTTCGCTCCCTTGTACATCAGTAACTACTGCATCAATAATTGCGTCTATTGCGGTTACAGGCGGGATAATAAATTCGAACGGCGTAAGCTGACCATGGAAGAGATCAGGGATGAGGTAACTGCCCTGGAGGACATGGGCCACAAGCGCCTGGCCCTGGAATGCGGCGAGGATCCGGTAAACTGCCCCATAGATTATGTTCTGGAAGCCATTGAAACCATTTATTCGGTTAAGGAAAAAAACGGCAGCATCAGGCGTGTTAATGTCAACATAGCCGCTACAACCCATGAAAATTACCGGAAACTTAAAGAGGCTAAAATTGGTACTTACATTCTTTTCCAGGAAACTTATCACCGGGACACTTACGCCAAGATGCACCCGGCAGGCCCCAAAAGGGATTACGACTGGCACACCTGCGCCTTCGACCGGGCTATGGAGGCCGGCATTGACGACGTAGGAGCGGGTGTTCTGTTCGGACTCTATGATTATAAATTTGAGGTGCTGGCCTTGCTGCTGCACGCCCTGCACCTGGAGGAGGCCTTCGGTGTCGGACCCCATACCATATCAGTGCCGCGACTGAGGCCGGCTCGGGGCGTCAACCTGAAGACTTTTCCATATCTTGTATCAGATGAATCTTTCAAAAAGATTGTTGCTATTCTCCGGCTGGCTGTCCCCTATACGGGTATCATCCTTTCCACCCGGGAAAGTGCGGATTTCCGGGACGAACTGATTAATGTAGGAATCTCTCAGCTCAGCGCCGGTTCCTGCACCGGTGTCGGCGGCTACCGCCAGGAAAAGAAAGAAGGCACGTGTGAGGAATCACCCCAGTTTGCTGTTGATGACCAGCGCAGTCTCGACGAGGTTATCGCCAGTATCTGCAAGTCCGGTTATATCCCCAGTTTTTGCACGGCCTGCTACCGCAAGGGGAGGACCGGGGATCGTTTTATGCCACTGGCCAAAAGCGGAGAAATACAAAACGTGTGCCAGCCCAATGCCATTCTGACTTTTAAGGAGTTTTTAATGGATTACGCAACTCCAGAAACCAGGCGATACGGTGAAGAAGCCATCACCAAGCACCTGGAGCTGATCGGCAGTCCGGAAGTCCGGGAAAAAACTAAAATGGTCCTGGAGCAGATTGCTGGGGGACAGAGGGATTTTTACTTCTAAAGCTAGCGTGCCGGAAAGCTTATTATTTAAATGAGGGTGTTTATAAAAAGCTGCAGCTTTAATATTCTGTTATCACCACGTATTGAATAACAGGATGCTGCAGCTTTAGTTTTGTCATCACCAGTTATTGGACAATAGGATGATCGAAATTTCACAATCATTATTTACGCCGTGCTGTTTTAAAGATATAATCAGAAAAAGGGGGGTGATTTCAATTATTCTAACAACAACGCCGTCCGTTGAGGGCCGCAAAATCCAGGCTTACCTGGGCATCGTTACAGGTGAGGCCATTATGGGTGCAAATATTGTGAGGGATCTTTTCGCCAGTATAACCGATATCGTAGGTGGGCGATCCGGCGCCTACGAGGAAAAACTATCCCAAGCCAGGAAAGTTGCAATAGAGGAGATGGCTGCCCAGGCCAGAAGACTTGGGGCAAACGCAGTGGTGGGAGTGGATCTCGACTACGAGGTTATCAGGGATGGAATGCTGATGGTAACCGCCAGCGGCACAGCAGTTACAATATAAATAAAAAATAAAAAAAATAAATATTAAATACATAAATAACGTGGAAAACATCACCTTGCTAAAAGCAGGGTTTCTTTTTCGAAACTGGTTTGCCTGGAAGATCCAGGCATGTAATAAATTATAAAACCAGTTGATAGATAAAAGTTATTTGACGTTGGAAGCTCTGATCATATAGAATAGGTTTGTGCACAAATGCACAAGTAGTTGTTCTGTAAAAATAGTATTAATTACGACAAAGTTAATTTTATTTTTTGTAAGTACCTTTTTGTTTTTATAAGATAAAGCTTTTTGTAATGAAGGTTTGTGATATTTTTTGGAGGGTTAATTAATGAAAACACTCAGGGTACCAGAGGCTACCATAACAAGGATATCTGTTTATTCCCGGTATCTGGAACAATTAGATAGAAAAGGCGTTGTTACTGTATCATCGGTTGAGATTGCGGAGGGAGTAGGGGTCAGTCCTGCCCAGGTAAGAAAGGATCTGGCCTACTTCGGTGAATTCGGGACCCGGGGTGTGGGATATAATGTTAAGGACCTGAGGCATTATACCTCCAAAATCCTGAATCTCAACGAGCCCTGGCCCCTGGTGGTGGTCGGAGCCGGCAACCTCGGCTTTGCCTTGAGCACTTACAAGGGATTTAACAACCGCGGTTTTTCAGTTGTCGGGATTTTTGACAATGACCTGACTAAGATTGGCAAGAAAATTGTCGATTTGGAGGTCAGTCCTCCGGAGAAAATGCCCGAAATAATTGCCCAGCACAAAGTAAAAATTGGTATCATTGCCGTTCCGGCCAGTGCAGCCCAGGAAGTTGCAGACCTGATGATAAAAAACGGCCTGGTGGGCATCTTGAATTTTGCGCCTGTTTCCTTAAATGTGCCAGATCATATTGAGCTGCGGAACGTAGATCTGTCGGTAAACCTCGAAATTTTAACCTTCAACCTGGGCATGCGGCAGTTTGCATCCCGCGGCAAGGAATAGAGGAGTGGGTTCCATGGCTTCAAAAATTTATACCCTGGAGGTAGCGACCAGAGAGAGAACGCAGATGGTGGATATCACCAGCGAAGTAAACCGTATTGTTGCTAAAAGCGGTGTTGTAGAAGGCATTTGCCATCTCTTTGTGCCGCACACGACGGCCGGCCTGACCATTAACGAAAATGCTGACCCGACTGTGACGGCCGACATTCTGATGGAGCTTAACAAGATTATTCCCTTTGAGGACGGGTACAGACATAGTGAAGGTAATTCAGCAGCCCACATCAAGTCATCTCTCACAGGAGTTTCCCTATCAGTTTTTGTAACCGGGGGGAGGCTTCTCCTGGGTACCTGGCAGGGAGTTTACTTTTGCGAGTACGACGGTCCCCGGCGCAGGAAGGTTCTAATCAAGGTTATAGAGGGATAAATAAGACGGGCCCTGGTGTTCCACCGGAGCCCGTATATTATTTATAGATTAATTTGTCAGGCTTTGAATAGGGGCTGGGATCCGGCCGCCCCGCCGGACGAAATCCGAAGCTGAATAGGGCTTCACCGGGATTACAGGGGCCCGGCCCAGCAATCCGCCGAATTCTACATAATCGCCTACTTTTTTACTAACTGCCGGAATCAAGCGGACAGCAGTGGTTTTTTTATTAATCATTCCTATGGCGGCTTCGTCAGCGATGATGGCTGCGATTGTTTCAGCGGTGGTATCCCCCGGCACGGCAATCATATCCAGCCCCACCGAGCACACACAGGTCATGGCTTCCAGTTTGTCCAGCGTCAGGGCACCCGCTTCGGCGGCGCGGATCATCCCGGCGTCTTCGCTTACTGGGATGAATGCGCCCGAGAGGCCGCCCACGTAGGATGAAGCCATGGCCCCGCCCTTTTTAACCGCATCGTTCAAGAGGGCCAGGGCGGCTGTGGTGCCGTGCGTGCCGCAGCGCTCCAAACCCATGGATTCGAGAATATCTGCTACACTGTCACCGATGGCTGGCGTGGGCGCCAGGGAGATATCCACGATCCCAAAGGGGACACCAAGCATCCGGGCCGCCGTACGCCCTACCAATTCGCCCATCCGGGTGATTTTAAAGGTAGTTTTTTTCACAGTTTCGGCCAGTGTCCCAAAGTCTGCACCCTTGACGGTGTCCACTGCTTTTTTGACGACACCGGGGCCGCTCACTCCAACATTGATCACGCACTCCGGTTCGCCGATCCCGTGAAATGCTCCGGCCATAAAGGGATTGTCTTCAGGAACATTGGCAAAGACCACAAGCTTGGCGCAGCCGATTCCATCCCTGTCCGCCGTTTTTTCCGCTGTTTTTTTAATTATCTGGCCCATCAGGTAGACTGCGTCCATGTTAATTCCTGCCCTGGTGGTGGCCACGTTGACAGAGGAGCACACCCGGCTGGTACGGGACAGCGCTTCCGGAATGCTGTTAATCAGGGCCTTATCAGCCTTTGTAAACCCTTTATGCACAAGGGTTGAAAAGCCTCCGATGTAATTTACGCCCACAGCGGCTGCGGCATCGTCCAGGGTCTCGGCAAAATCTACGTAATGGTCCACCCTGCTGCTTTCCGCCACAAGTGCAATAGGTGTGACCGAAATTCTTTTGTTGACGATGGGCAGGCCGTACTCCTGTTCAATTTTTTCTCCCGTCTTGACCAAATCCCTGGCTAGCCGGGTGATCTTATCGTATATTTTTTGCCTGGCTGCCGCCGGATTGGGATCGGCACAGTCCCGGAGGCTAATTCCCATGGTGATGGTGCGAATGTCTAAATTTTCCTCCTGCACCATTTTAATGGTCTCCAGGATTTCCTGAAAAGTGAACATTAAAGTTCCCCCTGACTACGCTTGTCTAAATCCTGTGCATAAATTTAAAAGCGTCCTCATGCATGGCCTCGATTCTGACTCCCAGCTCAAGGCCTTTTTTATTCAAGCTTTCCTTTAAGGTAAGCAAGTCAACGGTGCTGCCGCTGAGATCGGCGATCATAATCATGACTAGGAATTCCTGGAGAATCGTCTGGCTGATATCCAGGATGTTTATTTTGTTGGAGGCAAGCACCTGTGCTACACCTGCGATGATACCTACCCGGTCGGGTCCGATTACTGTTACAATAATCCGGTTGCCCGTTTCTTTGGGCTTATGTTGCGACAACATAGAAAAACTCCTTTTAAAAAAATTAAAGCTGGCATCCAGCTTTTATTTTGGTTTTTCCATTAGGAACAGATACTATAAGTGACCATTTATAATTCGGTTGTTTATTATAAAACAATCTTAACTTTGGCCAGAAAAAATGTCAAATCTTTTTTAACCTGTGATAGTGTCAAGGCACTGTTTGATAAAGAGAGATAACTATAACCGTCTCAGAAAAGGACA
>LFSA01000024.1:56053-58364 GCA_001512635.1 Pelotomaculum sp. DTU098 | reverse complement strand
TGTCCTTTTCTGAGACGGTTATAGTTATCTCTCTTTATCAAACAGTGCCTTGACACTATCTTGGAGGAGCTGAGCATTGACATGGGTATGGTCTACCTGTTATAATATCACGTATTTTATTGGATTTATAAACCAGGGAGGCCTTTAAGATGCATCCTGATGGAGAACGTATCCTATTCACCACTGAACAAATCCAGGCTCGTGTTGCCGAGCTGGGGGCGGAAATATCCAGGGATTATAAGGATAAGAAATTGCTGGTCATCGGAATCCTGAAAGGTGCGATTATTTTTCTTTCGGACCTGGTACGCAGTATCACGGTTCCCCTTTATTATGACTTTATGGCCGTGTCCAGCTACGGCTCATCAACAGAATCCTCCGGGGTAGTACGTATTTTAAAGGACCTGGACCTGAGCATTGAAGACTTCCATGTGCTGATCGTGGAGGATATTGTGGATACGGGACTCACCCTTAATTATTTAGTGGAAAATCTTAAATCCCGGGGACCTGCCAGCCTCAAGGTCTGCACTCTCCTGGACAAGCCCTCCAGGCGGGAGATACCGGTAAAGATTGACTATAACGGCTTCACTGTTCCCGATGAATTTATCGTGGGTTACGGCCTTGACTATAACGAGCGTTACCGGAACTTCCCTTATATCATGGTATTAAGCAGGAGAGTATATGAAGGGGGAAAATAGATGTCTTTACCCGAGCAGGAAATGGTCATAGTTCTTGATTTTGGTGGACAGTACAGCCACCTCATTGCCCGGCGTATCCGGGAACTAAAAGTATTCTGTGAAATGATTCCCTATTCTACACCGGTTGAAGAGATCAAGGCCAAAAGGCCCAGGGGAATTATTTTTTCCGGAGGTCCCTCCAGCGTTTACCAGGAGGGAGCGCCGGCCTGCGACCCAGCACTTTATGAGACAGGGATCCCCATCCTGGGCATCTGCTATGGGATGCAGTTGATGGCCCAGCAACTGGGAGGCGTTGTGACACCTTCCGGGCAGCGCGAGTATGGCAAGACGGTCCTTCATGTTCTGGAGCGGGACAAGCTTCTGTCCTGCATGGACCAGGTGGAACAGTGCTGGATGAGCCACGGTGACAGGGTTGAGTCAGCACCCCCTGGCTTTATAGTGACTGCCGCTACCTCTAATTCGCCTGTTGCGGCCATGGCCTGTCCGGCTAAAAACCTCTATGCCGTACAGTTCCACCCTGAAGTTGTCCATACTCCCAAAGGACAGGATGTGCTGAAGGCATTTTTGTACGACATCTGCGGTTGCAGTGGAGACTGGACCATGAGCTCCTTCCTGGAGCGGTCCATCGCAGAAATAAAGGCCCGGGTTGGTGATAAAAAGGTGCTCTGCGCCTTGAGCGGCGGGGTTGATTCCTCTGTTGCCGCTGTCATGGTGCACCGGGCAGTGGGCGACCAGCTCACCTGCATTTTTGTTAACCACGGCCTCCTGCGCAAGGGCGAGGCTGAGCAAGTACAAAAAACTTTTAAAGAAAAATTCAAGATGAAGCTGGTCTATGTGGATGCCCGGGAGCGGTTCTTGAGCAAGCTGGCCGGTGTGGCCGACCCGGAAAAGAAAAGAAAGATTATCGGCGAAGAATTTATCCGGGTATTCGAAGAGGAGGCCTCAAAGCTGGGTCAGATTGACTACCTGGTCCAGGGCACCCTTTATCCCGATGTGGTGGAAAGCGGTACAGCCACAGCAGCGGTAATTAAGAGCCACCACAATGTGGGCTGCCTGCCCGAGGATATGCGCTTCCAGCTGATCGAGCCGCTGCGCTGGCTGTTTAAGGATGAAGTGAGGATTCTAGGCGAGGAGTTGGGCCTGCCCGAAGAAGTGGTCTGGCGTCAGCCCTTCCCGGGTCCCGGTCTGGCGGTACGGATTCTGGGACCGGTGGATGCCCATAAGGTAGCTCTCCTTCAGGAGGCCGACGCCGTGGTTGAGCAGGAGATTCGCAAAGCCGGCCTTTACCGGCAGATCTGGCAGTCATTTGCCATACTTCCGGATATGCGCAGTGTGGGAGTGATGGGGGACCAGCGCACCTATGCCCACACCGTTGTCATCCGGGCTGTCAACAGCGTCGACGCCATGACCGCGGACTGGGTCCGCCTGCCCTATGAGGTGCTGGAGGCCATCTCCTCCCGCATCGTCAGCGAAATCAAGGATATTAACCGGGTGGTCTATGATATTACGTCAAAGCCACCGGCGACCATTGAGTGGGAGTAGAAAAAGAGGCTTGACAAGCCTGGGTTTGTGAGGGTTCCAGGGTTTATTCAGCCATGCTACTGGCGGGTTAGGGT
>LFSA01000024.1:17534-55996 GCA_001512635.1 Pelotomaculum sp. DTU098 | reverse complement strand
GATAGATAATAAGTATGGCTGGCGTACCTTTTCCTAAGCATAGGCTTTACTTCACTTAATGATTGGATATTGAAATTTTATGCAAAATTTGTTAAGATAAACTCGAGTTAAGGAAGTAGCCCGTTATGCCCTTTTTGCGGGCGTTCTTGTTTTGTTTAGCTGAAAAACTCGATAAAGAAAGAGAGAAAGTGTGCCTAGGGTTCCACGCCCAACTATTATGAGGGGCGGTTCGGACCAAGCGGGACAGGCCTTAGGGGGTTGGCCGGAGTGGGCCCATCTTCCGCAGGCTACACCGGGAAGGGATAAAAGCCCAGGCGGGTAGGTTTCGCTCACAAACGAAATCTATCTGCCCGGGTTTGCGTTTTTTATTGCCTGGTGAAGTAGCAAAAGGGGGTAAAGGAAGCAAAGGGAACCTCTCCTTGCCCTCTAAAAAAGCAAAAAGTAAGGCCAGCTTGCCCGGCCTGCCTGGGTATGCCTTTTACTACGGGTATGAATCCCGGCCGCCTGTCTATAATATTTGCAACAGGCTGGGAAGCAATCCAATAATAAGAGTAAAGGAGTAATAAACCATGTCCAAACCCAAAGTGGGCATTGTCATGGGCAGTGACTCGGATCTGTCGGTTATGAAGGAAGCTGCTGATATCCTGGATGAATTGGGGATTCTCTGGGAGGCTGTTATTTCTTCCGCGCACCGGGTGCCGGATAAAACGGCTGCTTATGCGCGTGAGGCCGCGGGGCGCGGTCTGGCGGTGATCATCGCGGGGGCGGGGGGGGCAGCCCACCTGCCGGGCGTAATTGCGGCTTATACCCCTCTACCGGTTATTGGTGTTCCCATCAAATCAGGTGCCTTGAACGGTATAGACGCCCTTTACGCCATTGTCCAGATGCCCTCCGGTGTGCCCGTGGCCACTGTTGCCATCAACGGTGCGCGGAATGCCGGCATCCTTGCCGCCCAGATTATTGGCGCCACTGATCCGGAAGTCCGGTCCAGAGTTGCGGCTTATAAAGAGAGGCTGGCAAAGCAGGTCATGGCGAAGGATGATGACCTGTCGAAGCTGGGCATCAAGGGTTACCTGGAGCGTCAGGAAAGGAAAGAAAAGTAGTTTTTATTACATACAGCACCAGGGCGGGCGGGTAACTCTGAGGCGGTCCAGTAAAAGGGTGCTGCTGAATGCCCGGTCCCTCGCGGGTTCAATGAGCATTTTTGATTACGTACATTATTTGGTGGCAAATAAAACTGTTGTCCTGGTTATAGGATTAGGCAGGAGGTTAACCTATGATTGAGCGCTATACAATGCCGGAAATGAGAAGAATCTGGTCGGAAGAGAGCAAGTTCAGGAAATGGCTGGAGGTGGAGATTTACGCCTGTGAAGCCCTGGCTGAACTGGGCCAGATTCCGCCGGATGCCCTGGCTCAGATTAAAGAAAGGGCTAATTTTGACGTGCGACGCATTGCCGAGATAGAAGCGGTAACTAATCACGACGTTATTGCCTTTGTTACTAACGTTGGCGAATATGTGGGGGAGGCAGCCCGGTACATCCACCTCGGCCTGACCTCCTCGGATGTGGTGGACACCGCCCTGTCCGCCCTGATGAAGGAAGCCGGGGAGCACCTGGTGACAAGGCTGAAGCAGCTCAGGGAGGCGCTGCTGGCAAAGGCAGTGGAACACCGTCATACGGTAATGATCGGGCGCACCCACGGCATTCACGCCGAGCCCATCACCTTCGGCTTGAAGATGCTGCTCTGGGTGGATGAAACCGAACGCAACATCCGCCGGATGGAGCAGGCCGTGGAGACTATCAGCGTGGGTAAGATTTCCGGTGCCGTGGGGACATATGCCAACGTCGACCCCCGGGTGGAAGCCCATGTGTGTGCCAGGCTGGGTCTAAAGCCAGCCAGGCTCTCCACGCAGGTGCTGCAAAGGGATCGCCACGCCGAATACCTGACCACCATCGCCGTCATCGGCAGCTCCCTGGATAAATTCGCCACCGAGCTGCGCACCCTCCAGCGCACGGACATCCTGGAGGTGGAGGAGCCCTTCCGCAAAGGGCAGAAGGGTTCTTCGGCCATGCCCCACAAGCGCAACCCCATCACCGGGGAACGCATATCCGGTATGGCCCGCCTCTTGCGGGGGAACGCCCTGGCGGCCGTGGAAAACGTTGCCCTCTGGAACGAACGGGACATCTCCCATTCCTCGGTGGAGCGGGTTATCGTCCCCGACAGCACCATTATCCTGGACTACATGCTGGTCAAGCTGGTAGACATCATCACCAACCTTCAGGTTTACCCCGAAAACATGAGGCGTAACCTGGAACGCACCCACGGACTTATTTTTTCCCAGCGGGTTCTCCTGGCCCTGGTTGAGGAGAAGGGGCTCTCCAGGGAGCGGGCTTACGAGCTGGTACAGCGGAATGCCATGCAGTCCTGGCGCACCGGGGAGAGCTTCCGCGTCCTGCTGCTGAAGGACGGCGACGTAACCGCCAAGCTCAGCGAGGAAGAGATTGACAAACTGTTCGACGTTAGCTACCACCTGAAGCGCGTTGACGAGATTTATAAAAGGTTCGGCCTGTGAGGTCGAAAGCCGTGGCGTAAAACACCGGAAGGTTTTGGCCAGGGGTTTTGGTTGGAGTCTGCCAGGGGCCTGGGGTATCCAAATCTACATTTCCTAAGAATTATGATAAACAGCCTCATGTAATGGCAGGTGCCTGTATGGTTAATAAGCCCGGGCTGTAAAAGGGAACCGGCTTTCGCCCGGCGGGTAGCCGACCTATTTAGAAAATTTTTTACGAGGGGTTAGCTCAGGGGAACAGGAGGTTTAGAGCGTGCTGCAAAAGCTTGAAATGCTTTACGAGGGTAAGGCCAAGCGGATCTACCGCACAGATCGTCCGGACCAGTACCTGGTTGAGTTTAAGGATGACGCCACGGCGTTCAACGGGGCCAAGAAAGGAACCATACAAAACAAAGGAGCGCTCAACAATCAAATTTCGGCCGTCTTTTTCCGGCTCTTGGAGGAGCGGGGCATTCCAACGCACTTTGTGGGGCTGTGCGGTGAACGGGAGATGCTGGTCAAGCCCCTTAGGATTATTCCAGTGGAGGTGGTGGTCCGCAATATTGCAGCAGGCAGCCTGTCCATCCGTCTGGGACTGCCCGAGGGTACGGTGCTGCCCTGTCCAGTAGTCGAGTTTTATTACAAGAACGACGAGCTGGGCGACCCCCTGGTTAACGACGATCATATCAGGGTCCTCAACCTTGCCACACCCCGCCAGTTGGAACGGATTAAAGAAATCGCCCTGGCTGTTAACGGCATCCTGCTTGAATACCTGTCGGACAAGGAACTCGACCTGGTGGATTGCAAGCTGGAGTTCGGACTTAAGGCAGGAGAAGTCCTCCTGGGGGATGAAATATCTCCCGACACCTGCCGCTTCTGGGATCGTAAAACCCGTGAAAGGCTGGACAAGGACCGTTTTCGCCGGGACCTGGGTAACGTAGAAGGGGCTTATGAGGAAATATTTAAGAGGCTTACGGGAAAGAGCTTCAACCAGGTACAATAAGAGGAAAAAGGGCCAGGTTTTTCGTCTATCTGTAGTAAGTCCTTGTATTTGCCCGGCGCCCGGGTAGCAACAGGTGTTGGTCGAGGGATCTATCCCAGAAAGGGCACGGGGTTGGTAGCTGGGTATTCATTAATTAAACCCAGCCTGTCCTTACGGCCACCGTGCCGCAGGGCATGGTTAGCTTTTTCAGATGTTAACCAGGGTAACCATTTATGTCACCCCCAGCTAATTGGAGGTTTTGTGTATGACTGAGGAAAATAAAGGCCTTACCTATGCTGACGCCGGCGTCGACATCGAAGCCGGGAACGAGGCAGTGCGCTTGATGCGCGACGCTGTACGGAGCACTTTTCGGCCGGAGGTTTTAGCTGATATTGGAAGTTTCGGGGGTTTTTTTGCCCTTGATGTGAAGAAATACCGGGAACCGGTGCTGGTTTCGGGAGCGGACGGTGTAGGCACCAAACTACGGGTGGCCATGCTGGCGGATCGCCACGATACCATAGGTATTGACGCGGTAGCCATGTGTGTGAACGATATTCTGGTACAGGGGGCGGAACCGCTCTTTTTCCTGGATTACCTGGCAGTGGGCCGGCTGGTTCCTGAAAAAGTAGCCGCTATTGTGGGCGGTGTGGCGGAGGGCTGCCGGCAGGCGGGATGCGCCCTGATTGGCGGGGAAACAGCAGAAATGCCGGGTTTTTACGGTCCCGAGGAGTACGATCTGGCAGGCTTTGCCGTGGGCGTTGTGGAACGCAGCCGGATTGTCGACGGCAGCGGGATCAAGCCCGGGGACAGGCTCATAGGCCTTCCCTCCTCCGGGTTGCACAGCAACGGCTACTCTCTGGCCAGAAAAGTTTTACTGGAACGGGCTGGTTACAGCCTGGACACCTACCTGCACCAGCTGGGGCGCACTCTGGGGGAGGAATTACTGGAACCAACCAGGATTTACGTCAAAACCGTTCTCCCCTTACTGGAACGTTTTCAAATTAAAGGTCTTGCCCACATTACCGGGGGCGGGCTTACGGAAAATATTCCCCGCATCCTTCCGGCTGGCCTGGGGATCAGGATCCGCACAGGGACATGGCCTGTGCTGCCTGTATTCAACCTGATCCAGGAGATTGGCGGGGTTTCCGAAGCAGAGATGCGGCGCACATTCAACATGGGCATCGGTCTTGTGGTGGTAGTACCTGGGGAAGAGGCCGGCCCGGTTATGGCTCACCTGAAGAACCTGGGCGAAAACAGTTACCTCATCGGTGAAGTTGTTGCGGAGGAAGGCAGCGAGAAAGTAAAATATTTGGATTAAATAACCAGGGATTGACCATTAAGTTTTTGGAGGGGATCTAATTGAGTACGCTGCGTCTAGGCATTCTGGCTTCCGGCCGGGGTTCCAACCTCCAGTCCATTATGGATGCAGCCGCGGCAGGTAAAATCGGCGCGGAAGTTGTTGTAGTCATCAGCGACAATAAGGATGCCTTCGCCCTTGAACGGGCACGCCGGGCCGGCATCCCGGCCAGGTACGTGGGTTTCGGGTATTATGCGTCCAAAGATGACTACGAAAGGGCTATCCTGGATATCCTGAGGCAAAATAAAGTAGACCTGGTTTGCCTGGCCGGGTATATGAGGCTGGTGGGTAGGGTAATCCTTGATGCATATAGCAATCGCATTATGAACATCCACCCGGCGCTTCTGCCCTCATTTCCGGGACTGCACGCACAGAAGCAGGCCTGGGAGTACGGGGTGAAATATAGCGGCTGTACCGTACATTTTGTTGATGAAGGAATGGACACGGGTCCCATCATCATCCAGGCTGTTGTTCCTGTTTACGATGACGATACACCTGATACCCTGGCGACCCGGATCCTGGAGCAGGAGCACAAAATCTATCCGGAGGCTATCCGGCTTTACGCCGAGGGGCGTTTAAAAATCCAGGGCCGCAAAGTATTTATTACAAAATAAAGACAGGAGGAGGAAGTATGCCCGTTAAGCGTGCTTTAATCAGTGTATCCAACAAGGAGGGAGTCGTTCAATTTGCCCGGGGACTCGTGGAGCTGGGAGTTGAGATCATATCCACCGGTGGCACGGCCAAAACTTTACGGGAAGCCGGGGTACCAGTTACTTACATATCCGACGTCACCGGTTTTCCTGAAATTTTAAACGGGCGGGTTAAGACCCTGCACCCTGCCGTGCATGGCGGGATCCTGGCCCTGCGCAATCCTGACCACCTGGGCCAGCTGGATAAACACGGGATTAAACCCATTGACCTTGTGGCGGTAAACCTTTATCCCTTCCGGGAGACCGTGGCAAAACCGGGGGTCACTCTGGAAGAAGCCATCGAGAATATCGATATCGGCGGCCCCTCCATGGTACGTTCGGCTGCCAAGAACCACCGTTATGTTCTGGTTGTGGTGAACCCGGCCCGCTACGATGAGGTTCTGGAGGCCCTCCGCAGCGGTGAGGTGGGGGATGACTTGAGGCTGTCCCTGGCCCGGGAGGCCTTCGCTCACACCTCAGCCTATGATGCTGCCATCGCTGCCTACCTGGAGGGCCCGGGGGAAAGCGAGGAGTTATTCCCGACCACCCTTAATATCCCCTTCAAACGTGTTCAAGTCCTTCGCTACGGGGAAAACCCGCACCAGAAGGCGGCCTTTTACCGTGACCCGGCGGTTACCGGCCCCTGTGCCGGCAATGCCGTCCAGCTTTGGGGCAAGGAGCTATCCTACAATAATATCCTGGACTTGAATTCAGCTTTTGAATTGGTGCGGGAGTTTACAGAGCCTACCGCAGTAATAATCAAGCATAACAATCCCTGCGGCTGTGCCTGCGCTTCCAGTCTGCTGGAGGCTTACAAGAAAGCCCTGGAGGGGGACCCCATTTCGGCCTTCGGAGGTATTGTAGCCTTGAACCGGGAAGTGGACCCGGAAACTGCGGAGGAAATGTCCAAACTGTACCTGGAGGCTATTATTGCTCCCGGTTATCAGGAGGATGCCCTTGCTATCCTCAAGAAAAAGGTTAATTTGCGCTTGCTGAAAACCGGTGAAATTGCCGGCCAGACCAGCGACCGGCTGGATATCCGCAAGATAAACGGCGGTCTGCTGGTTCAGGAAGCGGACCGGATAGTGCTGAACCCGGCCGAAATCAAAGTTGTTACCAAAAGACAGCCCACCAAAGAAGAAATGGAAGAACTGTTTTTTGCCATGACTGTGGTCAAGCACGTCAAGTCCAATGCCATTGTGGTAACCAAGGGGCGCCAGTTAATCGGCGCAGGTGCCGGTCAGATGAACCGGGTAGGCTCGGTCCGGATTGCCCTGCAGCAGGCCGGGGATAAGGCCAGGGGTGCGGTTATGGGTTCCGATGCTTACTTCCCCTTCGGCGATTCGCTCCAGGAGGCGGCCCGGGCCGGTATTACAGCTGTGGTCCAGCCCGGCGGTTCTATCCGTGATGAAGAATCAATCAAGATCGCCGATGAGTTTAATATGGCTATGATCTTTACAGGCATCAGGCATTTTAAACACTAGCTACTGGAACAACGCTGGTTGGCCTTTTTCCTATTGCCAAAACGGACCTGTTCATTTTCCAGGTCAAAGGACTTTATGTACCGCAGTTACAGGTTAAATTTACAGGCCCGGGAACGGGAAATTTCCCATTTCCTGAGAAAGCTTGAAAAGGAGATTTCAAGGGGGGAGTGATTAAATGAAAGTTCTGGTTGTGGGCGGCGGCGGGCGTGAACACGCCCTGGTCTGGAAGCTGAAGCAAAGTCCCCGCGTGAAAGAAATATTCTGTGCCCCGGGTAATGCCGGCATTGCCCGGGATGCCACCTGTGTGAAAATCAGTGCGGAGGATATTCCCGCGCTCTTGGCTTTTGCCCTGGAAAAGGGGATAGATTTGACCGTCGTTGGTCCCGAAGCCCCTTTGACTGCGGGTATTGTCGACCAGTTTCAGGCAGCGGGGCTGAGGATTTTCGGTCCCTCCAGGGTTGCGGCTGAAATTGAAGGGAGCAAGGTGGTAGCCAAGGAGATCATGGCCAAGTACGGCATTCCCACGGCTGCTTACGCTGTATTTACGGATCCCGGGGAAGCCTCGGCTTATATCAAGAAAAAGGGCGCTCCCTGTGTGGTCAAGGCGGACGGCCTGGCTGCGGGAAAGGGCGTGATTGTGGCCATGGATGAGCAGACGGCCCTGGCTGCGGTGCGGACGATCATGGAAGACCGGGCCTTTGGTGATGCGGGAAACCGCCTTGTGGTGGAGGAGTGTCTGGAGGGCGAGGAGGTCAGCATCCTGGCTTTTACCGACGGGGTCAACGTGGTTCCCATGGTTTCATCCCAGGATCACAAACGGGCTTACGATGGGGACCAGGGGCCCAACACCGGCGGTATGGGGGCTTATGCCCCGGCACCTGTCTACACCCCGGAAGTCCACCGGCAGACAATGGAACAGATCCTGATTCCCATGGTCCGCGCCCTGCGCGAGGAGGGCCGGCTCTATCGCGGTGTGCTCTACGCGGGTCTGATGGTCACCAGCCAGGGTCCCAAGGTTTTGGAGTTCAACGCCCGTTTTGGCGACCCGGAGGCGCAGCCTGTCTTGACCCTTCTGGAGACCGACCTGGTGGAGATTATTGACGCTGTTCTGGAAAACCGCCTGGACAGGATCCAAATCAAATGGAGGGAAGGAGCCTCGGTCTGTGTTGTGCTGGCCTCCAGGGGCTACCCAGGTTCATACGAAAAAGGTAAGGTCATAACCGGTCTTGATCGTCTTCCCGAAGGGGTCGTTGTATTTCACGCCGGAACTGCTGAAAAAGACGGGTCTATCGTTACGGCAGGAGGAAGGGTACTGGGTGTTACCGCCACCGGCCGGGATATACCAGCGGCCCTTGAAACAGCTTACAAGGCGGTAGATAATATTCATTTTGAGGGCATGCACTACCGCCGGGATGTGGGTAAAAAGGCCATGGATCGCTATCGTTGAGGAATACAGTAAACAAATCAGGCCCCTCTCAAACCCGGCGGCTGCAAAATCGCCTCTTTTACCAGCAGGTAATTGTCATTAAAGCAAAGCGCAGGTCGTACTTAAAAAAATAGGCATAAATAACAAAATCAAATGCCAGAATACGAGAATACTGGAAGGCCGTAGGTATAAAGTTATTATTAACTAACCTGACCAATTTTATTATAATTAAAAGGGCGCTGCTTTGAAGTGCCCTGTTTTGCTTCTTGAAAGAGTTACTTTAACGTATTAAAATGATAAAGAAGTAAATTTTAATACCGGAAAAAATTTTATTTAATTCATGGCCTTGAGGAGTGGATACCTTGTATTCTGGAAAGCTGAAGGACGAATTGCTGGACAGGCTTTTTGATGCAATTCTGCAATTAAAAACACGGGATGAATGCTATCAGTTTTTTGAGGACCTCTGCACGGTGGCCGAACTGAAATCCCTTGCCCAACGGCTGGAGGTGGCCAAAATGCTCCAGGAGAACCGGACCTACGGAGAAATTGCCGGAAGAACCGGTGCCAGCACGGCTACCATCAGCAGGGTGAAAAGATGCCTCAATTACGGAGCGGACGGCTACAAACTGGTGCTTGACCGTTTAGCCCGGCTACCGGAGAAGAGTTAAAGGGTTTTACCGGCCATTGGCCAGGAGTTGACTAACAAAAGTCACGTAAAGTCATTTCAACGCTGCAATATAAACTTAAGGCACCCGGGTTGCTTTTTGATTTGTTTAAAAAGTTTTACTTGACACGTGGATAGGTAGAATTTATTATTTTAACGTAATAATGCATTAATATGTTATTATTTTAACGTACTAAAGTAATAAATGTAATCATTCCTGGTTTGGGGGTATGGATGGTGGTGGAACCGATCATCAAAGTGGTTAAATCCAGCGATCCACTACTGGAGAAATTACTGGAAAGAAACTTTTTGGCTCAAGTTCAGGCGGCAGAACTGGTAAACGAGGTGCTTACCTCTGTGCGGACACGGGGGGACACGGCGGTCTGTGATTATACAAGGCGTTTTGGAGGCCCGGCACTCCAGCCGGCTGATTTAAAGGTCAAGGACGAGGAAATCGAGGCTGCCTACAGCCTGGTAGGACAGGATTATTTACAGTCCCTGCGCCGGGCCCTGGCTAATATAACCGCTTTTCACCGCAAACAACTTCAGCAGTCCTGGTTTGAAACACAGGAAAACGGGGCTATCCTGGGCCAGTTGGTCAGGCCTCTGGAAAGGGTGGGAATATATGTGCCTGGAGGCAAGGCTTCCTATCCCTCCTCTGTCCTGATGAACGCAGTTCCGGCTAAGGTAGCCGGCGTGAAAGAAATCGCCATGGTTACACCCCCCGCCAGCGATGGTTCCGTTAACCCCTATACCCTTGTGGCTGCTGCCGAGGCCGGGGTGCGCGAAATCTATAAAATCGGGGGCGCCCAGGCAATTGCCGCTCTGGCCTTTGGAACTGCCGTTGTACCCAGGGTCGATAAAATTACCGGCCCCGGCAACATCCACGTTACCCTGGCCAAAAGGCAGGTATACGGCGTGGTGGATATTGACATGCTGGCCGGGCCCAGCGAGATCCTGATCATTGCCGATGCTAAGGCAGACCCTTCCTTTATAGCTGCTGACCTGCTGTCACAGGCCGAGCATGATGAAATGGCCTCTTCTGTATTGCTGACCCCCTGCGGGGAGCTGGCAGTAAGGGTACAGGAGGAGGTTGCCAGGCAGTTATCGCTGCTGGACCGCCGGGATATTATTGAAAGTTCCCTGGAACGCTACGGGGCCATCGTCATTACAGTTGATCTGGAAGAGGCTTTCCAGCTGGCCGGGCGCTTTGCACCGGAACACCTGGAGGTAATGGTGGATGAGCCCTTCCACTGGCTCTCCCGGGTGAAGAACGCCGGAGCCGTTTTTCTGGGTCCCCATACCCCTGAACCGGCCGGAGATTATCTTGCCGGTCCGAATCATGTCCTGCCCACGGGTGGAACCGCAAGATTTTATTCCCCCCTGGGAGTTGATGCCTTCCTCAAAAAAACCAGCCTGATTGCTTACACCAGGGCCGCCCTGGATGAGGAGGCAGAGGCCATCGTCAAGCTTGCCGAAGTTGAGGGTCTCTCTGCCCACGCCAATGCGGTGAAGGTCAGGATGAAAAAATATGTGCGAGAAAAAGGGAAAGGGGACGAATAAGAGAATGAATACAGTATTCGATCCGGCTTCTCTGTTGCGGGAAGACCTCAAAACAATGGTACCCTATAATGCCCCCTATTACGCGTCCGTCATTAAGCTTGACGCCAACGAAAATCCGTATCCTTTCCCCCCTGGGATCATGGAGCGGATTTACGAAGAAATGAACAACCTGGCTTTTAACCGTTATCCGGATCCCATGGCGGTTAAGCTGCGGGAGCGCCTGGCCCTTTATACAGGGGTTGCCCCGGAAGGGATCATGGTGGGCAACGGCTCGGACGAGCTCATCTTGAATATTATGCTGGCCTATGGGACCGGAGCAAAATTTGTGGTAGCCAGCCCGACTTTTGCCATGTACGGCTTGCAGGGGAGGGTTGCAGGCGCTGAAATCATTGACGTGCCGCGTCTGGAAGATTTTCAAATTGATGCAGCTGGGATGAAGCAGGCAGCTGCCAGACCGGATGTAAAGCTGGTCTTTATCTGTACACCGAACAATCCCACCGGGAACACTGTTCCCAGGGACGTAACCGAAGACATTATCCGGAGCACCAGGGCCATCGTGGTAGTGGACGAGGCTTATGGTGAGTTCGGGGGGGAATCCTGCATCCCCCTGCTCCGGCGCTACCCCAATCTTATTATCCTGCGTACCTTCTCCAAGGCCTTCGGCCTGGCCGGTCTGAGGGTGGGCTATCTTTTAGCCAATCCAGTCATTATTAATGATTTATTGAAAGTAAAGCAACCCTTCAATTTGAATGTTTTTTCCCAGACAGCTGCCCGGGTTGTGATGGAAAACCTGCAGCCCTTCCAGGAAAGAATCCAGAAAATCCTGGAGGAAAGGGACAGGTTTTTTGACCAACTGTCAGCTATTCCCGGGGTGGAGGCTTTCCCCACCCAGGCCAACTTTATCCTCTTCCGGACGCCGCTGCCGGCCCGGGAGGTCTATGAAGGGCTTTTAAAGCGCGGCTTGCTGGTCCGGAGCGTGGAGGGTCCCGCTTTATCGCGCTGCCTGCGGGTTTCCGTGGGTACGGCGGAAGAGAACAAACTATTTATTGAAAAACTAAGTGATATTTTAACAGAGGCGTCCCGGGGGTAAGTTAAATACAGATTTAAAGTCTACCTGAAACTGAGTTGCCGGATTGCGGGTATATAGGTGAGGGAGAACATAGCCGGGTTAAAAAATAATTCAAGAGGTGGTAAAAATGTCTGAAACTGAAACACGTTCGAGTCTGGTCAGCCGCAAGACAAAGGAAACTGAGGTAAATGTTTCCCTGGAGCTTGACGGAAACGGTATATACTGGATTAGCACCGGTCTACCCTTCTTCGATCACCTGCTTCAGATCTTTTCCAAACACTCGTCCTTTAACCTGGAATTGACAGCCCGGGGAGACCTGGCAGTGGACGGTCACCATACTGTGGAGGATGCCGGGATGTGCCTGGGCAAGGCACTCAGCAGGGCCCTGGGAGACAAGAAGGGGATTAACCGCTTTGGGTATGCCATTGTACCCCTGGACGATGCCCTCGTGATGGCTGTGGTGGATTTGAGCGGCCGCAGTTACCTGGCCTTTGACGCGCAGATGACCTCGCCCAGGCTTGGAGATTTCGATACCGAGCTGGTAGAAGAATTCCTGCGGGCTTTTGTTACCAATGGCGAATTTAACCTGCACATCCGCCAACTGGCCGGCAATAACACGCACCACATTATCGAAGCCACCTTTAAGGCCATGGCCCTGGCAATGAAGCAGGCCACTGCCATTACAGGTGAAGGAATACCTTCGACCAAGGGCGTCCTGTAAAGAGCAGCCAGGATACTGACCTGCTGCAGGTAAACCTATTGGGAAAATGCAGCTGGTTTCATTTGACTCGACACTTGCCGTCCCTTGACACTTGCCTGACACTTCACCCCGTGCCCGGACGGTCCGGCAGGGTTGGAAAAAAACTCTTTTCAAAGGCTCAGGTCAGCACTGACCGTTGGAGGTAGAGATGATCGCCATTATTGACTACGGCATGGGGAACTTGAGAAGCGTCGCTAAAGCCTTTGAAAGAGTGGGCGTAAAGGTTTTCCTGACCGGGGACCCGTCCCGGCTTGAACAGGCCGGCGGGATAGTGCTGCCAGGGGTGGGCGCTTTTGCCGACGCGATGGCCAACCTGTGCTCCACAGGTATGGATCAAGCCATAACCGGGCGGTCCTGGCGGGAAAGCTGTTGCTGGGTATCTGCCTGGGGCAGCAGCTACTCTTTGAATTCAGTGAAGAATGGGGCCTGACAAAGGGACTGGGGATTTTCCCCGGCGGTGTAAAACGCCTGCCTCCTGCCCTGAAGGTTCCCCACATGGGCTGGAACCAGATTGAGATACAGCGACCGGATCCATTATTGCAATATATTGACGACCTCTCTTCCTTTTACTTTGTCCACTCTTACTATGTAGACCCGGAGGAAAAGGACCTGGTACTCGCCCTCACCGAATACGGCCTGCGCTTTGCCTCCATCGTTGGCAGAGAGAATGTTTATGGAATCCAGTTTCATCCTGAAAAAAGCAGCGTCCTGGGGCTCAAGATTTTAAAAAACTTTGGGAGGATGGTTCAAAAATGTTAGTTATTCCGGCGATTGACCTGCGGGGGGGAAAATGCGTGCGCCTGGTGGAAGGGCGGCTGGATCAGGAAACCGTCTATTCCGACGAGCCGGCGGCCATGGCGACCCTGTGGCAGGAACAGGGAGCCCGGATGCTGCACGTTGTAGATCTGGACGGCGCTTTTTCGGGTTCGCCCAAGAACATCGAGGTCATCAAGGAAATCCTGGCTGCCGTTGACATCCCTATTCAGGTGGGTGGCGGGATTCGCAGCCTGGGTACTGTGGAAAGCCTGCTGGAATTGGGTGTGGCTAGAGTTATCCTGGGTACTGCGGCCATCTTGAAGCCGGAACTCGTCTCCGAAGCCTGTGCCCGTTACGGGGAAGCCGTCCTGGTGGGCATAGACGGAAGAAACGGCCGTGTGGCCATTGAGGGCTGGGGACTGACTGCCGATAAGGGAACGGTTGAACTGGCCCTGGAAATGAAAGAGATGGGTATTAAGAGGGTTGTCTTTACGGATATCCGCAGGGACGGGACCCTCAAGGGGCCAAACCTGGAGGCCACGGGGGAGCTTGCCCGGGCCACCGGCCTGAAGGTAATTGCCTCCGGCGGGGTCTCCACAACCGGGGACCTGAGGTCGCTGAAGGCATTGGAGCACCTGGGCGTGGATTCCGTGATCATCGGCAAGGCTTTATATTCGGGGGCAATTAGCCTGAAGGAAGCCCTGGCCATAGCTGAAGGAGCCCCGGAAATGGCTGGGTATGATGGCTGAGCAGGAGCTAAAAGCTAAGGGGTGAAAGGGACAGGTGCTGTTAAAAAGGATCATTCCCTGTCTGGATGTTACCGGTGGCAGGGTGGTCAAGGGCACTAATTTTATAAACCTCAGGGATGCCGGCGACCCGGTGGAACTGGCCGCCTTTTACGACCGGGAGGGGGCCGATGAACTGGTTTTCCTGGATATCACGGCCTCTTCCGAAGGGCGCAAGACCACCCTGGATATGGTTTACCGCACCGCCGGCGAGGTTTTTATCCCCTTTACCGTGGGGGGCGGAATCAGTACCCTGGAGGACATTCGCGCCATGCTTTCGGCCGGGGCAGACAAGGTGTCCATCAATACGGCAGCCGTCAAGAACCCCGGTCTGGTGGCTGAGGCATCCGAAAGATTTGGCAGCCAGTGTATTGTTGTGGCCATCGACGCCCGCCAGTGCGGGCCAGCCAGCTGGGAGATCTATATCCACGGGGGGCGCACTCCTACCGGACTGGATGCCGTAGAATGGGCGAAAAAGGTGGAGTCCCTGGGCGCCGGTGAGATTCTCCTGACCAGCATGGACCGGGACGGCACCAGGGACGGCTACGACATTCCTTTAACCAGGACTGTTGCCAGGGCGCTGCATATTCCCGTAATTGCCTCCGGCGGCGCCGGCAACCTGAAGCACATAGCCGAAGTATTGATGGAGGGAGAAGCAGACGCTGCCCTGGCCGCGTCTATCTTTCATTTTGGCCAGTATTCCCTCCGGGAGACAAAGCAATACCTGAGCTCCAGGGGGGTTCAGGTAAGGATTTGAGACCGGGCCTCATATAATAAACCTGTTTTAAAAGGGTGTAAATAGGGACATAACTTTAAGAAAACCTTAAGAAAACCATTTAAGCCAAATTACGTAGATTGCAGACACATAAACACTGGGGGTATCGTTAATTCATGTCGTTTGATGCAGGCAGTTTAAAATATAACGAGGCGGGTTTGATCCCGGCCGTAATACAGGACGTGGACAGCGGCGTTGTGCTGATGGTGGCCTATATGAACAAAGAAGCTGTGGAAAGGACCATGGCCACAGGTGAGACCTGGTTCTGGAGCCGGAGCCGCCGGCAATTCTGGCATAAGGGAGCCACGTCGGGCAACGTTCAGAAGGTGCGGGAAATCCTTTACGACTGCGACCGGGATACCCTGCTGGTGAAGGTGGAGCAGCGAGGGGCAGCCTGTCATGAGGGGTATTACTCATGTTTTCACTACCGGATCGAAACCGATGGCAGCGTTGCAGTTGTAGGAGAGAAACTATTTAATCCGGAAGAGGTTTACGGCAAGAAATAAAGAGGCAAGGTAGCCTTGACCGCCCAACAGGGCGGTTTTATGAATCCAGGAAGAAAATTATAGATCACTGTTTATACCTTTTTCTTCCAGTTTAGAGGATTTTTTTATCCTTTCTTAGAATCTTTTTATTAAAATACTTAAACTCCCATGCCGCTTGTGCGGCACCGGCGTAAAGGGTTGAAAAGCATTTTCCAGGGTAGAAAAGCAATAATCTACAGTACAGCTGTCCAGCATACTGTGAGCCGGAAAAGTTATGAAGAGCTTCTCCCTGCAGAGTTGGCCAGCAGGGGCATATTTAGAACCTTTTAGGCCGGAAATAACTCTTTATATCCTACCAGAGCAGGCAAATGAGCATAACAGATAACAGGAGGACAGGATGGAACTACTATCCCAACTGAACCCGGACCAGATTGAGGCAGTAACCTGGAGTGAAGGCCCGCTGCTGGTGCTGGCCGGGGCCGGCAGTGGAAAGACCAGGGTGCTCACTACCCGTGTCGCCTATCTTATAAAGAAATTAGGTGTGTCGCCCCGGCATATTCTGGCGATAACCTTTACCAATAAGGCCGCCAGGGAAATGCGGGAGCGGGTTGAAGCACTGGTTCCGAAAGCGGCCCGGGACCTCTGGATTTGTACTTTCCACGCCGCCTGCCTGAGAATTTTGAGACGCCAAGAGGCTTTTTTCGGAAGAGACCGCAATTTTGTTATCTATGACGCTGATGACCAGCTGACTGTAGTCAAGGAATGTCTAAAAGAACTCAATGTGGATGATCATAAATACCCGCCCCGGGCTGTGGCGGGAGTGATTTCCCAGGCCAAAAACCAGCTTTTGGACGCCCCGGATTTTGAGCGCAGCGCCAGTGACCATTTTTCCAGGATTGCAGCCGGGGTGTATATGAGCTACCAGGATAAACTGCGAAAAAATAACGCGGTGGATTTTGACGATCTGATTTTTTTAACAGTCAGACTGTTTCAGAGCGAACCGCAGGTTCTGGCCTATTACCAGAACCGTTTTCGCTATATCCTGGTGGATGAGTACCAGGATACCAACCACGCCCAGTACGTGCTGGTTAATTTGCTGGCAAAGGCCCACCGCAACCTGTGCGTGGTGGGAGATCCCGACCAGGGAATTTACAGCTGGCGGGGAGCCGACATTAAAAACATCTTAAATTTTGAAAGGGATTATCCCGAAGCCGCCGTCATCAGGCTGGAACAGAATTACCGTTCCACTGGCTGCATCCTGGAGGCCGCCAACCACCTGATCCGGAACAACGCCAACCGGAAGGACAAACGCCTCTGGACAGCTGCAGGACAGGGTTTCCCCCTGGTCCATTATTTTGCTGAGAACGAGTATGCCGAAGCAGACTTCGTGGTCAGCCGCATCCTGCACTTGAAGGAAGTGGAAAACAGGTGCAACCGTGATTTTGCCGTGCTTTACCGGACTCACGCCCAGTCCAGGGTTGTTGAGGAGAGTTTGATCCGGGCCGGACTGCCCTATACAATAATCGGGGGACAGAAGTTTTACGAGCGCAAGGAAATCAAGGATGTACTGGCATATTTGAGACTGATCCTGAATCCCCTGGACACGGTGAGCCTGTCCCGCATTATAAATGTTCCCAAGCGCGGCATCGGTCCGGCTACCTTTCAGAAAATCATGGCCTTTGCCCTGCAACAGGGGCTTAAACCCTATGAGGCGCTGGAAAGAGCAGCGGAAATACCAGGTCTTTCAGCCAGGGTAAAGACCGCGGGTGCTGCCCTGGGGGCGCTGCTCCGGGAATTAACTGAGTTGTCCGGGAAGCTTACTGTTACGGAGCTGACCCGGGCGGTTCTTGAACGTACCGGTTACCGCCAGGAACTGTTGAATGAAAAAACTGTAGAGTCGCAAACCAGGCTGGAAAACCTGGAAGAATTCATTTCCGGAACTGTGGAGTTTGACCGGCAGGCGGAGGAAAAGGGTCTCCGGAGTTTTTTGGAAAACATAGCCCTGGTTACAGAAGTAGACATGTATGACGAGGTTGCTGACCAGGTGGTCCTGATGACGCTGCACAGCGCCAAGGGGCTTGAGTTTCCGGTGGTCTTTTTAATCGGCATGGAGGAAAGTGTATTTCCCCACGCCCGTTCCCTGCTGGATTCCGGCGAACTGGAAGAGGAGCGCAGGCTCTGCTATGTGGGGGTAACCAGGGCCAAAGAGAGGCTTTATCTAACCCACTGCTGGAAGAGGACCCTGTACGGGATGGAGCGCTACAACAAGCCTTCCCGCTTTTTAGAAGAAATTCCGCCACATTTGATAGAAGCCGGGGATTCTGCGGGTGAACCCGGAAGCCGGAGGGAACAGGTGCCTGCAGGGAGCAAGCCAGAGCCCCGGGTTAAGGCCGTCGAACAGTTCGTCCTGGGTGATAAGATCCAGCACCAGAAATGGGGTATAGGTGTGATTGTGGGAGTTAAGGGCCAGGGTGAAGATACTGAATACAAGGTAGCCTTCCCCGAGCAGGGCATCAAGGTGCTGTTGGCCCGCTACGCGCCGCTGAAGAGGCCCTCCGGGACAGAGGCCCAAATCTTAAAAGAATAGGATTATGGCCACTGGCCCGGCCCGGGAACCTGTGAACATCCTGCCCCCAAGAACTTAATATCCCTGTAAACGGTACCGGAATTAAGTTATTGGAAGAGGTTGGATTTTAACTGAACACGGGAATAATATATCTAGCCGTAACTCGGAGGAATCATGGAGCGACTCCTGATTGTCGCCGCACTTACTGCGGTTATCCACATGATCAATACGCTGATCTTCGCGGTCCGTATTTCTGGAGTGCACACAAAGCGTCTGGCCACAGCCCTATCCCTTTTTAACGTACTTTTTCTCCTGGCCACCACTGCCAACAGCATCCAGGGCTTCCTTCTGGCTTCCATTGTGGAGAAAGCCATTAAAGCCGGCCAGGAACAGGTAGGGTTTGCCATGCCTCTGGAACAGCTGGTTTATCATCCTGCTTACCAGGCACAGCTGGTGCTGCTTGAACACAGGATCCGGCTGATTATTGGCGCGGCAACCCTGGGAACCCTTCTGGGGGCGCTCCTGATTCCGGCCTTCGTTAATATTTTCAATAAAGCCATCTTCATTTTTGAAGAGACCGGTTCCGTTCCCCGGATGCTCAGGATTATGCTTTTTTCTCCGCGAAAGGTATTCAAAGGGACGGGGCAAGTGAAGATACCCGGCAGGAAAACCTTAAAAAGCCTTTCTTCCCGCAGGGTAGCAATTCCAAAAACCTTTATCATCCTGAACTTTTTTGTCACGGGTATCTATACCACAGGGGTGCTGTCTGCGCTTTACGCCGGGGCATTGTTCCCCGACTTCCGGGCTGCGGCGGCCACCCTTTCGGCGGTTGTAAACGGAGTTGCCACAATCCTCGCGGCAACGGTAGTTGATCCCACTGCCGCTATGATCACCGACCAGGCTCTGAGGGGGGACCGGAGCGAGGAAGATGTCAAACAGATGGGCATTTATTTAACCATATCCAGGTTACTTGGCACGGGCTTTGCCCAGGTGATCTTTGTCCCTTCGGCCTTGCTAATTAAATTTATGGCCTCGTTGCTTGCTTGACGGGGCAACCTGCAGGGCTTGAAGAACCAGATGGGGGGGATCTTTACAGTGAAATTGGACCTTGCAGCTGCCCGGGAGCGGGCTGAATTTCTGCGCAAGGAAATCGAGTTACATAATTACAATTATTATGTTCTGGATAAGCCGGTCATTCCGGACTCCCAGTACGACCAGATGATGCGGGAACTGGAAAAACTGGAGGAACAGTTTCCAGAACTGATCACTCCCTATTCGCCGACCCAAAGGGTCGGGGGGCGGCCCCGGGAAGGTTTTGCCACAATACGCCATCTTACACCTATGCTGAGCCTGGCCAATGCCTTTAACGAGGGAGAACTGCGTGATTTTGACCGGCGCGTCAGGCAGGCCTTGCCGGGCGAGCAAGTTCAATATGTGGTGGAACCAAAAATTGACGGGCTGGCGGTTTCCCTTTATTATGAAAACGGTTACTTTATCCGGGGAGCTACCCGGGGTGACGGTGAAACAGGGGAGGATATCACCGCAAACCTGAAAACAATCAAAACTGTACCCCTCCGGCTGCGCCGCCCCGTACCTGAACTGGAGGTGAGGGGCGAGGCTTATATGTCCAAGGAATCCTTCGCCCGGCTGAACGAAGCCAGGGAGGAAGCCGGCGAGAGTCTCTTCGCCAACCCCCGCAACGCCGCGGCGGGTACCCTGCGCCAGCTGGATCCTCAAGTTACGGCTTCCCGGCAGCTGGCTCTTTTTGTTTACGGAATAGGGCATAGCAGGGGGATAGCTCCCTCCGGGCACAAAGAAGTCCTGGAGCTTTTGAGTGAGCTGGGTTTTAAGGTTAACCCGGAGTACAGGGTATTTGACCGGATGGACGAGGTGATTGAATACGTCAGCAGGTGGCAGTCCCGCCGCTTTGACCTCCCCTATGCCGTAGACGGGCTGGTGCTCAAGGTTAATTCACTTTCCCAGCAGGAGCGGCTGGGTTCCACCATGAAAAGTCCCCGCTGGTCCATAGCCTATAAATTTCCCCCGGAGCAGGCGGTGACCCGGGTGAAGGATATCTTTGTCCGGGTGGGACGCACCGGTGTCTTAACGCCCAGCGCGGATCTTGAACCCGTGCGTCTCGCCGGTACCACCGTGAGCAGGGCAACACTGCATAATGAGGACTTGATCAGGGAAAAGGACATTCGCATCGGTGACAGGGTGCTGGTGCAGAAGGCCGGGGATATCATCCCGGAAATCGTGGCTGTTCTTACCGGTGAGAGGGACGGCACCGAAGTGCCCTGGTCCATGCCCCGGGAGTGCCCTTCCTGCCGGTCGCCCGTAGTACGGGCGGCTGGGGAAGCGGCTGTCCGCTGCACCAACCTGGCCTGCCCGGCCAAGCTCTGGGAAGGATTGATTCATTTTGCCTCACGCAACGCCATGGACATAGCCGGGCTGGGGCCGGCGGTAATCGGCCAGCTTCTTGCTTCCGGCCTGGTGAGAGACCCGGCGGACCTCTATTCCCTGCGCTATGAAGACCTTGTAAGACTGGAGCGCCTGGGACCAAAGTCTGCCCGGAACCTCCTGGGTGCTATCGAGGCCAGCAAAAGCAACTCCCTGGCCAGGCTGATTTTTGCTCTGGGTATCCGCCATGTGGGTGAGCGTGCGGCCAGGATCCTGGCTGAACGCTACAAATCCCTGGAAGCCCTGATGGCTGCCCGGGAGGAAGACCTGGTGGCCATCCCGGAAATTGGACCAAAAATTGCTGCCGCAATTGTTGATTTCTTTGCCAGTGAGGAGAACCGGCGGGTGCTGGAAAAGCTGGTTCAGGCGGGTGTCAATACCCGGGACGCAGGTACTGGTGCGGGCGAAGGGGGGCCGCTTTCCGGCAAGGTTTTTGTACTTACCGGTACCCTGGCGAGTTTCAGCCGTCAGGAGGCCAAAGAAGAGGTGGAAAAGCGCGGGGGAAAGGTTGCCTCCAGCGTCAGCCGCAATACCGATTATGTGGTTGCCGGCGAAAAACCAGGGTCAAAATATGAAAAGGCGCTGGTCCTGGGGGTCAGGATTCTGAATGAAGAGGAGTTTAAAGAGCTCCTGGCCGGCATTAAGAACCATTGATATATGCACTATGCACTTGGTACTTTTGTTATAAGCCTTAACACTCTGTTTTTATGCTCCGGGCTCTCTGTTAAGAAATTTAACGTTAGCGGGTGAAACATATGGTAACCAGGGAAGATGTGGAACATGTTGCCCTTCTGGGCCGTTTGGAATTGACTGACGAGGAAAAGGAAATCTACGCCAGGCAGCTTAATGAGCTGCTAGGGCACTTCCGGGCTCTCCAGCGCCTGGATACCGACAACGTCCAGCCCACGGCCCATGTTCTCCCCTTGAATAACGTCTACCGGGAGGATTGGGTGGGCCAGCATATGCCCCGGGAGGATGCCCTGGCCAACTGCCCCGACCGGGATGAAAACTATTTCAAAGTCCCCAGAATTGTCTAAATCTAATCTACCTGATCTTAAACCCGACTTTAGGGGAGGCGATTTTGCTGCAGCTTTACCAGCGTACAGCCCACGAATTACACAACCTTTTATTAAATAAAGAGATCTCGGCCGAGGAGTTAAACCTGGCTATTTTTGACAGGATTGAATCTGTGGAGGACAAGATCGCGGCCTATATTACCCTGACCCGGGAAAAAGCTTTAGAACAGGCCCGGGCAGTGGACCAGCAAATTAAAAACGGCGAGAGAATACCACCCCTGGCCGGGATCCCCGTGGCTGTCAAGGATAATATCTGTACCGACGGGATCCTGACAACTGCGGCATCCAGGATGCTTGCCGGCTTTGTGCCGCCTTACAGCGCCACTGTGGTCAAAAGGCTTGAGGCTGCCGGGGCTACCCTGCCGGGCAAGACCAATCTGGATGAATTCGCCATGGGTTCCTCAACGGAAAACTCCGCCTTTTTCCCCACCCGGAATCCCTGGGATACCGGGCGGGTACCCGGCGGCTCCAGCGGTGGCTCTGCTGCTGCGGTTGCCTGCGGGGAAGCTATTTGTGCCCTGGGCTCCGATACCGGCGGCTCCATCCGCCTGCCCGCCTCCTTCTGCGGAGTGGTAGGATTCAAACCCACTTACGGGGCTGTTTCCCGCTACGGGTTAATTGCCTTTGCCTCATCACTGGACCAGATTGGACCCTTTTCCAGGGATGTTACCGACTGTGCCTTGCTGCTGAATATTATCTGCGGGCATGATCCCCTGGATTCCACCTCGGCCAGGTTTGACGTTCCCGATTTTACCCGTTTTTTAGTTAACGACATCAGGGGGATGAGGATCGGGGTGCCGGAGGAATATATGGCCGAGGGGATTAATCCCGGTGTCCGGGAAGTGGTCGAGAAGGCCATAGCCCTCCTGGAATCCCTGGGCGCCTTTGTGGAATACACCACCCTGCCCCATACGGAATACGCCCTCTCCACCTACTACCTGATTGCTCCCGCCGAGGCCAGTTCAAACCTGGCCCGTTACGACGGAGTGCGCTACGGCTTCCGGGCCCGTGAGACCAGTGATGTTATGGACATGTTCATGAAGACACGCAGCCAGGGTTTCGGGGCCGAGGTAAAAAGACGGATCATGCTGGGGACTTACGCTCTTTCCGCCGGCTATTACGATGCTTACTACTTGAAGGCATTGAAGGTCCGGACCCTGATTAAAGAGGACTTTGACCGGGCCTTTGAAAAATACGACCTGCTGGTTTCACCGGTTTCGCCCACCCCGGCTTTCCGCTGCGGGGAGAAAACGGAGGACCCTCTGGAAATGTACATGTCCGATATCTGTACTATTTCCGTTAATCTTGCAGGGATTCCGGGCATGTCCATACCCTGCGGTTTTGTAGAAGGGATGCCGGTAGGGCTGCAGTTGATGGGCAGGCACTTTGACGAGGGAACGCTTTTGAGGGCTGCTTACACCTTCGAACAAAACACCGATTACCACAGGGCCTTTCCTGCCCTTTAGTATTCTCTTGGTATTAACTGATCTTAACTGACGTCCGAAGACCAATAGCCGACGACCGCCGGGAGGTTTTAGCTTGAGCCATTACGAAACGGTGATCGGCCTGGAAGTTCATGTAGAGCTTAAAACCAGGTCAAAAATCTTTTGTGACTCCACCACGGAATTCGGAGGAGAGCCCAACACCCACCTCTGTCCGGTCTGCCTCGGTCTGCCCGGGGTGCTTCCAGTGGTTAATAAAAGGGTGGTGGAATACGCCATTCGCGCCGCTCTGGCTTTAAACTGCCAGATTGCTGGTTTTACCAAGTTCGACCGGAAAAATTACTACTACCCGGATATGCCCAAGAACTACCAGATCTCCCAGTATGACCTGCCCATCGCCAGGCATGGTTACCTGGATATCGAAGTTAACAATGAAGTAAGGAGAATCGGTATTACCCGCCTCCACATGGAGGAAGATACCGGCAAGCTGGTCCATCAGGGGACGATTACCAGCACACCCTATTCTCTGGTAGATTATAACAGGGCCGGGGTTCCCCTGGTTGAAATCGTTTCCGAGCCGGACCTGCGTTCCCCTGAGGAAGCCCGTGCTTTCATGGAAAAGTTAAAAACCATAATTCAGTACACCGGTGTATCCGACTGTAAAATGGAAGAGGGCAGCCTGCGCTGCGATGCCAACATCTCCCTCCGGCCAGCGGGCAGCGGACAATTGGGGACGAAGACGGAGATTAAAAACCTGAACTCTTTCAAAGCTCTCTACAGGGCGCTTTCCTACGAGGTGGAGCGCCAGACCGGGATCTTGAGCAAAGGGGGCCGGATTCTTCAGGAAACCCGGACCTGGGACGAGGAAAAGGGTGTCACCCTGCCCCTGCGCAGCAAGGAATACGCCCATGACTACCGTTATTTCCCCGATCCTGATCTGGTACCGCTGGTTATTGACCCGGAGTGGGTTGAGGATATCCGGAATTCCCTGCCCGAGCTGCCGGACGCGCGCAGGGAAAGGTATATGCAGGAATACGGCCTGCCCGCTTATGACGCAGGGATTCTTACCAGCACAAAGGAACTGGCTGATTTTTTTGAGTCATGCCTGTCAGCCTACCCGAACCCCAAGGCGGTCAGCAACTGGGTGATGGGTGAACTTTCAAGATTGCTCAACGCCTCAGGAATGGATATTACAGCATGTAAAATAAAGCCGTCCCAGCTGGGCTCCCTGCTTCAACTTATAGATGAGGGTACAATCAGCGGGAAAATCGCCAAAACCGTCTTTGAGGAAATGTTTGCTTCCGGTAAGGACCCGGGAGATATTATTGAGGAAAAGGGACTAGTTCAAATCAGTGATGTAAACACCCTTATGACCGTAGTGGCGGAAGTGCTGGCCAGCAATCCCAAATCGGTGGAGGACTTCCGGTCCGGCAGGGAACGGGCCCTGGGCTTCCTGGTGGGACAGGTGATGAAGGCAACCAGGGGTAAGGCAAACCCCGAAATGGTAAACAGACTCCTGAAAGAAAAACTCCTGCAAGAAAAGCTTTAGGGGAGTTTAATAAACTTTCGATAAAGAAGGTTCAATAGCCGGAGAGAGGTTTTAGACCTCCTTTCCGGCTTTTGTACATCTTCTACAGGTTAATTTAAGATATGGAATATAATGGTATTATTGCCCGGCTGATGTATATTGCATAACTGACCCATACAGCTTTTCAGCACCAGGTATTTGTGATACTATTTTTTTAAGTTTTAGTCCCCCTCGGTATTTTGGGGTTTATATTGATGTACTGCCAGTCTTTCCTGTTAGTGGATCTGAGCGTGCATCCTGAAAAACGAATTCAACTTTTGAAAGAGCGATCCCAGTTGGCTAATTAGGGAGTGAATTAAGATGAAAGACAAAAAAAGCATTATCATCGTGGACACTACTCTGAGAGACGGTGAACAGACGGCGGGGGTCGTATTCGCTAACCGCGAAAAAGTCAGGATAGCAAAGTTTTTGGACGAGATCGGTGTGCACCAGATCGAGGCCGGTATACCGGTTATGGGCGGAGATGAAAAAAGAGCGATCCGGGCAATCTGCAAGGCCGGGCTAAAAGCCAGCATAATGGGCTGGAACCGCCCTGTAATCAAGGATATCGAAGCATCTTTGGACTGCGGGGTCGATGCAGTGGCCATATCTATTTCCACCTCGGATATTCATATCAAGCATAAATTGAAAGCAACCCGCGAATGGGTCCTGGAGCAAATGGTCAAGGCCACCGAATTTGCCAAGAGGGAAGGAATGGAGATTTCAGTCAACGCGGAAGACGCCTCCCGCACAGACATCGATTTCTTGATTGAGTTCGCCCGGGCCGCCAAGGAAGCCGGCGCGGATCGCCTGCGTTACTGTGATACCGTGGGGATTATGGAGCCCTTTACAATTTACGAAACCATAAAAAAGATTAAAGAAGCAGTGGATATCAATATTGAAATGCATACCCACAATGATTTCGGGATGGCCACGGCCAACGCCCTGGCGGGGATCCGGGCAGGCGCCAGCCATGTGGGGGTGACGGTCATTGGTCTGGGTGAGCGGGCCGGCAACGCTGCTTTGGAAGAAGTAGTTATGGCCTTAAAACACCTTTATAACATTGACCTGGGATTTAAAACAGAGATGTTTGTGGAGGTTGCAGAGTATGTCTCACGGGCTTCCGGCCGGGAGCTCCCTGCCTGGAAAGCCATTGTGGGCTCCAACATGTTTGCCCACGAGGCCGGGATTCACGCTGACGGGGTGGTTAAGGATCCTTCCACCTATGAAGCCTTCCAGCCCGAAGAGGTGGGCCTGATGCGCCAGATTGTGATCGGCAAACACTCCGGAACAGCTTCCCTGAAGGCCAAGTTTGCTGAATTCGGTAAAACTCTTACCGATCACCAGGCCCAGGAGCTTTTGCCCAAAATCCGTGCTGCAACCATTTCGCTCAAGCGCCCGCTGTTTGACAAGGAAATTGTCTATATTTACGAAGATTACTTTGGAAAGAGGGATTGAGGTTGGGGCAAACCATCGTTGAGAAAATATTGTCCAGCCACAGCGGACAGGAAGCCCGTGCCGGCGAGATTGTGGTGGCTGAGCTTGATTATGTCATGGCTCAGGATGGAACTGCCCCCCTGGCCATCCGGGCCTTTGCTGAGCTGGGTGGTAAAGATGTTTTTGACCGGGAGCGCGTAGCCTTTGTCATCGACCACAGCGCCCCCAGCCCTAACGAGGGTGTTTCCGCGCTGCATAAGCTGATGAGGGAGTTTAGCAGGGAAAAGGGTTTTAAACTCTACGACATAGGTGAAGGCGTCTGCCACCAGCTGCTCCCCGAGAGCGGCATGGTTGGACCGGGCAGCCTTGTTATCGGGGCTGATTCTCATACCTGTACCTACGGGGCGCTGAATGCTTTCTCCACGGGGGTGGGCTCCACAGACCTGGCCGGCGGGCTGATTTCCGGAAAAATGTGGTTCAAAGTCCCCGGGACAATCAAGTTTGTCTGCAACGGTGTTCTGCCCCCCGGTGTTTTCTCCAAGGATCTGATCCTGCACCTGATTGGGTGGGTTAGCGCCGACGGAGCTACTTACATGGCTGTGGAATTTAGCGGCGAAGCCATTAGTGCCCTATCCCAGGAGGCTCGCTTTACTATTTCCAACATGGCTATCGAGATGGGAGCCAAGGCCGGCCTCATGGAGGCCGACGCTAAAACCTTCGCCTGGCTGCGGCGCTTTACCAGCCGGAAATTCACACCGGTGACCGCCGACCCAGACGCAGAATACGCCCGGGTTCTGGAATGCGACGCCGCAAAGCTGGAGCCCCAGGTGGCCAGACCCCACCGGGTGGACAACGTTGTTCCGGTAGGCGAGGTGGCGGGAAGACCTGTCCAGCAGGCCTTTATCGGCACCTGCACCAACGGGCGTTTGGAAGACCTGCACATTGCCGCCGGGATCCTGAAAGGCCGCAAAATCCACCGGGACGTCCGCCTCATTGTGGCCCCTTCCTCCCGCAGGGTGTTACTTGACGCCATGGCCGAAGGTATTATTCAGACCCTGGTGGAAGCCGGGGCGGCGATGGTGACACCGGGCTGCGGGCCCTGTGTTGGTACCCACAACGGTGTACCGTCGGACGGAGAAAGGGTTATCTCCACCGCCAACCGTAATTTTAAGGGAAGAATGGGCAACTCCAACGCCGAGATTTACCTGGCTTCGCCCGCAACCGTAGCCGCCAGCGCCGTGACCGGCAAAATCACCGATCCCCGGGAGTTTATAGATGAGTTGTTTTCGGCCTAGCATTGGGGACGGTTTTTTAATAAAGAAAATATTCAGATTCATGAGAATATTTTTCCATTGAATGGTAGAAATGACCATAAAAATCATTTGCGCTTTTTAGTCCCTGTAGGCATAATCCGGCGCCCTTGGGCTTAAAGCCTGGAAACAGCTCTAAAGGTGCTGTGCGGCAGGTCTGAATGCAGCGGCTTTTCATAAATAATAACCGGGACGAGGAGGTGTTTTAAATGCATTTTAAAGGTAAGGCCCACAGATTTGGTGACGATGTTAATACCGACTACATTATTTCCGGCAAATACAAATTCAAGACCCTGGATATGAAGGAACTGGCCAAACACGTGATGGAGGACCTGGAACCCGGCTTTTACCATAAGGTCGCCCCTGGTGATTTCATTGTCGCCGGTAGAAATTTTGGCTGCGGATCCTCCAGGGAACAGGCGCCGCTGGCCATTAAGTACGCCGGTGTAGGTGCGGTCCTGGCCAAGTCCTTTGCCCGGATTTTTTACCGCAACGCCATTAATACAGGGCTTCCCGTGGTGGAGTGCGACACCGATCAAATTGAGGCGGGGGACGAACTCTCCGTTGATCTGGAGGCGGGCGTGATCAACAACAGGTCTAAGGGTACGGTCATCCCGGTTAAGCCCTTGCCGGCGGTGATGATTAAAATCCTGAAGGACGGCGGTTTGGCCCCGCATTTCAGGAAATACGGCGGGTTTAACTTTGATTGAGGGCCGGCGCGGCTCTGCCGGCCTGCCTGTCAGATAGCTTACTCCCCTAAAATCCATTGCTGGCGTTAGCTTACCTGCAGGCTGGTTATTGCCGTGGACCTGTGCTTAACTAAAAGCTATGCAAAGCCATACCCGGGCCTTTACCTGGATGATGCACGGCATTGCGCGGCGGCATGGTCTTCAGGTTAATGGCAACTATTAGAATAATAACTCTGGGAGGTCTACTTATGTCTTACAGGATTACCCTGATCCCCGGAGACGGGGTTGGACCGCAAATTGTGGAAGCTTCCCGGAGGGTCATCGATGCCTCCGGCGTTCCTATCGAATGGGAAGTCGTGGAGGCCGGAGAGGCCCTGATTCCGCAGTACGGTACACCGCTGCCCCAGTATGTGCTGGATTCCATCAGAAAAAACAGGGTAGCCCTGAAAGGCCCCCTGACCACACCGGTGGGAAAGGGATTCCGCAGTGTAAACGTGACCCTGCGCCAGGAACTGGACCTTTACGCCAACGTGCGCCCGGCTAAAAACCTGCCGGGGGTTGAAACCCGCTACAGCGGGGTGGACCTGATCGTAGTACGGGAAAATACCGAGGACCTCTACGCCGGGATTGAGCACCGGGTAGGCAAAAACGCGGCTGAAAGCATCAAGATTATCACCCGGGAGGCGTCCACCAGGATTGCCCGCTTTGCCTTTGAACTGGCCAGGCGCCAGGGGCGCAAAAGGGTAACTGTCGTCCACAAGGCCAATATCATGAAGCTAACTGACGGGCTTTTTCTGGAGTGCGCCCGGCAGGTTGCGGAGGAATACCCGGAAATCGCCTTTGACGATATGATCGTGGACGCCATGTGCATGAAGCTTGTTCAGACCCCTGAACTTTACGATGTGCTGCTTTTGCCCAATCTCTACGGCGATATTGTTTCCGACCTCTGCGCCGGCCTGGTGGGCGGCCTGGGGGTAGCGCCAGGGGCCAACATAGGTGACGACGTTGCGGTCTTCGAGCCGGTGCACGGCAGCGCCCCCCGCCATGCTGGCAAAAACAGGGTTAATCCCCTGGCAACCATCCTCTCCGGCGTGCTTATGCTGAGGCACCTGAACGAGATGGCTGCAGCGGACCGGATTATGGAGGCCGTAATCAGGGTTCTGGAAGAAAAGAAGAGCCTCACTTACGACCTTGGCGGCAGCGCCGGCACCAGCGAAATGGCCGACGCAATCATCGAGGCCATGGACAGAGGGTAAAAAGTGGTAAGGGTAGGTTTGAACGGCGGCAGTCAAAGGACGGCAGCACCCTGGTCAACTTATCCACCTTTGCCCCGGGTTAGGAGCCCGGTGCTGTAATTCCGCACACCGGTATCTGTACGGGGCGTGCCGGGTGACCACCAGCTGCTGCTCTAATTTTCATTAAACGAGATGACATAGATAGTCATGTATAAAGAAGAGAACACGGCAGGATTTTTAAGACCCGCCGTGTTTTTTGTGCTCCAGCCTGAAAACCTAATCCCCGGAAAGTATGCCTATCCCGGCCAGTGAATCCCTCAAGGATTCATTATTCCTGGCAATCATTTCAGATATAGCCCTCAACAGAGCTTCATTGGTGGCACTCTCCAGCGAGCTCTTTAATATGGCCGCGTTATTAAATAATTCACTGTTTTCAAATATCTTACCGACGAAATTGTTGCTGGTATTCAGGTATTCTTGATATCCGATCTCAAACAGTTCCTGAGCAGATAAGCCAAGTTTTTTCAAAACTACACCCCCTCCCTTAAGCTTAAAGCCTGATATCTGAACAATTCGACAATAAGAAATTAATACCTGTTCATAATGCCGTTAATATGGGCCTAACTGTTGTAATTTCCCCTTTGAGGCAAAATCATGCAATATACGGGAGCAGAGTGCATAAAACGTTTCCCTTCCAACCATACTAGGGTAGACGAAAACTTAATGCTATTTTTCTGGGAGGTGGGTATTTTGGCGAACCGGAGCAGGTTCGGGGATAGCCATGCCCGGCTGAAGGCCATGCATGAGGCTGAACGGCCCGATGGCGTTGTGGTGGATCCTGTGCCCATAACAGCCGGCGAGGAAGTAACTGTACTTTATAATGGAATACTGGGACGGGAAGGCCAGGGACAGGTATACCTGCATTACGGTTTCGGAAGGCATGACAACTGGCGAAATGTTTCAGAATTGCGAATGGAGAAAACCGGCTGGGGCTGGGTAGGCAGTGTCGTGATGCCGGAGCAAGAAGGACGCTTCAATATGTGTTTCAGGGACGATGCCAATAACTGGGACAATAACAATAATGTCAACTGGAGCTTTCAAATTCATAACGGGAGCCAACGCTACTAAAAGGTCAATCCCCGCTGTTAGCCCGGTGGGGATTTTTTTAAATAAATATAAATACCCTTTGCATTGTTCTCTATGTACTGATTTAGGTTCTTAGAAAAAGAGTTTTTTGGTTTATGGCTCTTATCTAATTACTTTGTTAAAGCAGGAAGGGGACATTGATCCATGAGAGTATTAATGCTGTCCTGGGAATACCCGCCGAAAAGCGTTGGTGGGCTTGCCCGGCATGTCTATGATCTCACCAATGCCCTGGCGTCCATCGGGGTGGATATTCACCTGATTACCTCGGGGGGGATGGGAGCGCCCCATTTTGAAGAGATTAACGGGGTAAAGGTACACCGGGTCGAGCCCTACAGGGTATCATCTCCGGACTTTGTGACCTGGGTGGCCCAGTTCAATGTGGCCCTGCTGGAGAAAGCCATACCCCTCATGGCCAGTAACTATGACTTTCAAATCCTGCATGCCCATGACTGGCTGGTGGCATACGCCGCCAGGGCCATCAAGCACGCTGGACGGCTGCCGCTTGTGGTCACTATCCATGCCACAGAATACGGCCGCAATAACGGTCTGCACAATGACACCCAGAGACATATCAGCGACATCGAATGGTGGCTGACCTATGAGGCCTGGCGGGTAATCTGCTGCAGCCACTTTATGGAGGACGAGGTGAAGCGCGTCTTCCAGCTGCCCCAGGACAAAATTGCTGTCATTCCCAACGGTGTTGCTCCCGGTAACTTCAAAACACTGAGTAAAAATGCGCGTCGCAGCGACTATGCTGCGCCGGACGAGAAAATTATTTTTTATGTGGGAAGAATGGTTCAGGAAAAGGGTGTCCAGGTGCTCCTGGATGCCGCCCCTGAAATTCTCGCTCACTATCCCCAGGCAAAATTTATTATCGCAGGCAAAGGTCCCTATCTGGATGCCTTAAAGAATCAAGCGTCAGCTCTGGGAATTGCCAATAGGGTCTATTTTACAGGGTACATATCTGATGAAGTCAGAAACAGCCTTTACAGTTGGGCGGACGTAGCAGTCTTTCCCAGTTTGTACGAGCCCTTCGGCATCGTGGCGCTGGAAGCTATGGCTGCCAGGACGCCGGTTGTGGTTTCCGACTGCGGAGGTATCAGTGAAATAGTCAGACACGGCGTAGACGGACTCAAAGCGAATACCGGTAACAGCCATTCCCTGGCCCAAAACATCCTGGCTCTCCTGAGACAGCCCCAGCTGGGTGAGTCACTGAGAGAAGAGGCTTACCGTAAGGTTACAGAAGAATTCAACTGGAAAGCAATCGCCCGTAAGACAGCTTCTGTGTACCGGGAGGTCTGGGAAGCCCACCGCAGCACTCCGTGGTTCTCCGAGGAGAGGCAAAGCGGTTTCTTCGGGCGGTTTAACCGCCTGCTGGCCAGGTATAGCTAGTTAGAGCCGGGAAGCATGGTTGTTGCCTGACGTTACTAAGACAGAAACGCAGGCAGCTTGCCCGGTCTAGCCGGGGTAAAAGGGGCATACCTTCATAAAAGGAAAGATGTTATCAGGTTAGGAAACGGAGGTTGGAAATGAAGGCAATTATCATGGCCGGAGGCGAGGGTTCACGCCTGAGGCCCCTTACCTGTGGCCGGCCCAAGCCGATGGTGCCGGTATTAAACCGGCCGGTTATGGAGCATATTGTCGAATTGTTAAAGGAGCATCATTTAACAGATATCGGCGTAACGCTTCAGTACCAGCCGGAAGCTATCCGGGACTATTTCGGCAACGGAGCGGAGTATGGGGTCAATTTACGCTATTATGTGGAAGAGACACCTCTAGGTACGGCAGGCAGCGTTAAGAATGCGGCGGATTTTCTGGACGAAACCTTCCTGGTCATCAGCGGGGATGCCCTGACCGATCTGGATCTGTCCAGGGCTGTTGAGTTTCACAAAAGACAGTGCGCCCTGGCTACGCTGGTTTTAACCCGGGTGGAGTGCCCGCTGGAGTACGGTGTTGTGATTACCGGTGAAGACGGCAGAATCACCCAGTTTTTAGAGAAGCCGGGCTGGGGCGAGGTCTTCAGCGATACGGTCAATACCGGCATCTATATTTTGGAACCGGAAGTCCTGGATTATATCCCACCGGGCCGGATGTTCGACTTCAGCAAGGACCTCTTCCCACTTCTGTTAAAAGAAAAGAAACCTTTATTCGGCCTGGACCTGCCGGGCTACTGGTGCGATATCGGCAACCTTCAGCAGTACCTGGAGGCACACCACGATGCCCTTGCCGGAAAGGTCCGGATTAAGGTCCCGGGAACAGAAATTTCACCCGGGGTCTGGGTGGAGGATAGCGCCTTTGTGGATCCCGACGCTTTAATCACAGGCCCGGTGTTTATTGGCGCCAATTGCCGGGTAGGGAACAAGGCCCGGCTCGAACCTTACACAGTCCTCGGAAGCGGTTGCCTGATTCAGGAAAGGGCTTCCCTCAAGAGAAGCGTCCTCTGGGATAATGTTTATGTTGGGACAGGGGCTGCCTTGAGGGGTGCAGTCCTGTGCAGCCGGGCGCGGGTAGAGGCCGGTGCAGGGATTTACGAGGGGGCTGTGGTGGGAGATAGTTCCATTATCCGGGAAAACTCTGTCATAAAGCCCGATATTAAACTGTGGCCCAACAAGCTGGTGGAAAAAGGGGTTACTGTGCAGCAGAGCCTGATCTGGGGTACCTGCGCACCTAAAAAAATATTTGGTTTTGAAGGTATTTCCGGCCTGGTTAACGTGGAAATAACCCCGGAATTTGCTGCCAGGGCCGGTGCTGCCTTCGCCTCTGTCAACGGTCCGGAAGCGCGTCTTGCCGTCAGCTGTGACAGCTATAGCGCTTCGCAAATGATTAAAGAAGCGGTTGCCAGCGGCATGCAGTCCTCCGGGGCCGAGGTGCTGGACCTGGGAACCTGTATTACGCCGGTACACCGCTACGGAGTGCGCGCTCTGGACTGCAAGGGAGGAGTGCATGTAAAAATCTCGCCCCTGAGTACGGATAAGGTTGTTCTGGTTTTTAGCAACTCTCAGGGTGGTAATATTTCCAGGGGGCAGGAACGTAAAATTGAGAACGCCCTGGCCCGGGAAGATTTTCTGCGGGCTGATACCGGCCGGATCAAGAAGCCGGTTGATGCACACGGAATCGCAGACAGGTATATTTCTGCCATCTGCGGGGATCTCAGCCCGGGTGTGTTGAGGGAAGCCCGGTTTAAGCTGGTGCTGTGCTACGACCATTCGAATCTGGACAAATTCGCCCGTTCCCTCTGCCGGGAACTGGGGCTTGTCCTGGAAAGCTATGGTTCAGAAGAACATCCTGGCTACCGCAGCTGGTCTTCCCGCCAGGAAGTGCTGCCTTCCCTGGCCCGGGCGGTGGTGGAGAGCGGCGCCGCTGCCGGAGCTGTACTTGACCCCAACGCCGACCGTCTGATCATGATTGACGAGAAGGGGCAAATCATCCAGGATGAAATGCTCACAGCCCTCTTGGCCTTGATTATCCTGAAGGGGCAGGGAGGGACGGTTGTTGTACCGGTCACTGCGCCCAGGGCTATTGAGACGCTGGCCGAACGTTACCGGGGCAGGGTCGTGCGAACCAAAACTGCCCTGCAGGATTTCCTGGAAAAAGTCATGGATCCCAATAATCAACCGGGTTTGGAGGGAGTCAGCGGTATCTCCCGGTTTTTCCTGCACTTTGACGCCCTTTCTGCCCTGGCCAGGGTACTGGATTATATGGCCCGGAACCGGGCAACCCTTTCCACGCTGGTTGCTGAAATCCCCTCCTTCTTTATGGACAGGAGGGAGGTTCCCGTGCCCTGGGAGTCCAAGGGCAGGGTAATCAGGAGCTTGATTCAGGATCCTCCGGCCAGCCGCCTGGAGTTGCTGGACGGGGTCAAGGTCTATCACCGGGATGGCTGGGCCCTGGTGCTTCCCGACCCCGATGAGCCGGTCTGCCGGGTGTTCAGCGAGGGCAGCACCATGGAAATTGCAGAGTCCCTTACGGATTTCTATATCGATAAAATCAGCAAAATCGCTGGAGCTAAAACCTGAAAGGGATTAGTGTTTTAGAAAAGCCTTTCTGTTTTCATAATAAGTAAAAAACTTATTTTAGACAAAAACTTCGGGCCTCCGGTCCGAAGTTTTTCTTAATTTATGAGATTGATCAACCAAAGCTCTTAATGAGCATGGGAACAGGTCCATTAGTTCATCCTGATTAGAAGGCCATTGATTGCCTCCGCAAGAAACCGTATTAAACAAATAAGAAAACAGGAGAAAACTCCTTGACAGGCAGGATAAATTGGGTTACCCTTGATGATAATGATATTGATAATCATTTTCATTAAATAATAAAAAAGGGAAGGTAGGGATGGTGAAAAGGGACGGTGCTGAGACGCTCAGCCACTTAAAACCGGGGGAGTACGGCAGGGTTATTGGCATTACGGCAAAGGGTCCTGTTCGCCGCCGTATTCTGGAAATGGGTCTTACTCCGGGGAAGCAAATAAGCGTTAAGGGTGTTGCCCCGCTGGGTGATCCCATGGAGGTACTGGTTAAAGGTTACAGATTAAGCCTCAGGAAGGAAGAAGCAAGTAACATCTTAGTGGAGGTGTTGTCCGGGCATGAACGGTAAAGCTATACCCCTGGTCTTTGTGCAGAGCGGTCGGCATGCCCTGATGTAAAGAATTCTGCGGAGGCTGGAGTTTGAAACGGCGTCTAACGAAGATGGGCCTGTTTCCCGGCAGCATACTCAGGGTAATCAGAAATGACTGCGGTAGTCCGCTGATTGTTTCCAGCGGAGATGGTTGGCTGGCCATTGGCCGTGCCATAGCCCTGAAAATAATGGTAGAAAAAAATGAAAACTAACTGAACAGCAAATAATACAACAAAAGTTAGTCTGAGGAATTTAATTCCTCAGACTAACTTTTATACCGCACTGCTATACCGCCGCCCTTGTTTCTTGAACCGGGGTCCGGTACCAGCTGTAGTCGAGGTCCGGGAAAATATTGTTGCGATATTCCAGGTGACTTACAAACCCTTCGTCGATGCGGTTGTTTTCAATCTGGTCGTACAGGCGCAGGAAATTATCCAGATGGACCTTGGTCCTCCTCACCGCGTATTGCACCATGGTACCCGTACTCATGATAAAAGCCCAGTCGCTGCTTTGGGCCAGCAGCAGTTCCCGGGCCGCCTGATTCAAGGCCCGGCGCAGCAGCCCGCCGGCGTGAAGGTGGCGGTTGGCCAGAGACGTCATCCTTTCTGCCGCTATGTGCAGGTGCCGGTAAATCCAGTCGTTCGCCCCGCAGAGCCAGACTTCGTGATACCCTTTGTTGCCCCAGCTGGAGGAACAGGGAATAGCCACCTGGTTGCAGGGATAGCGTTTCAGGTAATCGCTGGGGGTGATCAATTCGATGTCATCCTGATCAAAGGCAATCTTGCGGATTAGATACTCCAGCCAGGCCGGCCCCTCATACCACCAGTGACCGAAGAGCTCAGCATCATAGGGTGCTACAATTAAAGGCTGGCGGTCCATCAGGCTGGCCAGGTATTTAATCTGGTGCTGGCGGTTGAACATGAAGTTGCCGGCGTGTTCAGCAGCCTTCGCCAGGGCAGCCCCGGGATTATAAGGTTCTTTTTGACTCAAATCCACTTTGCCTGTAATTTTATAGTACTTGATCCCTGTATGGATCCGGATTCCGTCCGGGTGGATATAGTCCTTGATGTATTCATAATCAAGGTCGTGTCCTATGTCCCGGTAGAATTCCCGGTAGTTATAGTCTCCCGGGTAGCCTTCTATGGCGCTCCAGACCTGCTTGGAGGACTCAACGTCACGGCCGAAGGCGGCTACCCCGGTTGGACAGAAGATTGGCGCAAAGATCCCGTAGCGGGGTCTGTGCGAAGCGTAAAGAATGCCGTGGGTGTCGGTAAAAAAGTATTTCAGGCCGTTTTCTTTTAGGATTCCGTCCACGCCCGGAGCATAGGCGCATTCAGGCAGCCAGATCCCCTGGGGGGAACACCCCAGGTGTTTTCGGTAATGTTCCACAGCTACCCTGATCTGGGCCCGCACCGCCTCAGGGTGCAGCAGCATCAGCGGGAGGTAGCCGTGGGTGGCAGCACAGGTGATAATTTCCAGTCTCCCGGCGTCCTGGAATTTTTTAAAGGCAGTAACAAGATTGCGCTGATAACGCTCATTAAAGACGAACATGGCCTCATGAAAGCGCTTCTTATACATCAGAGCAGACTCGTGAAAGGGGCTGCCGTAGGTGCGCCCCTCTTCTTTGTGGGCCAGTTCAATCAACTTGGACAGGTGCTTTGCATAGCGATCTTGCAAAAGCTGATCGGTGAGCATAGATATGAGGGTGGGGGACAGCGTCATTGTCAATCTAAATGGGACGTTATCCTCCAGCAGGCGGTCAAAAACCTGAATTAGAGGGATATAAGTTTCTGTAATGGCCTCGTAAAGCCATCTTTCTTCCAGGAAATGCTCATGCTCGGGATGCCTTACGTAGGGAAGGTGAGCATGGAGTACTAAACAAAGGTATCCTATGGCCATAATAAACCCCTTTCAAATTATCCATAAATTCCCGGTTTATTCTTGTTGCGGATTCCAAATGCCGGGTGAACTGACCTCCAGGGGTAGTTTACCTGCCCGTATGGCCAGTTCTTCAACAATCATAGGTGAGCTGGCGCCGTACCTGAACCTGCCGATGGAGCGGTAAAGTCCTTCAATCCACATCCATTCCTCGTCCAGGCGGTCCGACAGAGATGCCCGGGGTGTGGTAACGATATTTGATCTTAAGAGGGTTACAAAGTGACCGTTCTGAAACATACGACCCAAATCTACACAAAAAGAACGGTCGGGCTGTCCAACCTGAATGTGCCAGTTATCTGCATGTTCATCCACATGTATATCAACATAACTCTTGGCGTTGGTACCATCAAAATCCACACCGGTAACGTCATAAACCCTCAAAACAGGTCTGGTGGAGGACCAGGCATCAGGCCCGTAAACTGTGTTAAATTCCTCTTGTTTTGTGGCGGTAATCTCCCAGTAGGCGTAAAGCCAGTGCGGGTCCCGGGCCATTAAAGCCAGCCGGTCGACTCCGTAGCGATGCGGGAGCTGTGGTTCCTGGTCAGCCTGCTTTGGAGGCATTGTAGGGGCTGGGATATGGATGCAGGGTTCTTGAGCGGTTTCTGACTGGAATAAAGTACGGGGAACGGCTTCAAAATTAGTTTTTCGTGAAGCCCGCCCGCGTTTTAAAGCCAACAAAAAAATACCCGCTGCTGCGATCACTATAAATGCCAATAATAACAATGGCAACAACACATTCATAGAGTTAGGTCCCCCTCTCAAAGGTAAAAAGATTAACCAGAGAAAAAACGGTTATAATTGAAACTACCCGAAAAATCTTTTTTTATTATTGCCCGGACCAAAAAGGTTTATTTACTTCAAATCAAATTTGCAAACTTCAATAAATGAAAAACCTGGTAAAAAACTGATAAGGAAGGAAACCTAAAAACTGTAACGAAAAACTGATAAAACAATAGATAATACCCTGTTCCAAAGGAGGTTATTTATTTTTAAAATTGAAGATAAAAAAGAAAAAGCGGCCAGAATAATTGAAACCCTTAGACAAGCCTACCCCGGAGCCGGTACTGCTTTGAAATTTAACAACCCCTTTGAACTCCTGGTAGCCGCGATTCTGTCTGCCCAGTGCACGGACCGGCAGGTAAACAAGATCACCAGCTCCCTGTTTAAAAAATACAAGACTCCCAGGGACTTTGCGGAATTGACTCCGGAAGAGCTGGCCAGGGAGATCAAGGGCTGCGGGCTGTATCGAAGTAAAAGCAAGTATATTGTGGAAGCATCCCGTAAGATCCTGGAACTTCATGATGGTCAGGTACCGGGGACCAGGGAGGAGCTTCAGGCTTTACCGGGTGTAGGCCGGAAGACTGCCGGGGTAGTATTCGGGATTGCTTACGGTGGCAGCGCGCTCCCTGTGGACACCCATGTTTACCGTGTGGCCCGGCGGCTGGGCCTGTCCAGGGCCAGGCATCCCGAAAAGGTCGAAGAGGATTTAGTGAAATACCTTGAGCCGCATCAGAGAATGGACGCTCACCACCTGTTAATCGCCCACGGCCGGAATACCTGCAGGGCAAGGAAACCTGCCTGCGGCGACTGTTGCTTAAAAGAACTATGCCCTTATCCGGAACAGGAGGGAGAGAAATCT